>DUCH01000037.1 GCA_012959865.1 Myxococcales bacterium | reverse complement strand
GTGGAAGAGGCCCTACAAGGCTGAGGAGAAACCCCCAGGAGCCCGGCGTGTTGTGGCCCAGGCCGCCGGGTCCAATTGGACCGTCCTTGCAGCACAACTATACTGGGCCCAGCGACTGGGCCCAGCGGTCGAAAAGAACGGCGTCCGGAAGCCGCGAAAAAGAGAAACGAGAGAGTAGGAAAATTCGAAAAAAATATGGCCACTAATCCTGATTCTTTAAAACTCGATCGAGAGGCCATGCGCCTGGCCAAGCCCTCGGTGGGCGGAGTCGCTTGGCCCACCATCGCTTTCGCGATCGGCGTCGCGGCCGTGTACGCGGGCACGATCGCTGCCGTGTCTATCGGCCGATTGGGGATGGCCGCCGGGTTCGGGATCTGCAGCCTACTCGTCTACGCGGCCTACACCGTCCTGCACGAAGCGGTTCACTCGAATATCTCGGGCTTTGGGCAGCCCACCCGTTGGTACAACGAAACCCTGGGCATGATAGCCGGCTTCATCATGGCGATTCCCTTGACGATTCATCGCGCGGAACATCTGGCTCACCACCGCAAGACCAACGACCCCGAAGACGATCCCGATATGGTGCTGGCAATTTCGGGTCGGCCGAATCTCGGTTCGCTGTCCGTAGCCAGCCTGCGCAGTATCGTAAAGCAGTACACGTTCTATTGGTCATCCGCCTGGCCAACAACCACCCGAGAGGAGCGCGTTAAAGCAAGCGCCGAAATGTTCGTGATCGTCGCGGGCCGATTGGGCCTGGCCGTAGCGGGCTTTCCTCTCGAAGCCCTCATGCTCACGGTCTTCGCGAACCTTGTCGGAAACCTGATCATCGTGACTTTTTTTGCGGTTGCGGTTCACCACCCCAACACGGGCCACGGCCGCTACCTCGACACCTCGACCCTTCTTTTTCCGGGTTGGGTGAACGCGCCGATCACGTGGCTATGGCTCTGGCAGAACTACCATTCGGTCCACCACCTCTTCCCGCGCGTGCCCTTCTATCGCTACACAACGGTCTTTGAACGCATCCAGCCGATCATGGTTGCCCAAGGCGCGCCTATTCATCAGATCGGGTAGCTCATCAGATCGGGTAGCTCATCGGATCGGCTCGCTCATCAGGTCGGCTAGCGCCACATCGCGTCGCGCCGATCGTAGGCTTCTGCGCGCAAGTCGGCAGCCGCCTCCATCAATCGATCACCCACCTGTCACCAACCTATTCTTTGCGATTTTGTTGGAGGGTGTCCGCAGAAAGTCGTCCACGTAGGCGATGAAGCATTTATCGCAGCTTGTCGGGCACTGCGACCACGGCGGCCTCGACAATGCCGGGGTGTTCGGCGAGAACCCCTTCCACCTCCACAACGGCGATATTCTCCCCGCTGCGCTTGATCATGTCCTTCATGCGGCCCCCGCGCCGAAGCGCTGCTCCAATGCGGCATGGGTGTCCTCCTTTCACGAGCCGCTATAAATACCCCAATCAGACTCGGGCGTCCGAGCAGGCACCGAGCGCGGGCCCGAGAGAAACTCGCGAGCCCGAGTGAAGAGCCAGAACCCGAGTGAAGAGCGAGAGTAAAGAGCGAGAGTGAAGAGCGAGAGCAAAGGGAAGAGGGCAAACGAAATTGGGAACAGCAAGAGGAGTCGACATGACCGAAGGCGAAACCGAACTGAAAGCCGAAGCCTATGGACCCGAGGGCGATCCGTCCAAGCATCTCTCCCTCGCGGACTTGAACGCGGGCCTCGAATCCCTGGCCACGCCACCCCGAGACCGGGGAACCCTCACCCTGATCGTTCGCCGGCTGCCCAATGGCGAGCGAGAAACGCCGGAGAGCGCGCGCTTGACGCTGGAGGAAGGTGTCCCCGGCGATGGCTGGAATCGGCGCCCCCCACGCGACCCCGGAGCCCAGACGACGGTGATTCGCATGGACATCGCCGAACTCATCGCGGCGGGTCAGCCCCTAACGCATTTCGGCGACAACCTCTTCGTCGACCTCGACATCACGGCGGCGAGTCTGCCACCCGGAAGCCGGGTCCGGGTCGGCGAGGCCCTGGTGGAAGTCACGCCGCTTCCCCACAACGGGTGCCGAAAATTCAAGGGGCGCTTCGGTCAGGATGCGCTGGTCTTTGTCTCGGCCCCGGCCACCCGTCCGGAAAACCGTCGGGGCATCCATTGGCGAATCATCGAAGCCGGCGAAGTCGCGGTCGGATCGCCGGTCGAGGTGGTCTCCCGCCCCTGAGCGCCGGAAGCGTTCCGGGGCGCCGGCCCCATCGGGTTTTGCTTGCGCCCGCGGCATCGATCCAGATGTCCGTCGGGCGCCGCTTTTGCGGCACCCCGCCGGCCGGAACAGAAGAAACCCCGGGGCTGCCGGACGCGCCGACAAGTTCACCCGGGGTTGCTTCTTGATTCCACGCCCAGCGGGCGTTTCAACCCATCTGGTAGAAGACCGCCTTGTTGCCGTCGGCATCCCGGAAGTAGCCGCCGTAGAAGCTGGGCATCCGTTCGCCCGGAGCACCCTCGTCGCTGGCCCCCAACCCCATGGCCCGGGCGTGCAGTTCATCGACCTTTTCCCGCGAGCCCGCCGGAAAGGCCAGCATATTGCCGTTGCCGTGATCCGGGGTCTCCTGGTTGTGGGGAATGCAGACCGCCAAGATGGGCTTGTCCATGGCCTCGCCGATGAACGCGATGCGTCCCATGTCCATCAGCAGCTTGGCCCCCAAGGGCTCGAGAAGTTCGCACCAGAAGGCCTTGGCCTTTTCCATGTCCGTCGTGCCAATCGTCACGTATCCGATCATTGCTTTTTTTCTCCTGTCGGTTGCCCCGCTCCTCGTAGCCAACGAAGCCGGGCGCAGTGGGTGAATCAAAACGGGTCGACGACCCCGGGGCAGAACTTATTGCGCTTGGCCGGCCCGGGCGGTGAGCCCCGCAATACCGGCGACGATCTCGTCCCAGATTTCCGGGGGAAGGTTGTGCCCCATGCCCTCGATGAGCATCAACTCCGAGCCCGGGACCGATTCGTGGGTGTCGATGCCGCCCTCCACGGGCACCAGGGAATCGGCCTTGCCGTGAATGACCAGGGTGGGGATGTCGATTTTCCCAAGCGCCGGGCCACGATTTCCGTGGGCCAGGATGGCGACCATCTGCCGGGCGCTGCCCGCCGGGTGGAAGGCTCGATCGAAGAGCATTCCCGCGCGCTCGCGCAGGTAGGCCTCGTCCGCGGGGTATGCCGGGGATCCGATGATGCCGTCGCTCTTGACCGATCGTTCGATCACGCTGTCGCGATCCTCGGGCATGGGATCCATCAAGACCGCCATGGCCTCGGGGCTGGCCGGGGGAACTGCGGGGTTGCCGGTGGTCGACATGATCGATGTCATGCTTCGAACGCGCCCGGGATGCCGAATGGCCACGGCCTGGGCGATCATCCCCCCCATGGAGGCGCCGCAGATATGGGCCGAATCGATCCCCAGGGCATCGAGCACCGCCACCGCGTCGTCCGCCATGTCGTCGAGGGTGTAGGGCACCTGCATGGGTTCGCCCCGGGCCCCCGCCGCCATCAGGGCCGCGACGTCGGGAATCCCGAGATCGTCGAGCCAGGTCGAGAGACCTATATCGCGGTTGTCGAAGCGAATGACCCGGTGCCGCCGGGCAGCGAGTTTTTCGCAAAAGCCCTCGTCCCAAAGCACCATCTGGGCGCCCAGACCCATAATGAGCAGGAGCGGTTCGTCGTCGTTGGAACCGAAGATGTCATACTCGAGTTCGATTTTTCCATGGGCAGCTTTGGGCATGGGAGCTCCTGGGCGGTTGTTCCCGTCCGGAATGGCCGGGAGCGATTGCGGGCAACAAAAAACGCGAAGCGAATAGGCTAAGAAATCGGCCAGCCCGGGGCAACGCGTGCTTTGGACGCCCCTGGGCGCTGAAGCTCGGGGAGTCGAGGAAAAACCATTCCTGCCGATCTCCAATTCGTGGCATACTGGGGCCCGCTAGCCGATCGGGCCCGATGCACCCGGATCGGCGAAGCCCACACCGCCCCAGAACAGGAAGAGCCATGCTGGCCGAAACCCAGAAGCACAGCGAACACCCGCTGAAGCGAGTGGAGTACTCGACTTTCGAACTCACCCGCCTAACCCCTCACATAGGCGCGGAAATTCGCGGACTCGATCTTTCGAAGGCCCTGAGCGCGGAGGAATCCCGAGAACTCGACGCGGCCTTCCAGGACTGGATGGTCTTGGTCTTCCGCGACCAGGCCATCAGCCGGGACGAGCACAAGGCCTTCGGTCGGAGTTTCGGCCGCCTGCACTCCCATCCTATGCACAAGGTGGGCATGCGAGGCGAAGACCCCGAGATCCTTCCGGTGATCACCACTCCGGACTCCGCCTACACGGCAGGGGACGGCTGGCATACCGACGTCACCTGCGATGCGATCCCGCCGAAATGCTCGATCCTTCGGATCCACGAAACTCCGGGCGGCGGCGGTGGCGACACCCTCTTCGCCAACATGGTCCTCGCCTACGAATTGCTCTCCGACCCCATGAAGGAATTTTTGAGCGGCCTAAGCGCGGTCCACGACGGGGCCCTCCCCTACGTGGGCGCCTACAAGGCAAAGGCGCCCGAGGGCGGCTTTGCGAAAACCGAGCACCCGGTGGTGACCGTCCACCCCGAATCCGGCGCGCGCGTCCTCTACGTGAACAGCGGCTTCACCACGCACATCAAGGGCCTCACCTCCCAGGAGAGCCGACGCGTCCTCGACCTGCTCTTCGACCACGTCGCGACGACCCCCCGGCTCCATTGCCGAGTCCAATGGGAACCCGACACGATGACGCTCTGGGATAATCGCTGCACCCAGCACCATGCGGTTTGGGACTACTACCCCGAGTGCCGACGGGGCGAACGCGTCTCGGTGCTGGACACCGTGGCGCCCGCCTGTCTCTGACCGCCCGGGCGCGACCGTGTCGTGGGGGACCGGCGCGAGCCGAGGGAACTTCCATCGAGTAGCCTTCGGCCCGCGCACCCGCGCAACAAGGAGAAATTGGTTGGCACGCGTTCGCACGATCTGGCGGTACCCGGTCAAGAGCATGGCGGGGGAAAGGCTCGAGGCCACCGAGGTCACGGATCGGGGCGTCGCCGGAGACCGCGCCTGGGCGGTGCGCGACGAGGTGCGCGGCGGAATCGGGGGCGCAAGAAAAATTGCGGGCCTGATGAAGCTCGCCGCCGAGTATCCCGCGACACCCTCCGCCCAGGACTCGAGCCCCGCCACGATTCGTTTCGAAGACGGCTCGACGGGAAATACCGGGGATGAAGGAATTCACCAACGCCTTTCGGATGCCCTGGACCACCCGGTCACCCTGTGGCCCCTGGTGGCCGCAGAAAACGCCGACCACTACAAGCGAGGGGCTCCGGACAGCGCGGACATGGAGACCGAACTGCGAAGCCTGTTCGGCCGGGAACCCGACGAACCCCTGCCCGATTTGGGCGTGTTTCCCCCGGAGTTGCTGGCCAACGAATGCCCGCCCGGGACATATTTCGATGCCTTTCCCCTGCTCCTGCTCACCAGCAATTCTCTGGCGAGCATGCAGGCGACAAGCGCCGACTCGCGCTTCGACGTGCGCCGCTTTCGTCCCAACCTCCTGGTCGACGACCCGGAGACCCCGGACCCCTTCCCCGAGTCCGCCTGGGAGGGGCGACGAGTTCGGATCGGCTCGGCGATTCTGCGCATGGAGATCGGCTGCCCGCGGTGCGTCATGGTGACGCGCGGCTTTCAGGAACTGCCCAAGGATCCGAAGGTCATGCGCGCTCTGGTGAGTGAAAACCGCGGCAACCTCGGCCTCTATGCCGCCGTGGAAGAAGCCGGACGCATCCATCGCGGCGATGAACTCGAGTGGCTCGACTGAAGGGGCGCGGGGCAGGCCCGGTCCGGGCGGGTCCCGGCGAGAGCATGCGCGGCCCCAAGGAAAAGGATCGGCTGGCGGGCCGGGATTCGGCGCTGGTGGGCCATCGCGCAAAACTGTAGGCTCTTTCCTTCGCGCACCGCACACCCAGACAACCGCCAGCGAACCCCGCGATCGCCGCCGGCCAAGAACGCGGAGCCCCCCAGCAGGGGCTACTGCAAAGGAATTTTTGACGATGGGTTGGGATTTTTCGACTGAACCGGAGTTCCAAGCGAAGCTTGACTGGGTGGAGGAATTCTGCCGAACCGAGGTCGAGCCCCTCGATCTCGTCTTCCCCTATGCGGTCCGATCGCGAAACCCAAAAATCAAAGCCCTTGTAAAACCCTTGCAAGATGAGGTCAAGAAGCAGGGACTCTGGGCGCTCTTCTTGGACAAGGAATTGGGCGGACCCGGATTCGGACAACTCAAACTCGGCCTCCTCAACGAAATCCTGGGCCGCTATGGGTCGGCCCCGCAGATCTTTGGCGCCGCTGCACCCGACACGGGGAACATGGAGATGCTCGCCGCCTATGGGACCGACGAGCAGAAGGAGCGCTGGCTCAAGCCCATGCTCAACCAGGAGATCTGGTCGGCCTATTCGATGACCGAACCCCAGGGCGGCTCTGACCCCCGACTTTTCAAGACCCACGCCGTGCGTGTGGGCGATGAATGGGTGATTCACGGCGAAAAGTGGTTCACCAGCGCGGGCAAAGCCGCCGATATTCTCTTCGTGATGTGCACCAACGGCATGTTCGTCGTGCCGCGCAACAGCCCGGGCGTGGAAATCATGCCCGAGCCCCGGACCCACAACCACATCAAGTACAACGATGTCCATGTTCCCCTCGATCACCTCCTCGGCCCCGAAGACGGCGCCCGGGTGCTCGCCCAGCGCAGGCTCGGGGGCGGCCGGATTCATCATGCCATGCGAACCATTTCCCAGTGCAAACTGGCCCTCGACATGATGTGCGAGCGGGCGCTCAGCCGGGAGTCGCACGGAAAGATCATCAGTGAACACCAGATGGTCCAGGAGAAAATCGCCGACTCCTACGCGGCCATTCAGATGCTGCGCCTCTACGTGCTCGAGACCGCGTGGAAGATCGACAACTCGAGCCTCCGCGAAACCCGAACGGATATCGCGGCGGTGAAATACAGCATGGCCAAGGTTCTGCGCGAGGTGTCCTTCAACTCCCTGCACATTCTGGGATCTCTGGGAACCACGAATCTTACGCCCATCCAGGCGATGTACGCGAGCGCCCCCACCATGGGAATTGCCGACGGGGTCGACGAAGTTCACAAGGCCACCGTCGCCCGAAACGTGCTGAGCGGCTACGAGCCCCACGAAGGTTTCTGGCCCACCGAATACATCCCGGCGAAGCGTGAAAAAGCTCGGAGCAAGTTCGAGCCGCTCTTCGAGAAGGATCCCGATCTAAGGAAAATCGCCGACGGTTACGCGGAGTACATTGCCCGCCGCACCTAGAGCCCGCCGCTCCTCGACGGGTCCCGCGCCCACGGCGCGCGCGCACTGGAACCGGGGGCGGTCTGGGCCCGGCGCTCAACTCCCCCAGCGCTCCCCGGACTCGCAGGTGATCACACCCTTGAGGCGAATCAACTCGTAGTCGGGGTGGCCGGGGCAGTTTTTGCTCGCGCCCGGCGAACCGGCGATCGCGTCTCGGCGGCAAGATTCCGCCAGGAACTGGCGAATGGCCCGTTCGCAATTCGATTCACAGGCGACGCTGCCCGCGAGAGTCAGCAAAAGGAAGAAGGCTTTCGTGGTGGGTCCCATGGGTTCTCCTCGGCTTCGGGGGCCGGCCTCTCGGTCGCGCGCCGCCGACCCGCTGGACCGTATAGCGCCCCCGCTGCTCTCCTGCCCCCGGCCCGAGGCCTTTGTCGGCCGCTCCCGGCCGCCCGGTGCCAGCCT
Organism: Myxococcales bacterium; assembly: GCA_012959865.1. Classification (GTDB taxonomy): domain Bacteria; phylum Myxococcota_A; class UBA9160; order UBA9160; family UBA4427; genus JAZXM01. The sequence goes on along the minus strand of DUCH01000037.1, from coordinate 288 downwards.
CCGGCGAGCGTGTTACCCGTTGGAACCGTAAACGGGAACCGAAAACGGTGCAAATCCAGGACAGGGAGATCCCATGGCTCAGGTAAACGGCGGCGTGCTCGCCGCCCGCCAGTTGAAACAATGCGGCATCGATACCCTGTTCGGCGTCGTGGCCGGGCCGATGATCGAACTCTTTTCCGGCGGCCAGAGCGAGGGGCTCAAGGTGGTGGGCTGCCGCCATGAAATGAACGGAAGCTTCATGGCCTCGGCCTGGGGCTGGCAGAAAAAGCTTCCCGGGGTTTTCGTGGC
>DUCH01000036.1 GCA_012959865.1 Myxococcales bacterium | reverse complement strand
CCAGGATCGAAACCCCAGGGAAGCCGCGATGATGCCAGTGATCCAGGCGTTCGCGATCAGAATCTCCGGGAGGGAGTCGAATCCGCCAGCTTCCAGAGCGGCGCCCACGGTAACCGCGAGCAGTCCTCCGCCGACCACAGTCGACCATCGGAGCCAGGGCGAAAGGCCGGCCCAGAACTTGCCGAGGCGCGAATGTCCGGGAGCGGGGGTCGCCGTGAGGGGCGGAGGCGGAAATTCGGGTTCAGCCTCGGACCCACGATCAAAGGGCCCCAAGGCCCGTGCCCGCAACTCTTCGGTGGCGAGCGCGATAAATTCAGAATTTTTTCCGATCACCATGTCGACCAACGCCAAGTAGCCCACCGGCAGAACGGGCGCTCCGCTTCGAACCCGAAGTTGCTGATACGGACGCATGGGCTGGGCGTGGTGGTCCGCATGCCGAGAAAGTCCGACGAGCCCGTAGTAGGTGAACCAAGAATAGGTATCCCATGAGTCCGAAGCCTGAACCCGACTGCCCTTTCGCCTGAGACCCCAATGTTCGAAGTAGTTGACGGCTTCGAGCAAACGAACGGCGACGAACGCCTGGAGGCAATAGGCCACGAAGGCCACCGGCCCAAAGAAGTAGAAAATCGCGAAGGCAACCCCCCAGCCCACTGCAAGCCCTTGGAGGACTCGATTGCCGAGAACTCGACGATCCAAGAGACTCATTTGGCGATCCCCCAAGCGTTCCGCCTCCAATCGCCAGGCGCTCCTAAACTGGGCGGGCACCGTGCGACGCCAGAACGATCGATACGTCTCCCCGAAATGGGCCGTTGCGGGATCCTCGGATGTGCCCACCCGCAGATGATGGCCGCGCAGGTGCTCGGTGTAAAAGTGTTCATAGAGCACAGTGCAGAGCAGAAGCCTCCCCAACAGGCGTTGTCTCGGCCCCTGGCGATGAATCAATTCGTGGGCCGTGATGATCGAAAATCCCGAATTGCCGCCCACGAGCACGAGGATCATCGCCGCGTCCATCGAAAAGAGAGCCTGCTCGGTAAAGAGTCGAATCAGGCCCACGAGGATCAAAAAGTGGACCCCCACCAACAAGTAGACGAGCAGGTCGAAGGGCCATGACGGGAGAGTTTCAACCGGCTGCCTGCGCTCGTATAGAGGCCGAGAATCAATCCATGTAAAGATCGCCAGAGGAACAATAAAGAGCAGTGCGTTGTACCAAGCGTGCGGACCCGTCCAGACGAAAGCCAGTGCCGTCAAGGGAATCAAAAGGGAAGTCAAGTGTCCAAGCCAGACCTCCGAAACTTCACTGGCTGCCATTTCGGGCAGCGTCTCAAACGGAATATCTGCAGTCGCCATCATCAGTCCTTTTCTGCGTCGAGGGAACTACTTCCCCGCTCTCAGTCAGCCCCGTATGCGATCTACGGAGAGAACGCCCTTGACCCTTGAAAGTTCCTTCATCACTGCATTGAGGGTCTTCGTATTGCCGACCCACAATTCATAGATCTGAACCGCACGATCCTTTTCATCGACGTTGACCTTGACCGCGGAGATATTAATCCCAGCCGCGGAAATCGCATTCGTGATCTTCGCGAGAATTCCAGTTTTGTCTCGAGACGTAATGCGAATACTGACCTTCCGGGGAACCGCCTTCTCGGCGTCCCACTGCACATCAATTCGGCGCTCAGGATCGAGCTCGAAAACCCGCGCACAGCCCCGAGCATGAACGGTCACCCCCCGGCCCCGAGTTACGAAGCCCAGAACATCATCCCCAGGCAGCGGATCGCAGCAGCCACCGAAGCGCACCATCACGTCGGCCACTCCCCCCACCAGAATGCCACTCCCCCCTCGGTCCTCGGGTTCCTGACGTTTCCGGAAAAGGCTTCGGAATCGTTCCTGGAAAGGCTCGGACGACTCGGACGGCTTGGGTTCCTGGGCGACTTCCCCTTTGATCAGAGCCACGAACCGACTCGCCGGAATTTTTCCATAACTCACTGCTGCGAAAAGATCATCCTGCTTTGCGCCCTTGATCTGGGAAGCAGCGAGTACATCAAGCTCACCGCTCGCGGCCAGCTTTGTCAGCGAAATGCCAGCCTTGCGAAACTCACGAGCCAGGATTTCGCGCCCCAATTGAATCGACCTCACCCGCTCGTTGACCCTGATCGAGTGGCGAATATGATTTTTCGCCTTCCCCGAAACGACAAATTCAAGCCAATCTTTCCGGGGGAATTGATTTGTGCTGGTCGTGATTTCAACAGTGTCGCCGTCGATCAGAACTTGTCGAAGCGGAGCCATCTTTCCATTCACCCGAGCACCCGAACACTCATTCCCGATTTCACTGTGAATCGCGTATGCGAAATCAATCGGAGTTGCCCGACGCGGAAGATTGATCACTTCACCGCGAGGGGTGAAAACAAAAATTTCGCCGGGGAACAGATCCATCTTGACGGTGTCAAGGAACTCGTGGGGATCTGACAACTCGCGCTGCCACTCAAGAAGCTGCCGGAGCCAGGAAAACCGGTTCTGGTCTTCCTCATTTTCACCTTGTCCTGCCGATTTATACTTCCAGTGCGCGGCAATTCCATACTCAGCGTCACGATCCATCTCGGAGGTCCGGATCTGCACTTCTGCCCGTTCTCCGTAGGGGCCAATCACCGTGGTATGAAGCGACCGGTAGCCATTTTGCTTCGGATTGCCCAAATAGTCCTTGAAGCGTGAAGGCACCGGGCGCCACCTAGCATGAATCAAGCCCAGGGCCGTATAACAACTTTCAGACGGGCCATCGATCACCACACGAAAAGCCAATACATCGTAGATTTGATCTACGTCTAGACCCTGCGCATGCATCTTTCGGTGAATCGATGCGATTTCCTTCAGACGACCCTTCACATCAGCACGAAGTTCGCCCGCTTCGAGAGTGGATGAAATCGAGTCGATCATTTCCTCAACGTATCGCGCGCGCTCGTCGCGACTTCCAACCAGTTGGCGTGAAATTTCCTCGACTGCCTGGGGGTGCAGTGCGCGAAAGGAGTACTCCTCGAGTTCCTGCATCATCCATCGAATTCCCAAACGATGAGCAAGCGGCACATAGATCTCCATGGTTTCCTGGGCGATCCGTTGGGCCGATTCTTCTCCGAGGTGTTCGAGGGTTCGCATATTATGGAGGCGATCGGCAAGCTTGATCAAGAGAATGCGAATGTCCGTAGACATCGCGATCAACATCTTTCGGAAGTTTTCCGCTTGTCTTTCTCTCGCCGAGGTAAATTCTATTCTGGCGATTTTCGTCAGACCATCGACAATGAAGGCCACCTTCTCGCCGAAAAGTCGCTGAATTTCTTCGCGGGTGGTCAGAGTATCTTCAAGCGTGTCATGGAGAAGCGCCGACGCAATCGTGACATCGTCCATCCGCAAGTCGCCGAGGATCCCAGCAACTTCGAGGGGGTGGACGAGGTAGGGCTCCCCCGACAGGCGCTCTTGCCCCTCATGCACCTTGGCCGAAAAGACATAGGCCTTCTGCATCAGTTCTAGATCCGCATTCGGGCTGTAGTCGAGGACACGGTCGGCTATGTCGTTAAAGCGCAACAAAGGGTATTAATTTCCTCTTTGATATCAGCGACTTGAAACAACATTAACCGGGCACAGAGCCGCTGGCAACGCAGAACCCAACGAACGCGCTACGGACCGCCGGCCAACCCCCTAATCCGGCTGCCTGGGGGGAGGGAACCGGGTGTGATTAGGGACCCGGGCGCCAGGCTGCGAAGACCCGGGCTCGCCCGTGGCGGTGCGTCGCCGCGGCCCTCTGCTCCTCATCCCCCGAACGCTCGGCAACGATGATTTCGAGCACCTCCGCTGTGGCCACTTCGAGATCGTCGTTCACCACCGCATAGTCGAAGAAGCGAATCGCTTCGAGTTCCCGATCCGCCATGGCCAGACGCCTGTCCACTGCGACGTCACTATCCGTTCCCCGGCCGCGCAACCGCGCTTCGAGAACACTCAAGCTTGGAGGGAGCAGGAATATAAAGCGAGCATCAGGACGACGTTCGCGGACCTGGGCAGCCCCTTGAACTTCGATCTCCAAAAGCACATCGTGGCCCCACTCTTCCAGAGGCAAGCGCAGTGCTTCGTGGCTGGTCCCGTAGTTCTCCGCGCTGTATTCCGCATGTTCGACGAAGGCTCCGTCCTCGACCATGCGCCGAAAGTCCGCAGCGCTAACAAAATGATAATCAACACCCTCCACTTCACCCTGACGCGGACTCCGAGTCGTATGCGAAACAGAAAATTCGAGTTGATCGTCCAGCACGAGGGCGCGCCGGCAAACCGTGGTCTTACCCGTTCCTGAAGGCGCGGCGACTACAAATGGAATGCCGACCCGACTCACCTTATGTCCGGCTCCCAGTGGCGTCCTCTGGGTTCAGCCTGGCAGCGATGGTTTCGGGATTGATCGCGGAGAGCACAATGTGATCGCTATCGGTGATCAAAATCGATCGCGTTTTTCGGCCCTCTGTCGCATCGATCAGTTTTCCGCTCTTACTGGCTTGCTCCCGAAGCCGCCGCATGGGCGAGGACTGAGGGGAGACGATTCCAACCACGCGGGATGCAGAAATCAAATTCCCGTAGCCAATACTGATCAGCGTCGGAACCGAGCCCGGACCTTCTCCGGCGATCCTACCCTTGTCTGTCGAATCGCCACTAGGCAATGTTCTGTGCCTGCTCTCGGAGACGTTCGAGTTCCGTTTTGAGTTCGACAACCTGGTGGGCCAAAGGCGCGTCGCTTGCTTTCGAGCCCACAGTATTGGCTTCTCTCAGCATTTCCTGAATAAGAAAGTCCAGTTGGCGTCCGACGGGTTTGAAAACTTCGGCTGTCGAGACGATGTCAGCGAATTGAGAGACATGGCTCCGGAGCCGAACGAGTTCTTCAGTAATATCCAGACGGTCCGCCGCAATGACGATCTCCTGGTGCAACCTACCCTCATCCACCAGGCCCGTATCCTGCCGAATCTGATCCGTACGCCGCCGCAATCGCTCCCGGGCGGCCTCAACCACCAAAGCCGAGCGCTCCTCAAAAGCATCGATCAACCCCGTAACGTTCGTCAAGCGACGACCAAACTCGGTGGCCAACTTGTCCCCCTCGGCCTCCCTCATGGCGACGAGTCCCGTAAGCGCGGCAGTGAGCCCCTCCATCAACCCCGCCGCCAAGGCCGCCTCGGGCAGGGTTTGTTCGACAAACCGGGTCACCCCAGGCAGGGTCAACAGCGCCGTGACATCGAGTTCGGCATTCACCCCGTGGGCCTCGCCGAGCTGACGCGCCGCTTTCACATATTGCTCTGCGAGAACAACATCAACCTCGAGTTCGCCAGCAGAGCCTTTGGCATCCACCTGATTGACACTAATGTCGACCTTGCCCCGGGAAACATGCTCTTGAACCAACTGCTTCGCCGCGGTCTCGTGGTCGCCCAGTTGCCGAGGAAGGCGAAGTCGCACATCGAGATGGCGATGGTTGACGCTACGAACCTCTACATCAAAGCCAATGCCATCGATCTGAAACGAAGCCCTGCCAAACCCCGTCATGCTGTGAATCATACTTCCTCCTGGGCTCTCCTCGGGGAGTCCCCGGAAGAGGGCTCAAGACCATGGCGGGCCTGCTCGGCGATTTCACGTGCTCGCCTCCCTGCACAAAGGGCCTGGACCGACGCACGGAGACGATTGACCGAATTCACTCTTCGCCCTTCTCTACCTGTGCAATCACCAGATCAGTAATGTCCAAAGCCTCGCGGCTATATAGAATCGGGGGCTGACCACGAACCAGGATAAGCGAATAGCCGCCGTCCCGGCCCACCTTGCCCACTGCCTTGTCGAGCCGCTGCTGGAGCGGAGTGATCAGGCGTTCAAAATCCATCTGCAAACGATTCTGCGCCTCGGACTGTTTGAGTTCGATCCTCTTCCCCAATTCGGTGATATCAAGTTCCATTTCGCGCTTCTTATCATCGCTCAAGACGACGCGCTTTTTTTGGTACTCCTCTGCCAGTTCCTGGTAGCGCTTGACCATCGGCTGAAGTTCGAGTTCGGCTTCGCGCTTTTTCTGGTCGAGTTCTTCCTTCGCGGCTTGGCCAGCACCCGTCGCCCCGATGGCCTGATCGATATCCACGATCCCAATTTTGGCGGACTGCTCTTCAGCACCGAGCCCCCACCCCAGAACCAGAACTGCGATCGCGATCACAATTGCCTTGTTGATACTCACCTATTTCCTCCTTGCTTGAGATTCATCGGTTCGAGCTTTGACCCCTCTCCCTGAGGGACCAAAACCTCTCATACTCGGCATCTACAATCCGAATCCACCCACCGAAAATTCAAAGACTGGACTCTCGTCGAAAACCCCTGGGTCTACTGGAAATCCCAGAACGAGTTGCAGGGGGCCAAAGGGAGAGAACCAGAGAACCCCGCCCCCATAACCGTAGCGCCATTGTGTGACGTCGAACATATTTTGCCCCTCGTAGAAGGCGTTTCCTCCGTCAACGAAGAGAACCCCCTGAAGACCGATCTGCTCTGAAATTCCGAATCGGTACTCAATGCTCGACGAAATGAAGGAACTGCCGCCAACGACATCGGTTTCGAAGATATCCTCGAAGTCGTCTATGTCTTGGGTATTCAGTGCGTTGCACTTGCCGTTGCGGTTCCCCTGGCTGAATATTCCATCATCATTGCAGATCGCGATCAACTTCTGATTGACGCTATCGAATTCAACCGTCGTACCAACGGGATGGAAGAGATTCCCCTCCCCCGTGAACCCTGTGCGCTGCAAGATGGCCCGACGCGGACCAATGGAACGTGCCCTGTAGCCACGCAGCTGAAAATTTCCGATACCGCCCAAGAAGTATCGCTCCGTGAGAGGGAGCGTCAGGTCTGTATCTATCTGGTCCAGCCGACCGACGTTTTCGCAGCTCCCAGGCTCCTCACAAAGGGTCGTATCATTGACCGCCAGATCCCAGTCAGAGATCTCATTCAAGGGCAACACGTATCCCATGCGCGAACTGAGGACGAAAGCGGAACGCTTCAGCATCCACGACGGCGCGGTGATATACCACGAACCCCGCATCTCGGCGCGGAGGAAGCGTGAGAATCCGCCCAGGCCAGCGTACTCGACATTGGCCCCAAAATTCGTACCCCGAACAGCCGAGTAACGATCGTCCCGAGTATCGCGCACCATGGATAGCCCGAGAATACTCGCGGTGTCGCTTGTACGAAGAAGTTCTCGGAAAATCGGCGCCGATGCATTGACACCGGCAGGTTGTCGCACCTCGCGGCTTCGCCATGAATAATTGAGGGCGACCCGGGCTGAATTATCCTCGGTGAGCGCGTGTCCGAGAGAGAACTGAATCCCCTGCTGAAACTGTTCGAAAGACTCGAAGGTGGTATCGGTTACGAAAATACTTCCGGAAAAACTGAACTTACTTCCCAGGAAATAGGGATCAGAAAGCGATGCAACATAGCGACTCGTCTGCCTCCCCACGTCCACGCTCAGATTCACAAAATAACCGCGCCCAAAGAGATTCGACTGCGAAAGAGCTGCGGTAAAGAGCAGACCATCCTGAGAGGAATATCCGGCGCCAAAGCTGAAGGAACCCGTCGGCCGCTCGACCACGTTCACATCCAAATCGAGTTGCGAGGGGTCTTCGGTGGGCCGGGCCTCAAAGGCCGCGTCTTCGAAAAAGCCCAGGCGGCGAATCCTCTCCTGGCTAAGCCTCAATCCATGAGCCGAATAGAGTTGGCCTTCGACGACCTTCATCTCTCGGCGAATTACGGGGTCGATGGTTCGGGTATTGCCTGAAATGTTGATATTCCGAATAAAATAGAGAGGCCCCTTCTCAACCTCGAATTGGACATCGACTTGCCGGGCTTCCAGGTTCATACGCGTGCCCGGCTGGACACTGGCCAAAAAGAATCCTCGGTCCGTATAGTGTCGTTCGAGAATTTCAACGTCCGCGGCAAGGAAGGAGCGATTGAACACATTGCCTTCGGCCAACTGGACCTTGTCACGAAGCGCGTCGAGATCCATTGTCTCATCGCCACTTACATTTATTTTTCCAACAAAAAATTGTGGGCCCTCGCGAATCGCGATGGTGACGAAGAGCCCTTTTTTAGTTGCTTCGACTTGAGGCTCGCCAACTTCTACTTGCAGATAGCCGTCGTTGGTGTACATCGCTTC
>DUCH01000035.1 GCA_012959865.1 Myxococcales bacterium | reverse complement strand
CCCACGCTCCGCCTGCGGACCCGCAATTTGTTCGTGTTTCCAAATTCCAATCCGAGTCTCCAACAGCCAGACCCGGACCCACAATGCGTCCCTCCGGCGCCGCGGTTCATCCGCGCCGGAGCCAATTTCTGGGGGGTACCAGCCGACAATCCTGTCTCGCTCTTTGGATCCCAAACCCTGGGCCGACCAAGGCCCCCTCGGGGGAATCCGGTGCAACCAACTGACCGAGTATAGGCTCGCTCCGAGCCGGAAACCATCGAACATGTGTACGGATTTCTAATTACATCGCCCTCTAGACGCGCCCGCGCACACTTCGCGAGAAAACTCCTTTTCCTTGCCCACTCCTTTCGGCTCATTTCCCGGGGGATTCGGTAGTCTGTGGGTTCGCTACACAGCGGTTTGGTCGTCACTCCACTGCTTGGGCACCCAGCCAAAGTCCAGAGCTAAAGCGCGACGACAAGACTTTTATCTACCCGGTTCACAGGGCCGCATCATGGCTTTACCCGCCTCCAAATTTCAATTTGAAGATAGTGAAACTGTGGCGCTTCTCCGCGCACTCGAACGCCTCCATCCCCTGATCCTCGCGTTCGATACGCGAGGGCGGATCGTCTGGATGAGTCAAGCGTGTCAGAGACTTTGCGATGACCCCAGCCGCCATCTGGGTAAAACCATTGATTTCTTATTCGCAGAGCTATGGGATGTACCCAGCCGCCAAGAACTTCGCGACCAGATCGCGCTCATCATCGGACAGATGGAAACCCACGAAGGCGCTGTGGAGTCCTGCTTCGAGTTCAGCACCCCGGCGGGCTCGACCTTCACGTCGAACCTGAAATTCCTTCGGGCTACGGGTCGACCCGAAGAACCGATCTCGATCTGCATTCTACCGCCCGAGGACCCAACGGCGATCTCAACACCAACGGATCCCGATGACGGGGATCTCGGCTCGATGCTCAAATTGTTTCCGGATGCCGCGTTCAGTATCGATGACCAGGGACTTCTGGTCGACGTCAATCCGATGGTCTCTTCCCTATTCCAGATGGATGCCAATCAGATAGCGGGAAAGCCGGTGGCAATTTTCCGCTCCCTCTCAACTCAAATGGCGAAGCGATTGGCCCGCCTATCGGGCGCCGAAGATGTCTTGGAACAGGAGTTTCAGATCGCCCGACCTGATGGCAGTACCGCTTGGGTTTCGCTGTCGACACGGCACCTCAAAATGCGCGAGGGAAGCCGCGCTAGCTATTTGGCCTGGGTCAGAAACCTGGGAAGGCACGTTCTTCGTGCCGAAGAATTAGAGATTGAAAACTCGAGGCTTGACGAATACATACATAGAGTCGCTCACGATTTACGCTCGCCCCTGGTATCCGTGCTCGGATTCACCCAACTCCTTCGGCGCGATTACGATGACGCCTTGGACGAATCAGGTCGTCGATTCACCGAACGAATCGAACGCGGCGCGAGGGAAATGGGCACGATGATCGATAATTTCCTTGAACTCGCTCGAATCGACTTCGATCCCAGTTGCAGAACGATGATCGATAGCCAGTCCGTACTTCTCGAACTCAAGGGGGAGCTGAGCGGAAGACTCGAGAGACTTGGCGTAGAACTCGTGATCCCCGATGCCTGTCCGCCGATATTCTCGGATCGGACCTATCTGTACCGGATACTCTCTAATCTCGTTGTCAATTCCATTGAACACATGGGCGATTGTTCTCTCCGCCGAATCGAAGTGACCATCGAAAATCGGAACGATTGCCAGACCATCTCGGTCCGCGACTACGGACAAGGTCTCCCCCTCGGAGATTCCGAAAAAGTATTCGAGCCGTTCTACTCGGGACCTTCGGCAGCAATTCGCAAAAACGCCAGGGGTCTGGGCCTGACCATCGTTCAGAAAGTCGCCGAAGCGCATGGCGGCCGGGCATGGGCGGAATCAGAATCTGAGCTGGGCTGCTGCATCCGGGTCAGGCTTCCCAACCGTTGAGAACTCTCGAGATACCCGGCCCCTGCTGGGCTTGCTCGCGTCAGAGTCTTACTTTAGGGTTCCGCGTTCACTCCCCAAATTACTCAAGGAGTTCCTGAGGCCCTCAGTCTCTAAAACGATCTATGTATCCTGAACTTTTTACGATTCCGGGAATCAACTACACAGTCAGCACCTTCGGCGTCATGATGTCGCTTGGGTTTTTGGTCGGCTTCTGGATCGCCAGCATTCGAATGCGGCAACTGGGACTCGACCCAGAGCCCGTGACCAACCTCTTGGTCTGGATCATGATTGGTGGTGTAGTGGGGTCCAAGCTCTACTACGCCATCGACGTGTCGATACGCGAAGGCTACCCATTTTTCGATCTACTCTTCGCACGCGCGGGCATAACTTGGTACGGGGGTCTGATGGGAGGCACCATCGCCGGGGTGCTGGGTTGCCGATTTCACAACGTTTCTACCCTGGGGTTCGCAAACGCAGTAGCCCCAGCTTTGGCCATAGGTCAGTCTCTCGGCCGAGTCGGCTGCTTCCTCGTAGGAGACGACTACGGGAAAGTCACCGATGTCCCCTGGGCGGTCAGCTTCCCCCAAGGCGCGCCGCCCACCTTCGATCTCGTACATCCGACTCAACTCTACGAAGTGGCTTGGCTCATTCCAGTAGCTGGGTTTCTCTGGCTCCGGCGCGATCGGAGCCCTTTCTTGCTCGGCGAATATCTGGCCCTCAACGGTGCGGGCCGCATCGTCATTGAGCATTGGCGAGTAAACGAAAAAGTCCTGCTCGGACTGACCGAACCCCAGTTGATCGGAGTTGCGCTGATTTTTATCGGAAGCAGCCTGTGGCTTTATTTTCGAACGAAAACTTCTTCTGCCCTGGGCTCTACCGGGTAAAATTCGATCATCGTCTTCCCAAATTCTTCGAATTCTCGCTCACACTGCCCGATTCCAGGAAGCATCATTCAGAGGTTTTTACTTCAGACGTTTTTCTAGCTTTTTGCGTTCGCCTCTAGGCCGTCACTCAGTTCGGAGAGTCGATCCCTGACCTCCGGCGCAAATGATCCTTGTTCCGACTCGTCGATGTAGTTTGCTGAGGCCAACGCCAGCTTGATGCGGCTGGGACTCGGGGTAGGCGAATCAGCACCAAGCCAGACCGATAGGTTCTCGACGCAACACGGGTAGTCACGCGCCAGAAAAGCCTGCATCGCACTCGCAAACGCCCATGCGGACGCCAGGCCTTCACCATCTGGGGCTTGATTCAGCACCTCGAGCGCTTGGTCGTAGTACGCGCTTTCAATATAGGAACTGGCTGCCTTCATCAGACCCGCCGTGGTGCTGCCATGAATTTCGGAAAACATGATTCTGAAACCTCGGGGAAATACCGCGGCTACAGCCTGTTGCTCTTCGTAAAGGCATCGGGCGAGCAACTCGTTATCAGATTCTTCAATCAGCAAGCGGACCAGTTGATCGCTCGTAAGAGCAAGTAGTGCGCCCACTTCTTCAACGGCTTCGCCAAGCCTCGAAGCAGAGGAGGCCAGAATTTTTTCGAATTCTCGTGAAAGTTCCGGGGCAGGCGGACTCGCCTGGGATTTCAGCGCCTCCACGCGCGGACCGTATCTCTCCTGCTGATAAAGGTTCTCTCGCAAAATCATAGCCTCGTGAAAAAGGGAGCCTATGGCGAGGTCGAATAGGGCCGCCGTACGAACTTCGGCCAGCGGGTCGGCGATCTCTGAGCGAAAGATAGCGTGACACTTCTCTTTCAGTCTATAAAGGGCACTGGCGTTATCATCCCCCACCAACTTCTTCACAAGGTCGAAGGATAGTGTCTGCGTCTCGTAACTGGAGATCAGGCCGCCCAGTCGCTGATGGACCACTAGAAATTCTCGAACGACTTCAACAATGCCGACTCTAGAGTTAGCCATCAAGCATGAATCCTACCCGGTCGCGTAGCCCTTTGATTGAAGCACAGGCCGTGAGCCGTATTGGGAAAAGCATGCTTGGACATCACATGCATCCGGCGACCAACCTGGGCTTGGCAGAACGAGAGATCATGTTTCCTTCCGCATGATCTTTTGAAGCAGTCCTTGGTCTCCCTCGTCAGCCGTAAGACAAAGGAGCCAATGCGGAGTGTCGAGATCGTCGCGGAATATCCCCCCCCGATCACCCCGAATGAATGCTCCCGCCTCACGAGCGATCGTCAAACCGACTCGCCCACGAACCGACAAGCCCGACTCGCTCGTCCTTGGAACTATTCGCAATCCAGCACGCACTCCTGGCAGAAGCGGAGCAACCGAAACCGCGCCCCCACACGCTGGAATCACTTCCAAGCCCTCTGCCGCAAGAGCAGCGCGAACGTTCGCGGGGACGTTGTGAGAAACGAAGACGCGGTCGCCATCGGCAGATGCTTGCACTGGCCGCAACCCTTCGGAGTCGTCAATCACTTCCGCACACCCGCCAGAAGAGCCCCTGAAAAGGAGACCTTCGCGCGGCAAGGCAACAATCGCCGAATGCATTCTCCGCTCAATTGCGAGCCCCACGATCGTCGCGTAGGGTCCTAATCCTTCAAGATAAGACTGGAGCGTTCCATCGATCGGATCGATGATGACGAGAGCGTCTCCCTCGCCCTGAAAGTCTTTCACCCGCGGCGTGTCTTCCTCGGCCTCCAAACTTACCTGGGGATAGTTCTCGGCGAGGGCTTCAAGAATGATCTCCTGAGCGCGAGTATCCGCTTCCGTTAGGGCCTGTTTGATCGCCGTTGGCTCGAAAGCCTTGGGGGTATTGGTCACCTTGCCTTCAAGCGCACGAGCCGTAGCGGCCGCCCGTTGCACGGCTGGGGTCATCTTCGCTGCGAATGCGTTGAAGTTCGGCTGTTTCTGCATCCAGACAGATCGACCTATAGAGCCCATTCGGCCCCGGTAGGAGTAATTGTGCTCGAGCGGAAAGCTACCTCAAGGAGTTCACGGTGAAATCCCCGGATCGGGCAGAATTGCCCGAAATTTCTCCCAACAAATACTTTCGAGAGAGGCGCTGGAATTGGACTTCGGAATATCTCCGATTCCAGCACTTCGCGGTGCGGAGCCTGACTCAATCCCCCTCGATCAGCTGCACCCGCTCGTGCTGCCACAGTTGGGACACTTGTAACAGGCGCCGTTGCGGATCATGATCGAGCCGCAGTCCATGCAAGACGGTGCATCGGCCTGATTGATAAAACTCGACCTGGTCGACGCAGAATCAGCGCCACTTCCTGACCCACCCGCAACAGCCCCAACCGCCTGAACAGTCGGCAGAGTTTCGGCACTGTTCTCCGCGCTGCTCTTGGCTCCTCCTTCCGCTTCCCCCTCGATAAAGCGATTGCCGATATAACGAAACACATAGTCGGTCACTGATTTCGCAATCGGTATCTCCGGGTTATTCGTGAACCCCGACGGCTCAAACCGGGTATGACTAAACTTGTCCACCAAGGCCTTGAGCGGCACTCCGTATTGAAGAGCAATGGACGTCATCGTCGCGATGGTGTCCATCAAGCCCGATATAGTGCTCCCCTCCTTGGCCATCTTCAGAAAGATCTCACCAGGCTCACCCTCGTCGTACATGCCGACCGTGAGATATCCCTCATGGCCAGCAATCGAGAATTTGTGGGTGAACGCTTGGCGTTCGTCTGGAAGCTTCCGCCGACGCGGGCGATATTCATCCAGCCGAGTCACGCTGCTCTCTTTCTTTCCAGAGTTCAGCGGCTGAGTCCGTTTGCTTCCATCGCGATAGACAGCCAAGGCCTTCAGACCGAGCTTCCAGCCCTCGACATAGGCGTCCATGACATCGTCAACACTCGCGTTCTCGGGGAGGTTCACGGTTTTGCTAATCGCGCCGGAGAGAAAGGGCTGAACTGCTCCCATCATTCGCAAGTGCCCCATCCACTGGATAGAACGCTGACCGTTCTGGGGTCGAAAAGCACAGTCGAAAATTTCGATGTGCTCATCCCGTAGTCCCGGTGCCCCTTCGATCGTCTCTCGCTCATCCAAATGGGCAAGAATGGCCTGGACTTCTTCCCCTTCGTATCCGAGCTTGTGAAGCGCCATCCCGACCGTCTGGTTGGCAATTTTGAGAAAGCCACCCCCGACAAGCTTCTTGTATTTCACGAGAGCGATGTCGGGTTCCACACCGGTGGTATCGCAGTCCATCATGAATGCAATCGTCCCGGTCGGTGCCAAAACCGTCACTTGGGCATTTTTGAAGCCGTGCTGGCGACCTTCTTCGAGCGCAGCGCCCCAAACTTCACGACATGCTCCCAACAAGCCCTGCGTCACTCCCTCGCCATCGATTAGGCGAGCAGCATCCCTGTGCATCCCAATCACTTCAAGAAAGGGCTTTCGATTCATCCGAAATCGCGGAAACGGTCCCATCGCATGGGCAATTTTTGCGCTCATCAAGTAAGCCTCACCGCACATCAGCGAAGTAATCGAGGCCGCCAGGTTGCGACCTTCCTCGCTGTCGTAGGGCTTACCTTCCGCCATCAGCAAGGCACCAAGGTTCGCATAGCCGAGGCCGAGCGGCCTAAAGAGATGGCTGTTTTTCTCAATCGCCTTGGTGGGATAGCTCGCGAAATCGACGAGGATTTCCTGAGCGAGGATCGTCAGGGAAACGGAAAAACGAAAGTCATCCACTTGGAATGGCTCTTCCCCCTCCTCGACGAAGGTCATCAGATTTAGGCTCGCCAAGTTGCAAGCCGTGTCATCGAGGAACATATATTCCGAGCACGGGTTGCTGGAGTTGATTCGCCCCGAAGCCTTCACTGGGTTCCAGCGATTGATCGTGCTGTCGTACTGGATACCCGGGTCGCCGCACAGATGAGCCGCCTCGGACATTTCCTGCAGCAAATCCTTTGCTTTGTAAGTTTCGAGCGTCTTGCCTTCGGTCACCGATCGCGTATCCCATGACCCGTTTGCCTCGGCGGAGCGCATAAACGAGTCCTTCACGCGAACCGAGTGGTTGGCATTCTGGAAATAGATCGAATCGTAGGCACCACCGGGCACGTTGAAGCCACCATCGTAGCCCGCGTCGATCAACGACCAGGCCTTCTTCTCCTCGTTCGCCTTGCACTGGACGAACTCTCGGATATCGGGGTGCTCTGCGTCAAGAATGACCATCTTTGCCGCACGCCGGGTTTTTCCGCCGGACTTGATCACGCCCGCGAAAGCATCAAAGCCCCGCATGAATGAAACTGGGCCTGAGGCCATCCCTCCCCCGGCGAGTTGCTCGCGCGAGGACCGAATCGCCGAAATGTTGGTACCCGCCCCCGAGCCCCCTTTAAAGAGCATCGCCTCGGTTTTAGCCAGCCCCATTATCGACTCCATGGTGTCATCAACGGAATTGATGAAACAGGCGCTGGCTTGCTGGGGTGTATTTTCAACTCCTAGGTTGAACCAAACGGGGCTGTTGAACGCCATCTTTTGATTGACGAGTAGATAAGTGAGTTCGTCCGAAAATGTGCCTGCATCCTCGGGGGTCGCGAAGTATCCCCCCTTGACCCCCCACTCGGTGATCCGGCCAACGACCCGACCGATGAGTTCCTTGATGCTTCGTTCGCGACCGGGCTGCCCGACATGGCCGCGGAAGTACTTGGAAACCACAACATTTGTCGCCAGTTGGGACCACGAGGCAGGAATCTCTACATCGACCTGCTCAAAGACCGTTTCCCCTTTTTCATTACTGATATTGGCCGTTCGGAGTTCCCACTCAACGCTTTCGAAGGGATCCGTTCCGGCCTCGGTGAAGCGGCGCGGAATTTTAAGGCCCACCTTCCGGCCGGCCGCCCTTATCTCGGCTCTGCCCTTGGCTTCGCCTTCGAGACTTTCTTCCATGCCGCCCGAGCGGCCCTTCGGAACATTGTCGTCGACGTTTCCAATGCGGTTTTCGATGTTATTTTCGATGTTGTTCTCGATCGAGTTCTCGGTGCTGTTCTCTTTGTTCACGCTTCGACTCCTGTTCGGTCCAAGCTGCGCATTCCGTCGGTCAAGATTGTTGCTCAGATGGGTGTCGGCGGTTGCCCAAGGGCATCTTCTCCCTGACCCCGCCGGCCTCTTTTCTGAACCGGGTTCTCGCTTGGTCTCCGGAACCTCCTCTCCGAACGTGCCCCAAGCTGACCTCCACCTCGACTTCGGCTTCCACCTCGACTTTCACGGCGGGAGCTGCGATGGCCGCCTCTTCGGCGGTTCGTGATCGGATGTTTGGTCCT
>DUCH01000034.1 GCA_012959865.1 Myxococcales bacterium | reverse complement strand
GCCCACCCAGCGGACCGACACGAACTCGAGCCCGCAGCCAATCCCCCCGCATCAGTCCGTCGAGAACTGCGACCTCGGGGGCCATCGGTCGAAACTGGCCCAGCAGCCGAGCCGGAAGCCGGGGCGGCTCACGCCACACCGCCTCGTCACCGGGTGACGGTACCTCCATGGCGGAACACAGTTCGACAAAACCCCGCGCGCCGTTGCGCTCGAGACCGCACACCCGGGCTTCCAAGCTGAGTTCGCGAGTCTCCCGAGGAGCGAACCGAGCCGACGAATCGAGCCTTGCCGCCAAACTCCCCGCCCCGGCCACGAAGGCGAGCAACAGCGCCGCGCCCTTACGCGCAGCGGGATGCCCCCGCAACACGCCCACCAGAATTGCGCACGCCAGAGCCAGACCCTGGCAGGCGCGTCCGGCAACCGTCGGCCAGCCGAAATCGGCCGCCAGGATGCCGAGCGCATGGGCGAACACCAAGGCGGGAAGCCCGAACCGCAAGCCAATCACCCCGGGGACCGGGAGCCCAGAGTGTACCCGACCGATGCGGCCCGAGGGGCCTCAAAATCGAGAGTTCAGGCTCGCCGCGGCCCTATTGCAACTGTCGGACCTTCCCTTGCGTCGGAGATGCCTTGAGGCGCTTGAGATAAGCGTTGAGAATTTTTACGGTTTCATCGAGCTTTTGCACTTCCAACGAAAAGCCCTCAAAAACTCGAGCGTCTGTCGGCTTCGTTCGGAGCTCTGGGGTCAATCGCGCGGAGTCAGGACCCAGGCTCACCAGGATCAAAGCGATTCCGTCGAGCATCCATCCGGTCACCTCTTCGCTGAGTCCGCGGAGTTTTGGCTCAAGCATCCGCGCCGCCGACGCGCAGCACTCCTCGGAAACCCCACGGCGCCCCAACCCCGACCCGATCCATTCGAACGGATCGGCTACACCGGATTTTTCCGGCGCGGCGTCTCCGGTCGCCAGATCCGCTCGGCGCCACTTTTTCACACTCATCTCAGGTCCCCCTCAGGCCCTGCCCACCCGGAACGGGTGCACACTGTGTCCGTTCTTGTCGCAATTCTGGTGCCAGCCCTGCGAGAGCGCCCAAAAGGATCTAACTAGTTGTTTTAGAGAATGAATTTAAACTTCTGAACCGCCTCCCGACCCGGGGTTCGCAGGCCAGAGGTCGCGTGTGGGCGGAATTGGGAAACCGACTGCCCACACGCCAAAGGCCGAAGGATCTCACTCCTGGGGCCGTGGCCCGGCCTCGGAGGCCCCCGGAACCGCGCTCGCGAAGAATCGGTGAATCGTCTCGGCATCCCGAGCCGAGATCCCGACCACTGCGGCGAGCTGTTCGACGCTGGCTTCCCGGACTGCCCTCAGGGAACCGAGCCCCCGCAAAAGGGATCGGCGCTTGACCGCCCCGATTCCCGGCAACTCTTCGAGTATGGATGTCATTCCGAATTTCGAACGCAGATCACGCTGATACTCGATGGCGAATCGATGGGACTCGTCTCGGACGCGCTGAAGCAACAAGAGGCCGCGAGAGCTTTTCGCCAGCATGATGGCATTGGCTCGGCCGGGCCTGAAGAGACGCTCAGCCTTCAGCCCCCCGGATCGCTTGACCCGGGGCGACGGCGACTCTGTATCGCGCTCTTTGGATATTCCCAGGGTATCCACCTTCAAGTCTGCATCTTCCAGAGCAGCGGTGACTACGCCCAATTGCCCGCGGCCGCCGTCAACCATCAGGAGATCGGGAAGCGCTTCGCTCTCCACCCGCGCCAGCCTGCGCCCGAGCACCTCGCGCAGGCACGCGTAATCGTCGCCCGCCTCGGCATCCCGGATGCGATATTTCCGATAGGCACTCTTGAGCGGCACACCGTCCTCAAAAACGACTCGACTCGCCACCGCGAGCGTCCCCTGAAGATTCGAAACGTCGTAGCACTCGATACGGTTTGGCTTCCGGCTCAACTCACACCCGCTGCGGATTTCCTCCATGGCGACCTCAACGCTTTCCCGGGCGGCCAGGCGCTGGTCCAGCCCGATCTGGGCATTGCGGATGGCGATCTCCACCACTCGCCGGGCAGCACCCCTCTGGGGCGTCCGAATCGCCACCCGGTGGGCTGCTCGTTCCTTCAACAGGTCTTCCAGGGCACCCCCATCTTCGAAGACCACCGAGCCGACGATCTCGCGCGGGGTCGGTCGGCCATCCTTCTTGCCGTAATACTGCCCGAGGAAGGACGACATCACCTCGCCGTCGTCGAGTTGCACTTTGGAAAATGAGAAATCGTCGGCGGAGATCACCCGCCCCTCACGCACATGAAGGACCTGAATTTCCACCTCCCCACCGAGCCGCGCCAGACCGAACACATCCCTTTCCAGCTTCTGATCCGAGACGATCTGCTGCTCTTGGAGCGTATCGGTCACCGCATCGATGCGATCGCGCAGACGGGCGGCCTCTTCAAAGCGTTCGGCGGCCGCCGCCGCATCCATCTGTTCCCTGAGGCGATTCATCAGTTCGTCGGATCGGCCACGAAGAAAGAGCGCTGTGCCCCGCACCTGATCGGCATAAACGTCAGCATCCGCGAGTCCGCAGCAGGGGCCGAGGCAGCGACCCATTTCATACTCGATACACGGACGCCCGCGCCGGGAATAATCCTTGAACGTCCCGTCGCTACACGAGCGCAGGGGAAAGAGTCGCCGAAGATTGGAGAGCGACTCCTTCAAGGCAACGCTCGAGGTATACGGACCGAAATACTCCGCCCCATCCTTTCGAAAGCGACGCACCGAACCGATTCGAGGCCACTCCTCCCTGGGGTCAATCCTCAAGGCCAGGTACTGCTTGTCGTCGCGAAGCTTTACATTGAAGACCGGCTTGTGGCGCTTGATCAATTCGTTCTCGAGGAGCAGCGCTTCCTTGACATTGGCCGTCGCCAGAACATCCACATCGGCCACACGCTGCATCAGTGCGGGGATCTGGTGCCGGCCATCGCCTCCGCTCAAATATTGCCGCACCCGGGAACGTAGATTCTGCGCCTTGCCCACGTAGAGCACCACACCCCGCTCGCTCTTGAATTGATAGATCCCGGGCCCGGTAGGAAGCGATTGGGCCTTCGCCCTCAGGGCTTGCCTCTTTGCATCGGATGGGCGGGTCATGTCAGTCGGAGGCGGTCGGCCTCCAGCGCCTTGATGCGATCGCGTAGGTCCGCGGCCCGCTCGAAATCGAGCTCCTTGGCCGCGGCCTTCATTTCGCTGCGCAGAGATTCGAGGAGGGCCGGCAGTTCGTGGGCCGGTATCCCGTCCTGTTCGCCTTGGCCACTTTTCTCCACCGTCACGTAGTCGGCATTCCAGATTGAGTCCTGCAAGCTCGAAAGACTCTTGGTCACCGTCGCCGGGGTGATGCCGTGTTCTGTGTTGTACTTCTCCTGAATCGCGCGGCGCCGTGATGTCTCCTCGAGGGTCGTCCGAATCGAATCGGTTTCTTTGTCCGCATAGAGAATCACTCGGCCTTTGACGTTCCGTGCCGCACGACCAATGGTCTGAATCAGCGAGCGAACCGAGCGCAGAAACCCCTCCTTGTCGGCATCCAAAATCGCCACCAGGGAGACCTCGGGAATATCCAGCCCCTCCCGGAGGAGATTGATCCCCACAAGGACGTCGAAGGTGCCCTCGCGCAATTCTCGGATCAGTTCCATCCGTTCCATTACTTTGATATCGCTGTGCAGGTACCGGATCGCGACCCCCAGATCGGCGTAATACTCCGAAAGTTCCTCGGCCATGCGCTTGGTCAGGGTGGTCACCAAGACACGATTCCCCGCCGCCGCCACCCGACGGACCTCCGCGAGAAGATCGTCCACCTGGCCGCTGGCGGGCCGAATTTCTACTTCCGGATCGATCAAACCCGTCGGCCGAATCACCTGCTCGACCACCACGCCGCCCGAGTGCTCGAGTTCATAGGCCGCAGGGGTCGCCGAAACATACACGCGCTGAAGATCGCGCCCCTCCCACTCATCAAACGTCAGGGGCCGGTTGTCCAGGGCCGACGGCAGCCGCCAGCCAAAGTCGACGAGGGTTTCCTTTCGAGCCCGGTCCCCCCGCGACATCGCGCCAATTTGAGAAACGCCGATATGGCTCTCATCCATCACAAGGAGAGTGTCGTCGGGGAGATAGTCGTAGAGGGTAAAGGGCGTTTGGCCCGCCGATCGCCCGTCGAGCCAGCGCGAGTAGTTCTCGACCCCGTGACAGAAACCCAATTCCTCGAGCATCTCGATGTCGTACATCGTGCGGGTTTCCAGCCGCTGGGCTTCGAGCAGCTTGCCCTCCTTCTTGAATTCCACCAGGCGCTCGTCGAGTTCAGCCCGAATTCCCTCGACGGCTTGCTCGAGACGCTCGGCAGTGGCGACATAATGGCTGGCGGGGTAGATCATCGCGCGCTTGGGGCGGGCGACTACCTTGCCCCGCAGCGGGTCGATCTCCGCGATGGCGTCGATCTCATCACCGAAGAACTCCACCCGAATGGCGCGATCGCTTTCGTATTGAGGAAAAATCTCCACCACATCGCCGCGTACTCGAAAAGTGCCTCGATGAAAATCGTGGTCGTTGCGGGTGTACAGCATATCGACGAGCTGGCGCAGGAGATCCTCCCGTACCAGGGACATGCCCGACTCCAGGTAGACGTGCATGGACCCGTAGTTCTCGGGCGCCCCCAGGCCATAGATGCACGAAACGCTCGCCACCACGAGAACGTCTCGACGCGTCAGTATCGAATGGGTCGCCGAATGGCGCAGCTTGTCGATCTCGTCGTTGACGTGGGAATCCTTCTCGATATACGTGTCGCTGGAGGGGATATACGCCTCGGGCTGGTAGTAGTCGTAGTAGGAAACAAAATACTCGACGGCGTTCTCGGGAAAGAGTTCCTTGAACTCGGCGTAGAGCTGGGCCGCCAGGGTCTTATTGGGAGACATCACCAGGGTGGGCCGATTGATCTTCTCCACGAGACACGCGATGGTGAACGTCTTGCCGCTCCCGGTGACCCCCAGCAGGGTCTGGTGCCCATCGCCCCGCTCGATCCCCTCGTGGAGTTCGCGAATCGCCTGGGGTTGATCGCCCGAGGGTTCGTATTCCGAGACGAGCCTGAACGGCAGCTCGCTCAAGTCCGCCTCCAGCGCGGCCCCTCCGGCGTATCGATCAACTCGACGCCTTCGGCCGCCAGTTCGTCACGGATTCGATCCGCAGTCGCAAAATCCCGGCCGACCCGGGCCGCCTCCCGTTCTTCGAGCAGGCCGTCGATCCGCGGGTCGCTGTCGTAGCTTTCCTGAGGGCGTTCGGCATGGGCGAGATCCAGCCCGAGCACCGCGTCAAAGTCGAGCAGTAGATCCCGCTGGTCGGCGGGCGCGAGCTTGCCGCTCCGCACCACATCCCAGAGCACCGCCAGGGCCTTGGGGGCGTTGAGATCGTCGGCCATGGCTTCGCAAAATTGCGCCCGGTGGGCGGCCTGTTGATCGGGATCCCCGGGGCCTTCCACGGCCCGCAGATCCGCGGCCAGGGCCACCAGGCGGCTATGGCCCCGCGCCGCCGCCGCCATGGATTCGTCGTTGAAGGTCTGCTGCTGGCGGTAGTGGGCTTGGAGGAAGAAATAACGGAAGGCCAGCGGATCGTAGCCGCGCTCGGCCAGGTCACTCAGCGTCTTCACGTTGCCCTTGGATTTCGACATCTTCTCACCGCCAAAATCCAGAAACTCGTTGTGCAGCCAATATTCCACCCAGGGATGAACACCGAACCCGCACTCGCTCTGGGCCACTTCGTTGGTGTGGTGAACCGTGGCCAGGTCAATGCCCCCGGTGTGAATATCGAAATGCTCCCCGAGATAACGACTGCTCATCGCCGAACACTCGAGGTGCCAACCCGGGAATCCGCGTCCCCACGGCGAATCCCATTCCTGGAGGCGACGCACGTCGGGATCGGCAAATTTCCAGATGGCAAAATCCGCGGGGTGCCGTTTGCCCTCGACCTGCTCGATCCGTGGGGCACCGGCCTGGCCTTCCAGATCGAGACCTGCCAGTTCGGTGTAGCGGGGAAAGCGGGCGATATCGAAATAGACTCCATCGTCGATCCGGTAGAGGTACCCCCCCTCCTCAAGTTTGACCCCGAGTTCGATCTGCTCGGCGATATGCTCCGTGGCCTTGGGATTGTGCTCGGGCTCGATGCAGTTCACGGCCCGGCGATCGCTTCGCCAAAGCTCGGTGTAGCGGCCCGCGATTTCCCCGGCGGTTTCGCCCTCGCGCTTGGCCGCGACTTCCATCTTGTCCTCGCCCTCGTCGGCGTCGGAAACCAGATGACCCACGTCGGTGATATTGATCACGTGGGTGACCGCGAACCCCTCGCTGACGAGAAAGCGTCGCAGCAAATCGGCGAAGAGTTGCGAGCGCACGTTCCCGATATGCATGGGGCCGTAGACCGTGGGCCCGCAGGTGTAGATCCCCACTTCCCCGTTCTTTAGAGGGCGAAAAACCTCTTTCGTTCGGGTTCGCGTGTTGTAGAAATGGATTGGGCTCACGCCTCTTCGTTCTCCCTTCGCGCTCGCTCGACCGACGGGGCTCGGCTCATGGGTCCACGGACTCGATCAGAACCACTGCCAGGGCCGCCATGCCCTCGCCCCGTCCCAGGGCCCCCATCCCGTCGTTGCTCTTGAGTTTCAAGTTCACGCGATTCCCGGGAGTCTCCAGCAACGCGGCCAGATTCTTCGCCATGGCGGCCTGATGCGGGGCCAGCCGCGGCGCCTCGGCGATCAGCGTGCAATCGAGGTTTCCGATCCGCCAGCCCGCTTCGCGCATCATCGCGGTGACCCGAGCCAGCAGATCGCCACTTGCGGCGTCTTTCAGACCGGGGTCGCTGGAGGGAAAATGCCGGCCCAGGTCGCCCTCTCCCAGGGCACCGAGAATCGCGTCGGCCACGGCGTGGAGCACCACGTCGCCGTCCGAGTGTCCCTCGAGGCCCCGGTCGTGGGGGATCCGCTCGCCGGCCAGCATCAGGGAGCGGCCCGCGACGAGCCGATGGCTATCGAAGCCCTGGCCCACCCTCATCGGGCGTTCTCTTCGGCGAGGAGAAGGCGCTCGGCGAGGGCCAGATCTTCGGGCAACGTGATCTTGAAATTGCCTGGACTGCCCGGCACCACGTGAACCCCCATCCCAAGCCGTTCCACCAACTGCGCATCGTCGGTGCCGAGGAAACCATCGGACCGGGCCTTCTCCAGGGCCTCGGCGTAAAGCGCTCGGTGAAATACCTGAGGGGTCTGGGCCTGCCAGCACGCCCGACGGTCGAGTGTAGAAATCACTACACCGTTATCCACTTGCTTCAAGGTATCGCGCACTGGGGCGGCCAAGATCGCGGCCCCGTATTCCTCGCCGGCTTGGACCACCGCGGCCACATCGCCCGGCTCCACCCGGCAGCGGGCGGCGTCATGAATGGCCACCAGATCGAACTCTCCAGGGAGGGCAGCCAGCCCCGCGGCCACCGAATCCTGGCGCTCGGCACCGCCGATAGCCGGTTCGGCGAGCCGTCGGTCCCGGGGAAGCGCCAGCGCGGCGTAGCGATCTAGATCGTCGGCGGAAACCACCGGCTGAACCCATCCGAAACCCGGGAAGGAAAGAAGGCCCTCGAGCGCGCGCGCCAGAAGCGATTTCCCCCCGAGGTGGGCGAAAGCCTTGGGGGTGTTCCCCCCAAGTCGCTCCCCTCGCCCGGCTGCCAGCACGATTACTGCCGAATTCATTTGGAAAGAATAGAGCGGCCTCCCCCGGGATGCCTGCGCGGGGCCGGGAAAACAAGCGGGACAAAGTTCCCAGCCTCCGGGCGAATCCCACGCGAAAAAGTGACTTGAATCGACCCGCATCCCCTCCAGCAACGCGAGAGGGCTTTGGGTACAGTCCCGGCCGGAGGAATTCATGACCATTCGCACCGCCCCGATCCTCGCATCGGCGTTCGTTTTCTTGCTAGTCAGTTCAACGGCCCAAACCGAAACCAAGGCACCCGTCATCGCCGCCCCTGCCCTGGCCCCGAATCCCGACGCCCAGGCACGCCCGTTGGGCATCGACGAAGCCATTTCCCTGGGCGTGCAGAACAATCTCGGCGTCCAGGTCAATCGCTATACCCCCTACGTGGCCCAGTACGAAGCCGAGGCCGCCTGGGGGGCCTACGACCCGCTCTTCGAGGGCGACGTTGTGTATGGCGAGCAAACCGAGC
>DUCH01000033.1:4697-8254 GCA_012959865.1 Myxococcales bacterium | reverse complement strand
TTGCGAAGGTCGGACGAAAGGAATTCGCCCAAGGGCTCGGCCACATCACAGGGTGCGACGGGCCAGTCCATCCCCAGGGTTTCGGCAACGGTCGTCAGGACCTCAACGGGATGGGCCAGTAACTCTTCGTAGGACACGAACGCACGCGGCCGACCTCGAGTCGCAGCCTCCGCGGCCAGGTTGTGCTGAAGCCAGAGCCCCGCGCTCTTTTCAGCCGAGAAGCCGTTGCGCGAGGCGAGGGATGCGGCGACCTCGGCCGGGTGCCGATAAACGATGACGAAACCTGGAATGACTTCGAGTTCCGAAAGTATTCCGGTCCACTCTGGAGCGAGGAGGCAGAGCCGGGGATCCTTGACCGCCCACAATGGGCGACCCACAAAACGGTCCCTCAGGAGTTGAATCAGTTCGGCCCGATACGGATCCATCGCGCCAGCGGGAAGACTTTTGAGATCCAGATGGCGCGGATCATCCCACGAAAAGCCGGCCCCATCCAGCATACGTTCGTGAAGATCAAAGATCTCAAGATCCTCGAAATAGCCCCTGGGGTTGTCCCCAGGGCGCGAAGGCATCAGGCGATCGCCGAAACCGACACCGACATTCTCAAGAGCGCCGGCCAAGGCAGAGGTTCCGCTCCGATGCATTCCTAGAAGCAGCAGGCATTGCACCAAAACTCTTCGTCCTCCCCGTGTCGAGATCGAATGAGCAATTCTCGCAGCGGAGCCCAACGTTCGCCCCTCGGCATTCGGTGGGCACAGACTCGGGTGCAACCCGCTCTAGGCACGTCCCTTGCGCTTCGAATCAAACGGCTTTCGCGTCTTAGGCCCTGTCTTCCCCTTGGAGGCAGGCTTGAATCCCGACTTGGCTTTCGATCGGTGCTTTGTCCCCGGCTTGGGCCTCTCGGTGGCCAGGGCATCTACCCGAGGCACGGGCTTTGTGGTTTGCCCGGATGCGGCGCTCGAACGGAAAATTTTCAGCTTCGGATCCCGAGCATCCGGACGACGCGCCCGCTTCTCGAAAACCGCTGCAGCGCTGGCTTCGACGTCGAAAGTCGAAGTTGTGTCTCCTATTTTTATCGCACCCACCGACCGACTATTCACATCGCCGCGCCGGCACACGTGCCCCAATATGCGGCTGGGAGTAGCACCGGTTCCCTCGCCCCAATTGATTGAAAAGCGAACGAAACCCGAGTCACTCCGCTTACTTCCCGAGTCACTCCACTTACCCCTCGAGTCGCTACGCTTACCGCCGGAGTCACTCCGCTTACCGGAGGGGGCGCTGCCGGCCCGAGGTTCACGGATCTCCATAGGTGCACGAACCGGGCTGGGCTCGGCAAACTCGAGCAGCATCGCAACGACTGCGGCAGGGTCGCGGCCGTCCAGGAGACCCTTTGCATAATCGATCTGGGCCTGGGTCACCGATTCGGTATCGGCCAAGCGCTGGTGCATTTGGTGGCGAAAGCGTTTCCGGAGTTGCTTTGTCACCTTGGCGGCAGTTGGCGGCGGTGTCCACTCGGCCTTTATGCGGGCGGCCGCCAGAAGGCGATCGATAGACCGCTGACTCCGTGGCGGAACGAGCATCACGCTCTTTCCCGTGCGACCGGCGCGGCCGGTTCTTCCGCTCCGATGTACGTACGAGTCCGCATCGGCTGGTGCATCCATGTGAACCACCAGCTCGATATCAGGAACATCGATCCCTCGCGCCGCGACATCCGTGGAGACCAGTGTGCGAATAGTGCCATCGCGAAATGCGTTGAGGGTGCGCGTTCTCTGAGCCTGGGGCAGCTCGCCACTGAAGGGCTGCACGGGAAACCCGTCGCCCGACAGTTTCGTCGCGAGGCTGCTCGCGTCCACCCGTCGCTCGACGAAGATCAGGCATCGCCCGTCGTCATTCAGGAGCAGCAGATTGACGAGGGCCCCGTAGGATTCTCGGCGATCCAGAAGGTGGGCGGAGTGTTCGATGTCCGCATTCGCGGCACCAAGACGTGTGCCCTGAATGTGAAGCGGCTTCTTCTGAAAGCGATCCGCGAGCTTGCAGACGGCCCCTGGAAACGTCGCCGAAATCAAATGGGTTCGGCGCTCCCGGGGCAGCTGCTCCAGAATCGCTTCGAGCTCATCGCGGAAGCCCATGTCGAGCATGCGATCGGATTCATCCAGCGCCACGTGCTGAATCTCCGTCGGGACCAGCGCTCCACCCTTGATGTGGTCAAGAGTTCGGCCGGGCGTTCCCACGACAATATGTGGCTTCTGGCTCAGTCCCCGTCGCTCGACAAGAACCGATGTCCCCCCCATCACGACCTGGGTTCGAAGCCCCTGCATCCCGGCAAAGAGCCAGTGCAACTCGTCACGGACCTGCATGGCGAGTTCACGGGTCGGAACCAGAACCAGCACACTCGGGCCCGAGCGGGCCGTCGCTTTATCCGCCAGCCGAGCTGAAAAATGCCCTGCGAGCCCCAAGCCAATGGCCACGGTCTTGCCCGAACCCGTCTGGGAGGAGATTCGAAGGTCGCGACCGTCGGACTCCGAGTCCAGAACGGCCCTCTGGACCGGGGTCAGCTCGGAATAGCCTCGTTTGCGCATGGCCTGGGCGAGGGCCACAGGCACGCCCGCCAGGGAATCCTGTGCGGGCTTTTCATCTTTGGGCGTATCGATTTCAGCGGTCATCGCGATTCTGATTTCCTTGCTTGTTCCGCGGTCGCAACCCTACCTGGAAGCGTCGCTGGGCCGGTTCGTCCCCGCTGCGACCCCAATCGAAGGGGGCGCGAGGGTTGGAGGCTCTAGGGAGAGTGCAAAAGCCGGTGCATTGTTCTGGCCCGGACGCGGCGCAACTTACCACTCTTTGGCTGGAAAGCCCATTCTGCCCCCATACATGGCCGAATCAGCGCGAGCCTCGCCTTTGTTTGACCTTCCCAGTATTCGCCGGCTCGGGGGCAACGCTACCCTCGACAAACCCCATCCGAATTTGCCCAGGCGAGCGCTGAATCGCCCCCATTTGTTTCACGAGGCCTGGGAATGCCCCCGGCCGACCACAGCCAGCGCACCTTCGACATCCAGGGAACCCGGCTGGGATATCCGACTGAGTTTCGGGACGGGTACTCGATTTTGGGCATGTACCTGGTCCCGGCCAAGGTGGCCGACGGCGCTGTGTGGGCGTCGAAACCCCATCGGGTTGGCGATTAGTTTTCCTTGATTGCCTTTCCGGTCGACATCAAGGGGGACTTCCGCTTTGAGTCCGAGTTCATTATGCGTCGGGATCCCCAGGGTTTAGATTCAGCGCCTGGCCTGTGGCGAAACCAATTTGAAACGTTCACGCCGGCTCTCCAAGGAGTGGATTTTTTCTCCCTTGCAAAATCCAACGGAGCATTATTGATAGCCAGCTTCGCTCCATGAACAGGCCAACGGCCAGTCATTCCATTGCAGCCGACGAGTCAAAACAGCTGATCCAATCCTGGAGGATCCTGATTGGGGCGAGATCGACAAACAGCGCAGTTCGACGAAAAGAATCACTAAACCAGATTGAGAGACGAATCCCCCTCCCCTACCCTCTGCCAACGGGCTCGT
>DUCH01000033.1:0-4685 GCA_012959865.1 Myxococcales bacterium | reverse complement strand
CGCCAGACGATCACCGGGAAGGAACGCTCGATGGCACTCACTTATTTTGACAGGAACGCGCCAGCAGAAGAAGTTGCCACGGCCCTCAGGCGGGATGGCGCTGTAGTCGTCACTGAATTGGCCGGGCCCGATCTTGTGGATGCCGTGGCCGCCGAGTTGCGGCCGAAGCTCGACGAAGCCGCCTCTGCAGAGCAAAGCGCCTTCGATGGCACCAAGACACGACGTTTCGGCGGCATCATGCGTGCTGCCCCGAGCGCTGCTGGACTTGTCGATCACGACATGTTGGTGGCCCTGGCGGATGAATTCCTGCTTCCGCATTCTGCGACGTACCAGGTGAGCAGCTTGACGGCGATCGAAATCCTGCCCGGCGAGGGCCCGCAGGCCCTGCACCGAGACGATTCCCTTTATCCGATCGAGCTGGCCGGCGTGGAATTGCAGATCAGCGTTATGTGGGCACTCAACGACTTCACGAAGGAAAACGGCGGCACGCGTGTTGTACCGGGCTCCCATCGTTTTATCCGGTCCTGGCACTTACCCGACCTGTCGACCTGGGAGTCGGCGGTTATGCCGAAAGGCTCAGCCCTCTTCTACCTGGGTTCAACCTGGCACGGGGGTGGCGCAAACGAAAGCAAGGGCGTGCGCACCGGGCTCATCAATACCTATTGTCTCGGTTGGCTGCGCCAGGAAGCAAACCAGTACCTGGAAACCCCGCCGGAAGTCGCAAGCAAGTTTGGCCCGAGACTGCGGGCCTTGCTTGGCTACACGCCCCACGGCTGCGGCGACGATCAGATTGGGAGTTTCAGTGGCGAGTGCGCCGGATGGATGGACGCTCCGCCGGAATCGGCCTGGCGGGACGGGCGCGGGCAGATTGGCACCGCGGCCGACGCGAAAATTCAATCGGGTAACTGAAACTAGTCTCCCGCCCGTTCGTGGACACGCGGGTTACGAACAGAGGCCCCTGCCCGGGCGAACTGTTTGGGCGTTCCCGCCCGCCGCATTCCGCTACGCGAGTGACCGGAAGAGGGGGCCCAAACACTCTCCGCAATCCGTCGACTTGGTGTTCCCGCTTCAAAGCCATTGGGCAGCCGAGCCCGTCAGCTGGATGTACTCGATCGAGTTACGGTAGGTGCTTTGCATGCCTAGGCGGGTGCCCGTATCGAAAACGTGACAAGACGTGTCAGCTTTCCCAAGTCCCTGATGACCTTTTCTTTCTACG
Source organism: Myxococcales bacterium (assembly GCA_012959865.1). Taxonomy (GTDB): domain Bacteria; phylum Myxococcota_A; class UBA9160; order UBA9160; family UBA4427; genus JAZXM01. The sequence continues at coordinate 3,469 of DUCH01000033.1, read as the reverse complement.
ATTGCCGACAAGCCGTGCTTATATGGCCCAAGGCTTGAGCCCCTTGATTTGGAAAGATAATTGTGAGAATTTCCTTTGCCGGAATTCGCCCCACGGCGTGGCTGTTATGGTCTACTCAGGGAAGTCAAAGACATTCCGCTCGCCCAGTCCTCAGGAGAGGCTCGGACGAGGCCCAGAAGAGGCCCCCCAAAAGCCCAAGAAAAGGAGTTCGCCATGAGCGCCCCCTTCAACCTTGACGAGACCGACCGCCTGCTCTCTACCACTCGAGCTGTTAGAAGGCGCCTCGACCTCGAGAAGCCCGTCGAACGCGCGGTGATCCTCGACTGCATTCGTCTCTCCCAGCAAGCCCCAACGGCGTCCAATACCCAGAAATGGTGCTGGATGGTCGTCACGGATTCCGAAAAGCGCAGAGCAGTCGGAGAGATCTACGCCCGGGGCAAGCCTTTTATCGAAGACGCTCGATCGCAGATCGATACGGGCGATGCCCAGACACACCGAGTCTACGACTCAGCGGAATGGCTACTCGACCACATGGGCGAAGCGCCGGCTCTGGTCATTCCGTGCGTAGAGGGGCGAATCCCTGAAGGCGCCCCCCACGGAATGGCCGCCGCGATCTACGGCTCGATCTATCCCGCCATGTGGAGCTTCCAACTGGCCCTGCGAAGCCGCGGACTAGGGTCCACATTGACCACCATCAGTCTATTTTTCGAGAAGGAAGTCGCCGAATTGCTGGGCATACCCGAGACAGTCATGCAGGTGGCCCTTCTGCCCGTGGGATACACGAAGGGGACCGATTTTAAAATTGCCGCCCGACCGCCGGCCGAGGAGATCACCCACTTTAATCAGTGGGGCGAATGACCCGAGAGCGGCACTCACCGGAGTGTCATTCGGGCACGGGCCTTGGATTCGTCCCCGAGTTCGCATGTTCCGCCCCGCCCCGCGCCCGGAGCAAGCGTTGAATCTCCCTCGAAAACAACCACAAGCGATCCTGACCCCATAGGCCGAGTAACTCGCTGCCCTTTTCGTCCAGCAACCGAAAACTCGGGACACCCCAACTCCCAAACTTGTACATCGCGAGTCGGTTCGCCTCGAACTCATCCTCCCAATCAGAATTCCCCATGATCCCCCTGGCCTCGGACCAAACAAGCCCCGCGTTTTCCACGACTGCCTGCATACCCCCACGAGTATTCGTATTGACTCCGTCAAAAAAAGCTGCATGCAGAAACGCTCGGAGGAGCGGAGTCCCCCTCCCCTGCTCCACGGCCCAGGGATACAGCGAATAGACATTCCGAACCGGCTCGCCTATGGGATCCGAAATTAGGCCCCACTCCAACCCCAGAGCTCGGGCCTCTCGGGCGGCATCGCTGAAAATGTAAAAACCCTTCTGCCGGGTCGCTGGGACGCCCCGCATGACCATGGGCAGCACGGGCCGAATCACCATTCGGACGCCAGTTTTTTCGGCCAGCCTCACCGCGTGGTCAAAGATCAAGGACGTATAGGGGCTACGAAGCGAGGGGTAGATCTCGAGTGTCAGCCGACCGTCATCCCGAAGCGGACCGAATTCGATCTCTGGGCGCGGAAAAAGAACGCCCCCCGCCTTCACTTTGCCCGCTCCGAGTTCGGCCAACCTTTCTTCCAGGTGATAAACCCGGTCGACCCCCCAATACCACTCGCCCCCATAGTAAAACATCGCGCCCGAGTAATGTCCGAGCTTCTCCCGACGTGCGTTCCCATTGGCTACGCGATCCGATGCAGCATCCGGTTCAGCCATCCCGTGCACTCGGCCGAGTTCTTCCAGCGCGGCCCGATTGCCTGTCCAGAGAGCCTCCCCGACTTTCACCATCACTTCCCACAGTCCTTCGGGATGGGCCGCAATGATCCGCATTGCAATTTTGGCAAGTTCGGGATCGACCGACTCGCCCTCAGTCGGAAAGCGGAGCCCATAGTGGGGCGCGACCCTGCCTGAGTCGTAGCGCGAGAGCTCACGCAGTAGATCTGGTTCGGGCAGGTTAAGACTCGCCTCGGCACTGACAAGATGAACCACCAGATCAATTTCATAGCGCCCAACCAAAGGTTCGAGAAGCTGGGCCGCCAACTGGCTGTAGCCGTCGTCTATCTGGTGGAAATACTCCACCCGGTGGGGCGCGCCCTTTCGCTTACGGACCCGCTCGGCCTTCGCCCGCCGCCGGGTGATTGCGGAAGCCCGCCACAATCGGCTCATTAGTTTGGACGTCGCCCAGCGGACGATCGCCGGCGGATTCATCGTTGCCGCCCCGCCTTGATCGGCGAACTCCTTGGCCATTTAGATCCCCCTTGTTCATCCACGATGTCGCATCAAGCGGGGATCCGTCGCCCCTTATCTCAAAAATTCTAATCGGACATATCGAATGCCATAATATTCCCAAGAGCGGCACCCAGGCGGCCAAAGGCCCATTCCTTCACACTCGCCCACTACAAGGCCTGGGTCCGGGAGGGGCTAGTCCGATTGGGAACGCAGAATCTCCAGCGCCTTATCCGCATGCCCCTGCATGTTGAGTTCACTTTTCACGATGCCCAGGATCCGCCGGTCGGTTCCAATCACAAAGGTTGAGCGCTTGCTGGGCAATGGACCGAACCGCCTTACCCCGAAAAGTTCGGCAATTTTCCGTGCGGGGTCCGAGAACAGAGGAAATCCCAAACCATTCTTCTCATCAAAAGCTTTCTGCCGATCCACCGGATCAGCGCTGATTCCCGCGCGTTGGGCACCGAGTTCGCTGAACTCCGTCGCCAAGTCACGGAAGTGACAGCTTTCAATGGTTCAACCAGGCGTCATGGCCTTGGGGTAGAAAAAAAGCACCAGGGGCCCCTCTCTGAGGAGCTCGCTCAGCCGCACTTCCCTTCCATTTTGATCGGTGGAAGCAAAGTCCGTTATGCGGTCATTGATCTGCATCTGAATTCTCCTGCTTGGAATTCCATTATCGGAGCTCGATCATAGGTAAATATCCCCCATATGGGGGACTTCACCGGCCCATCACGGACGCGTACCGGAGCATGGCTTGCCTCGAGACCCTGGGAATGCGGGCACCGGCCCCTTTCTCTTCTCGTCAATAAGGGGAGCGCTACCTCGGCAACACTGCTCTCTTTTGAGGCCGAGATCGTTGCCCAAGCTCCCCCATACATGCATGGCCCGGGGGCTCGGCAATGATCAGTTCAAGGCCGTCAGTCGCTCGTAGAAGCCCGGTCCGCATTCCTTTCGCGGGGCGAAGGTCGCGGAAAAGCGCGGGCCAAGAAGGTCCTGACGGGTAACCATGTACACAAATCGGACCGGGTATTCCGAGACGATCCTCCAGAAGTCCTCCGACGTGGCCGGTAGCCAGATCGTTGTCGCATCCGTCTGCCACACGACCCTCGACGCATCCTCCGCCACTATAATGGGCGGCGTTGGCTGATCCCGAATGCACCGAGCAAAGACAGCCTCTTCCTCGTCGGT
>DUCH01000032.1:1603-8302 GCA_012959865.1 Myxococcales bacterium | reverse complement strand
ACGTCCGAGCCTGGGCGTTATGTTAAATCCCTAGGGGATCCCGTGACGGGGATACTCCCATCCGCACAGGGCGGATCTTGGCCATTCTACTCGCTCTCTGCCTTCTCACCGAAGCTGCTGTCCGCGTGGGTTTAGCGAGTTGGGCGGGGGAGTCTTTTCAATCGCTCTCGTTCTACCGCTGGTCGCCCTATGGACTGGTGCGGAACAATCCGAGCTTGACTTCGCCCGCCTTTAAGATCAGTGCGAATGGCTTTCGCGCGGTCACGGAATACGAATCGGCGAAACCAGAGCATACTTTTCGAGTTCTGCTGATGGGCGGATCCGTTCTCTATTCAGGCCTGGGCGGCCCCGCCAGACTTTCGAACTACGGCCGAGTTTCCTCGGCTGAGACCATCGCCCCCTTCTTGCAGGAAAAACTCGAAGGCGATCCGGCCTTTGCTGACTTTCGTATCGAGGTGATCAACACCTCGCTCAATTTCAATCGAATCGTAGAAGTCTCGTCATCCTATTTGGAGGAATACGTACACTGGTCACCCGACTTCGTGGTCGTATTTGGATCGATCAATAACTTCAAGCACGTTCGCTACCGTGGCGATTTCGAAGGGCACAAAACGATCCTCCAAACTCCCCATGTCTGGCGAGCAGAGTTCGAGCGTTTGGTAAATGACACCAGCCTCTCCGCATGGCTTGAGCGCGGTTGGCGCGGCGCCGGAGAACATTCGGCGGCACTGGCGGTGGCATCGAAGGGGCTGGTCAAGTTGGCCAATAAGCTTGTCGGCCCCTCTCAGCGTGCGCTTGCGCCACCCAGCTCCGCAACCCCGCCGGAGCTAGAGAGTGCCGAGGAATCGAATCGCTATTTCGACCTCTACGCCTTCTATGCCGACGCGATGATTGCGGCGGCTCAGCGGCTGGAGCACGGCATTGCTTTCGTGTGGGAGCCGCTCCTGGCGGACCTGATTGGCGTCAAGGCTCTCAGCGAGGAGGAGGCTCGGATTGCGAAAATCTTGCAGCGAGATTCAGGCGGGATGGCCCAATTCGAAGCATCCCGTTTGCGCTTCGGCGATTTTTTCGAATCTCAGAATGTGCCTCATGTCGACCCAACGGAACGAATGAAGACTCACGATCAAACCGTCTTCATCGACTACGCTCACTACACCCAAGGCGGCAATGAATTTATCGCGGATGTCGTCTACGAAAGACTCCGCCCGGACCTTCTAAAACGCCTTCGCTCACGTCAAATGACTGAGGCTTCCGCCGCCCTAAAAGCGAGCTCTGCGAAGGGGATAGGACATACAAGCTGCCTTCCAGCACAACGTCCGAGCCTGGGCGTTATGTTAAATCCCTAGGGGAGCCCTGTCGCGGGCGGGATCGCCTCGCGGGCGAGGCCTTTGAGCGGCTGATCCTCATTCTACTCGTCGGCTCTGGCATCTCGCTGCTCTGGCGTGCCTTCAGCTAGCCCTCCGGCCTCGAATCCCTCGGCTAGATTCCACCCGGGAGGTTGTCGCCGTGAGCCAGAAGTTCGATCAAGAGAGCCCCGAAGCCTTGGGCCTGGCGGAGCGACTGAGTGACGTCGTAGACCGATTTATCTCTCCGGAAATTCTTGCCAAGGGCCCGTCCACTGTGACTCGGGCTCGAGTGCTCTTCGTTCAGACTTTTTGCGTCGCGGCGATCGAGGGGTTGGCAGCCGCCTAGCGCAGGCGGACAAGCACACCGCAACGATCGGCTTCTCGACGGCACGGGGGCGTGCCGATATTCTACGGAGATGACGACAAGGACGAAGGCCGACACTTCAAGAGCTGAACTGTGCATGCTCGATCTCGCCGAACGACGGGATGCTCCGGCGACGCTCCATCTTCTACTCCAAATCACTGCGACCCTCCTGATGTGTCTAGCAACTCTCGACCTCGCGCATCGAAACCATCCCCTGCAATGGCTCGCCATGTTCGGGCTCGGAATCGCCGTCCTTACCTTTTTCCCCTTGCTCCACGAAACGGGTCATCAGACCGCCTTCGCAAATCGTAAAGCCAACGAAGTCGGCGTTTGGCTTGGGGCGCTCTTCATGCTTCAGGCGCCGAGCTTCTTTCGCGAATTTCATTGGGCCCATCATCGGTCGACACAGAAGTCAGACACGGATCCCGAGATTTCCGGGGCGCCCGCTCTCCTCGACGACTTCCCAAGAGACCCGTTCACCTATCTCTTCCTCGTAAGCGGTCAATTCCTGATGGTCGGAAAGCTTGGCTTCACGATCGGCTGCTCGATTCTGCCGCGCGGAATCGTCTCTCGACTCTTCCCCTTCATCCGCCCGAGCCGAATGCGCCAGGTTGCCTTCGAAAGTCGGATCGCCCTGCTGGTTCTCACGGTTGCTCTTGGAAGTGGCTTCGCCTGGGTGCCCCATTTCGACCGAGTCGTCCTTGCGTGGCCGATCGCACATCTCCTGCTCGGCTTCTACTTGATGCCGGAACATACGGGGCTGCCAGGCGACGGTGATCAGATTCACCGAACCCGTACGGTCCTTACGAATACCCTGATTCGCACGCTGATGTGGAACATGCCGCTCCACGCGGAACACCACGCCCACCCCGGAATCCCGTATCACGCTCTCCCCGTACTCCACGACCGAATCGCGCCAAAGCTCGAACACGTTTCGACCGGATATTTCGCTTTTCACGTCGAGGCAGCAGCGCGAGCGCTTCGTTTACGCTGAAATCGAAGCACGATGCAGAGCGAGCCCTCGAAGAAGCAAGTGATGGGCTGGCTCTGGCACAGCGATCTTCCCTTCAAGCCCGCCTCGTTCCCCTTCCACTACGGCTGGCTCATCCTCATCGTCTCGACCATCGGCCTTGTCATGTCTGCGCCCGGGCAGACGATTGGCGTCTCGGTCTTCACCGAATCACTCCTCGACGTGACCGGCCTCTCTCGAGTCCAGTTCAGCAACGCCTACCTGATGGGCACGCTCGGCAGCGGACTCTTGCTCCCCTATGCCGGAACCGTGCTCGACCGGATCGGCGTTCGAAAGAGTGTCGTCGCGTCGTCCATCGGATTAGGCGCCGTACTGGCGTTGCTCAGCCAGGTCGATGTCATGGCTCTGCAGGTTTCCCGCCTCGGGCCCTCAAAGGAGATCGCCGCCTACGCCCTACTAACGGCGGGATTTCTGGGGCTGCGCTTCACCGGTCAAGGCGCTCTCACGCTGACGTGTAGGACGATGCTCGGACGCTGGTTCGAGCGACGGCGCGGCCTCGCATCTTCGATCTCCGCGCCCTTCGCGAGCGTTTCCTTTGCGAGTTCTCCTCTTCTCCTTGGGGGCTGGGTTGCCGGAAGCGGTTGGCGAGGCGCTTGGCAAGAGATGGCACTCCTGATCGGTATCGGAATGGCGGCATTCGGATGGCTCTTCTTTCGAGAGGATCCAGAGAGTTGCGGACTCCAGATGGACGGAGAGTCTCCCGCAAACTCGATCGAAGACCTGGACCCAACCGGCACCGCGTTAGGCGATGGGGCCACAGAAGTAGACCCGATACCCACTACACGCACGCAACCCACCTCGCCCTCGAGCTCCCCAATTAAATCCGACGCAACCCGCGCAGAAGCCCTGCGCTCCGCTGGCTTCTGGCTGATTACCCTAGGCATCGCGAATCATGCGATGGTCGGGACCGGGATCGCGCTTCAGGGGATAGGACATACAAGCTGCCTTCCGGCACAACGTCCGAGCCTGGGCGCTATGTTAAATCCTTAGGGGAGCCCTGTCGCGGGCTGCCCTAATCGAAGCAATCACCACGAAGCAGGCCCCTCCGAAAGCCAACCCCATTCTGTTTGGCTTCAATCTACTCTGTTGACCCTTCAAAGATCCATCCTTCCGCCGTCATTCTCAACCCTCTAAATCAGAACAGATACTCGAAGCCCTGCCGGCCAAGAATTATCCAGGCAGCGAATAAACCAAGGGCACTCGAAAGCGCTCCCCACCTGCCCACACGATGCTGCACACACACGATGCCAACAAGGAACCCAGCGATCGAAAGGGCCAGGGGGATCACCATCGATACAACACCTTCCCCGAGTGATGTAAGTGGAAATCTACCAGCGAAAGCCTCGACTCGAATCCGCTCATCCCCCAGCACGAGGAACCCGGATAAACCAATGGAGAGAACGCCAAGAAAGAGGCTCAGACGTGAAAACCACTTCATCGACTACACCTCGAGAAGACCCGCTCATTTCCTAGAGGGAATGTCCCCTCACTTGAGCGCTGATAATTACTGCGGAATGAATAACAGAGTTCGAGAAATTCGTATTGGGCATGGTTGGGCAGAGCACGGATGATTTCCATACTTCCCTGCGATGCTCCGTTACCCGTTGGGGATAGGACATACAAGCTGGGTTCTGGCATAACGTCCGAGTATGGGCGTTATGTTAAATCCCTAGGGGAGCCCCGTGACGGGCCGCGGACAACACATAACCCAGGGCGAGAAGCTCTTCGAAACGGCTCTCTCCTGTGCGACTATCCGGCCTCTCTCAATCTCAATGGCATCGAGGAGTTCGCAGGAAGGTGGTCAATGAACGGCTCGAGGGGCGTTTGAATCGTATGCGATCGGTTGCGGTGATCTGCTGTTTGATGCTCTTTGGTTGCGCCCTCTTCGAGGAGCCACCCTCTAAGGGCTTGATCCTGATCTCGCTCGATACGCTGAGAGCGGATCGAGTCGGGATGCATCGCGCCGGCCGCCCGCTCATGCCGTCGGTCGAGCGGCTCGCCGACGATGGGGTGCTCTTTGAGCAGTGCTACGCCCACGCCCCCTCGACGCTTCCATCGCATGCCTCGATCATGACCTCGCTGCTTCCTCCACACCACGGCGCATACTATGCCAGGAAGTCGAAGCTAGCTCCGGGGGTCATCACGATTGCCGAGCTTCTCTCGCGGGCCGGATACCGAACAGCCTCCTTCAACGACGGGGGCCAACTCGCCGCGACCTGGGGCTTGGATCGTGGCTTCGACCGATACGAGAGCGACGTGGTCAAACGCGAGACGGAATCTGGCGGAATCGTGCGAGATTACCGGCTCATCCTAGCCGTGAAAAAGGCTATCGGCTGGCTGGAGGAAGACGATTCACGGCCCTTCTTTGTCTTCTTGCACAGCTATGAAGTGCACCATCCCTACACGCCGTCGGAAGCGGACGTCGAGGCACTTGGCGAGGCCGCTCTGGGATACCGCAAGCGCGTGTCGGTCGACCAGCTGAGAGCGATCAACGAAGGAAGGCTCTTGGTCAACGACGAAGAACGGAGACACATCCAAGACGCGTACAATGCAGAGGTCCTCTCCGCCGACCGAGCCGTGGGGCACTTGGTTTCCAAGCTGAAAGAGATGGGCCTTTACGAGGATACGATGATCGTGTTCACCTCGGATCACGGCGAGGAGTTCGACGAGCATGGCAAGATCGGATGGCACTCGCACAGCCTGCACGACGAACTCCTGCACGTCCCGTTGATCATCAAGTTCCCTCGCGGTCGCTTTGGAGAGACTCGGGTCACTACGCAAGTCAGGAGTATCGACATTGCGCCAACCGTACTGGCCCACCTGGGGATCGAGTCCCCCCCACAGTTCATCGGGAAGGACCTCTCCTCGAGAGCCGACTCAGGGTGGCAGTGGGAGCTACCCGTCTTGAGCTACCAGGACACCCCGGAAGGAACGGATTATTGGTCGCTGCGCGAGAAACGCTGGAAGTTGTACTATGACCGCCCGAGTGATTTTCGCCTTTATGATCTCCGCAACGACGCCGAAGCTCTTGTTAGCCAGGGGACGCAGCCAGGTCTGGCGAACGCGATGAAGAAGAGAAAGCGCGCAATGCTCAAGGAGCGTTCTTTCGCAGTCCAGACGACCACCCGCCCGGCCGCAGAAACGGAGGAGAACCTTCGAGCGCTTGGCTACATAGTCGACTGAACGAAACGGCTCTCGATCGCGTGGATAAGAACCTCAAGCTGCGTGGGGATAGGACATACAGGGGATAGGACATACAAGCTGGCTTCCAGCACAACGTCCGAGCCTGGGCGTTATGTTAAATCCCTAGGGGAGCCCTGTCGCGGGAGATCGAGCAGACGGCCCCCGAAGTCGTCGAGTCGCTCAAAGAGTTAGAGCCTTCCGCTTGGGCGGCAGAATGGTTTGCTGGATCTGAGTGGGCGGTTCGTCAGGCTAAGCGCACAAAAGAGTTCTGGCTGATCTTTCCAGCGTCTCGTGAGCGGGTCGAGTTCGCACGTTACGGCGGTCGACTCTACGTGGGCCTTGGTGTCCCACGCCGCTCGGAATTTACGTACAAGCCCTGGGACCCCAACAGGGAGACGGAGCGCAATTTTCGGGTGAGGCTCATATCCGAGTTTAAAGCCCGACTTGAGCAGGAGGTCCCGGAGCAGAGGGACCGTGCTCCAGAGCCCTCCATACTCGCCTTAAAGAACCTCCACCGCGACTGCGAATGGCTGGTCCTCTACCACTTCAAGAGCCAGTCCTATTCTCAGATCGTTCGCAACATTGGAGAAAAGCTTGCCGCGCTCGATTCCAAGCTTCCCTCAGACGAACCGGCGAAAAAGGAATCCGACAACAGGCCGGAATTGGTCTCAATCGACGCCGTTGCGTTAGCTGTGCGGAACCTTGCCAGCATAGTTGGGCTAAAGCTTCGAACGCCCGACCCAGCAGGTAGGCCGCCGCGTCAAGATCCCTAATCC
>DUCH01000032.1:0-1539 GCA_012959865.1 Myxococcales bacterium | reverse complement strand
ATAACGCCCAGGCTCGGACGTTGTGCTGGAAGGCAGCTTGTATGTCCTATCCCCCAAAGGCGCGTTTGATCATGGTTACATTTTCTCGTCGAGGTATTTGCCGGTTTCCAGATGGTTAAACCTTGTCAGTGTCTGGTTGAACAAATCAACAAGTTCCTCTTTTTCCCATACGCCATTTGTTTTTAGCTCGTTGATGTACCGTTCAAAATGGTTGAGGGTCTCATCATCCCACTGTCGGTTGGCCTGGACCACACCGATGTCATGGAATCGATCCCAGTCGACCAGCTCTTCATCGGTGAAAAACTCTTCGAAATCTTTTTCGCCCGTGGTGTCGCTCTTGAAGAAGAAACAGGGCCATTTGCCCTGGGCGGAAAGTTCAGAGACTTTGGCACGGGCTTCCTCTTCGGAGTCGCATTCGTAAGCCTCATATCCAATGGACTGGAGGTATCGTTTGGCGATTTCAGAGAACTTCTCCAAGTGTAACTTGGCTGAGAGTTTGGGGAAGAACAAATCTCTGTTGTTACCGAAAAAAGTGGACATCAAACACAGGATGGCACCTTCCTGGTCGGTAACGAAATACCTTCGCACATCGTTGGGTGCAGCAATGGGCTGTTGCTTTCGGATTCGCTGAGTCCAGGCGAAGGGTAGCGATCCATCGGAAAAAGCAACGTTGGCAAATCGTGCCGTCGAAACGGGAATCTGCTCGCTACGCCTCATGAGAAAAGATTCCATGATGCACTTGGAGGCGCCCATCATGTTGACCGGATTAGACGCTTTGTCGGTAGAAACACAGAAATATTTTTTTGCTCCGGATTCTGTGGCGTATCGCAGTGTTTTGTCAGTATTGAAAATATTGACATCAATCATTCGCATGAGCGTAAAGGGGTCAGACTCGCTGCGAACATGTTTGAGAGCCGAGAAATTCAAGATGTAATCGTAAGGCCCGTGAGCTTCTGCCATCGCGTCAAAAACATCGCTGCCGCAATCCAGGGCAAAAGTGCGGAACTCGCCTTTGATATATCCTGATGAGCTACGTAGATCCCGTACAAGTTCTGCCAGATTATTTTCGCTGATATCGACCACGTGGAGAATTTTCGGATCGCGCCTGAAAAGTTCACGAACAACCGCACTGCCAATCGTGCCGGCACCACCAATGACCAGAAAGCGCCCGTTTTGAATGATGGCGCACATTTCCGCTTCGTGTTTGCCCAGATCTTCCTGGAAAAGCGATGCGTCCCGCCCAATCAATTCAAGTAGTTTGTTCATACTCGGGATCACTCCACGTAATGCGCCGGATGGTCCATTCTCGATAATCCCGCTTGCGGCAGGCATGCCTTTAGGGCAGAGAGTTAATGATATCACAATGCCTTTTGACGGGAATTTGTTTCGGGTATCAGAGGGTATGTATCCGCTCGTTAACTGACGAAACAAAATTGTCTGAGCCAGCGACGCCTCCTGGCAACCCACACTGGCATGACTATTATCGGAATCCTGGGGGATAGGACATACAAGCTGCCTTCCAGCACAACGTCCGAGCCT
>DUCH01000031.1 GCA_012959865.1 Myxococcales bacterium | reverse complement strand
CACGCACCATCCACACACGCACCATCCACACGCGCACCATCCACACACGCACCACACACACGCACGGAGACACACGGGCACCCTCGGCCCTAGCGGAGGGTGCCCGTCTTTTTTTCGGGGGGGGCAGAGGGCGGCCCGTGGCCCGTCCCCGGGAAGAGGCCGCGCCAGGAGGACTTCGCTCGCCATGCAACTTTACGTGTATATCGGGCACGACGGACCCCGGGGCGCCGAACTGCGCAAGACCGTACGCGATCGGCATATCGCGCACATCGAAACTCTCGACGCCACCGGGCGAATTCGCTTCGCGGGTCCTTTGCGCGACGAAGCGGGCGATCCCTGCGGCAGTCTCATCGTCTTTGAAGCCGAAAATTTTGCCGCGGCGAAAGCGGTGGCCGAGAGCGACCCTTACGCGGTCGAAGGCGTGTTCGCGTCTGTGGATGTTCACGGCAGCCAAGCCATCTTCCCCCAGCCGAACACCTAGCGAGGTCGGCGCCCGTCGGTCCTGAGGCGCTCCGGGGATCCGGGCCGCTCAGTCTTGCCAGACGGCGTGCATCTCGACTCTGAGGTCGGGATGCAGGCTGTGCTTGACGGGACAGGTTTCTGCGGCGCGAAGCAGAGGCTTACGCGCCGCCTCGGGGAGACCGGCGGGAAAACACAATTCGACCGCTAAAGCGCCGATCCGGCGCACGGGATCGGCGGTCATCTGCTTGCTCACCCGGGCCGTGGCCCCAACCAGGGGCCAGTCATGACGTTCGGCCACGATCCCCATCACGGTGAGCATGCAGGTCCCCAGGGCCGCGGCCACCAGATCCGTGGGTGAAAAGCGTTCTCCCTTTCCGTGGTTGTCGGTTGGGGCGTCGGTTTCGATCGCCGCCTGGGAGGGACCATGCTGGGCGCGGGTGTGCAGCCCCCCCTGATATTCGATGCAAACCTCGACCATGCCGACTCCTGCTTCGGCCCCCCAGCCGCGCCCGCCCGGTACGCATTCAACGGACGACGAGCAGCCATGGGGAGGGGGAAAGTGGAACGACCAGTGTGCACCAGAGTTTTCGATCCCGCTTCGCGGCCGCTTCTGCTACGGGTGTATCGCCTCCCCCCAATGGACTCCCATGGAATCGCCTTCGCCCAAGCCACCCCATTCCCTCGCTCAACCCATTCCGGGTCCGCCGCTCGAAGACGGCCTAGGGACGCTTGAGGATAGGGTCCCGAACCTGGAAGCCGCACTCGGCCGCTTCGGCCTGAGCGCCTACCGGCCCGGCCAACGCGAAGCCATCGAGCGGCTCCTCGATGAAGGCCAGGTTCTCCTGGTGGCGCCCACCGGCGGCGGGAAGAGCTTGAGCTACCAGGTGCCCGCGTTGCTCCTCCAGGGCACCACCTTGGTGATTTCGCCGCTGGTTTCCCTGATGCACGACCAGGTTTCGGCCCTCGAGGCGTTGAACATTCCCGCCACCTTCCTGGCCTCCACGCTTTCGCCCGGGGTGATGCGCGAGCGTTTGGAGGGCCTGACCAAGGGGCGGTATAAGCTGGTCTACATCGCCCCCGAGCGTTTTTCCGTGCCGGATTTTGCCCCGCTCCTCGGCCAGATCGACTGCCCCCTGGTGGCCATCGACGAAGCCCATTGCATCAGTGAATGGGGCCACGACTTCCGCCCCGAGTACCTGCAGATCGGGCGAATCTTGGCGCTCTTTCCGAAAGCACGGGTTTTGGCCTGCACGGCCACGGCGACGCCGGTGGTGCGCGACGAAATCATCGAGCGGCTCGGCCTGCCTCCCAGTACCCGGCAACTGATTCACGGCTTTGCCCGGCCGAACCTGGCGCTCCGCGTCAAAGAAGTGAGCAGCCAGGCCCAGCGCAACGGCTGGGTGGACGAGATCCTCGCCGAAACCCTCGAAGCGCCCGGGACCGGACACGGCGCCTCGATCATCTACTCCCCCACCCGACGCGCCGCCGAAAAAGAGGCCTTGCGACTCGAAGCCCGAGGCTGGCGGGCCGGCGTCTACCACGCCGGGCTTGAGCCCCGGGCCCGAGAAGCGGCGCATCGAGCCTTCAGCGGAGGCGAGATCGAAGTCGTCGTGGCGACGAACGCTTTCGGGATGGGGATCGACCGGGCCGATGTGCGGTCGGTCATCCATCTCGCGCCCCCGGGATCCATCGAGGCCTACTACCAGGAAGTGGGCCGCGCCGGAAGGGATGGGCGCGACGCCGTGGGCTTGATGATTCTTTCCCCCGGCGACATGCCCCGCCGGCGGCACCTGATCGAGAGCGACAACGCCGGCCCCGCGCCCAGCCCCGAGGCCGTCCAGCACAAATGGGGCCTCTTCTTGGAATTGATGCGTTTCGCCGAGGGCGGGAGTTGTCGCCACGACGCCGTGTTGCGGTATTTCGGCGACGAAGCCGAAACCCTTGCGGGCTGCGGACGCTGCGACGTCTGCCAGCACTTGGCCAATGGGGGAGACGCGAGCCACGACTTCGACGAGGCGGGGGTAACGCTGATCGTCCGGAAAGCGCTCTCGGGGGTTGCCCGGATCCATGGGCATTACGGACTGAGCGCCGCGGTAGCACTCTTGCGGGGCGCCTCGGACGATCGACTCCTGCGCCAGGGGTTGAATCAAACCACCACATTCGGCGTACTCGCCGAATTTTCCGAAGACTGGTTGACCCGGCTGCTTCGGCGCTGCGTCACCGCGGGCTGGGTTGATTTTTTCGGCGGCGACCGGCCGGTGGTCGCGCTCACCGAGGACGGAATTGCAGCGATGAAGGCCGAGCGCCCAGTGCGCCTACTGCTGCCCCCCCTGCGCGAAGTGGCCCGGCGTCCACGCTCTCAGCCCGGCCCGGGCACGTCACCGGCCACGGAACTGACCCTGCCCGAAACCGCGCTCTTCGAGGCCCTTCGCGCCCACCGCATGGAGGTGGCGCGGCGCGACGGAGTCCCCCCCTACGTGGTCGCGAGCGACCGCGCCTTGCGCGATGTCGCGCGGCTCGGGCCAACGGATTTCGAAGCCCTCCAACTCGCAAACGGGATCGGGCCGAGCAAAGCCGCGCGCTACGGCGACGGATTGCTCGCCGTGGTCCGCGAGCATCAAGCGTAGGCGCTGAGGAATCGAAGCCTTGGCCACTGCCTGGGAAACCCTCGAGCGCGTCGAAACCGAGGCCGGCACCCTTGAACTGCGGCGCCGGGGTGAGCAAGATTTCCTCATCACCGTGGCGGGCCGAGTATTGATGAACAGCCACGCCAACCGCTCGGAACTCGCCTTGGCCGACCTCGCCTGCACGATTCTCGCCCCCCTTTCCGAGCCCCGGGTCCTGCTGGGAGGACTCGGCATGGGGTGCACCCTGGGAGCCGCCCTGGCCGGCTTACCCGCCGGCGCCGAAATCGAGGTGGTCGAGTTGAACCCCCATATCGCCGCTTGGTGCCGCGGCCCGTTGGCCGAAATCAACGCGCGTGCACTCGACGACCCCCGCGTCCGGCTCCGCGTGGACGATGTCGCTGCGGTCATTCGGAAGGCGGCCCGGAGCCCCGACGACGAACGCTACGACGCCATCCTCCTCGACCTCTACGAAGGCCCCCACCCGGGCAGCCATGCCCGGGACGATCCCTTCTACGGCAGCCGGGCGTTGGCCCGGTCTCGGGGCGCTCTGGGCAAGGGGGGCATTTTGGCGGTTTGGGGCGAAACCTCGGATCGTCACTTCATCCAGCGCATGCAGGCGGCGGGGTTTGAGACCGAAGTGCATCGGCCGGGCAAAGGCGGACTGCGCCACGCCGTCCACCTGGGGCGCCGAGACGGCCAGAAAACACCCGCTTGACAGCGCTTTCCAGCTTCGCTGCCCTCTGGGTATGCAGTCCCGACATCTGACTCCTCCCGTGCAGCCGCAACCCGGGCGCTCCCGCCTGAGCACCGGGCTTGTGCCCGGCTTCGCCGCCCTCGTGATCTTGGCCGCGTGCGCGACCTCCCCCCTCGGCCGCAGCCAGCTCAAACTCTTTCCCGACGACCAACTCGCCCAAATGGGGAGCCAGTCCTTTGAGCAAATCAAGCGGGACAAGGAAATTTCCCAGGACGGCCAGCGCAATGACTACGTGAGTTGCGTGGCCACGACGCTCATCGCCCAACTGTCCCCAGAATGGCGATCGGGCTGGGAGGTGGTGATCTTCGACGACCCCAGCGCCAACGCGTTCGCGGTGCCCGGCCGGCGCATCGGGGTTCACAGCGGAATTCTCGCGGTGGCCACATCCCCGGATCAACTGGCGGCGATCCTCGGCCACGAGATCAGCCACGTTCTGGCTAGCCACGGCAATGAGCGTATGTCCCAAGTGCTGGCCGCCCAGGCGGGACTGCTGGCGGCCTCGGCCGCCACGGATTCGTCTACGCCGGGCGGGCGCGCGACCCTGGCGGCTCTGGGCCTGGGCGCCCAATTCGGGATCTTGCTGCCCTTCAGCCGCAGCCACGAGAACGAAGCCGACCTGATGGGCCTCGACCTGATGGCCCAGGCCGGATTCGACCCCCGGGCCGCGATTGCGCTCTGGCACAACATGGCGGCGGCCTCGAAGGGGCAGCCGCCGGAGTGGATGTCGAGTCACCCGGCCCACGGCAGCCGCATCCGAGAGCTGGAGAACCGCATGCCTCGGGCAGAAGCAATCCGCGACCGGGCGGTGGCGGCCGGGCGGAAGCCCGACTGCCCGCGCCCCCCGGAGGAGGATGCCCCTGCCTCGGACTAGCCCCGCCTGGGGCGGCCCGAAGCCATTCTGCCAGCTCGGAAACGCGCCCGATCGGCCCCCCGACCCGTTTACAGAAACGATACGTATCGTTACTTTATCCCCGGCCCGGAGCCCCGCCCCGGACCGAAAGCGTTCCGAGCCGCCAATTTCGAGGAGCCCAATCCCTCGAGCCGGACGCCAACTACGCCCCCGACTACGCCTCGAACTAGGCCTCCAACTACACCTCGAACTACGCCTCGAACTACACCCGCAACCCTGCCCCCAACCCAGCCTCCAACTCAGCCCCGGCCGATGAGCCCGGCTAAACGCCGGAGCCAGTTTGGCCCGGCGGCGAGGAGATCCCGTGGACAAACGCACCACCGAACGCGAGGTCATCGCCGAATTGAAGAGCGGCATGACCCTCGGAATCGGGGGCTGGGGCTCGCGCCGCAAGCCCATGAGCTTGGTGCGCGAGATCTTGCGCTCGGACCTCGATGACCTCACGGTCGTCACTTACGGCGGACCGGACGCCGGGCTGCTCTGCAAATACGGCAAGGTGCGCAAGCTGATCTATGGGTTCGTCTCCCTGGACTCGATCCCCCTCGAGCCCCACTTCCGCCAAGCCCGCCAGGCGGGCAGCTTCCGCGCCGCCGAACTCGACGAGGGCATGCTGCAATGGGGACTGCGCGCCGCCGCTCATCGCCTCCCCTTTCTGCCGGTTCGCGCCGGCCTGGGCTCAGACGTGGTCACTGTGAACCCGGAACTGCGGATGGTCACCTCGCCCTACGAGGACGGCGAGAAACTCATCGCCATGCCAGCCCTTGAACTCGACGTCGCGTTGATCCACATGAATCGGGCGGACAAGTTGGGCAACGGCCAATTTCTCGGGCCCGATCCCTACTTCGACGATCTCTTCTGCCACGCCGCCAAGCGCCGCTTCATGAGCTGCGAGAAGATCGTCGCCAGCGAGGATTTTCAGAAGGAAGGCTCGATCCACACGGTCTCGATCAACCGCCTGATGATCGATGGCGTCATCGAGGCCCCGGGCGGTGCTCACTTTACCGAGTGCACGCCGGATTACGGGCGCGACGAAGGTTTCCAACGCGAATACGCGGCGACCGCCAAGGATCCCGATGCCTGGCAGGCCTTCAAAGCGCGTTACCTCGACCTAGAAAGCGAAGCCGACTACCAGGCTGCGGTGAAAAATCGATGAGCGAAGTCACTCGTGCCGAAGTCTGTGCGGTGGCCATCGCGGAGTGCTTCCGCGGAGATGGCGAAATCCTGATGAGCGCCTTTGGGATCACCCCGACGGTGGGCGGGCGACTGGCCAAGCTGACCTTTTCGCCGGACCTCTTCATGACCGACGGCATCGCGACGGGCATCGAAACCGTGCCCCCGGTGAGCGGACCGATCAAGGAAGAGCCCATCAAGAGCGCCTGGATGCCCTTCCGACTTTTCTTCGACAACGTCGTCTGGACCACCCGCCGCCACGTGATGATGATGGCCAGCCAGATCGACAAATTCGGCAACCAGAACTTCGCCTGCATCGGCCCGCACGAAAAACCCAAGGCCCAACTCCTGGGCATGCGCGGGGCGCCGGGCAATACCCTCTACCACGCCACCAGCTATTTCGTCCCCAACCACAGCACCAAGGTCTTCGTGGAAAAAGTCGACGTGGTTTCGGGCGTGGGCTACGACCGCGCCGCCGCCCTCGGCAAGCAAACGTCGCGCTTTCACGATATTCGCCGGGTGGTCTCGAACCTGGGCGTCTTCGACTTCGACACGCCGAACCACGCTATGCGGCTGGTTTCGGTGCATCCCGGAGTGAGCGCCGATCACGTTGTGGAAAATACCGGGTTTGAACTCGTCATCGAGGGCGAAGTTTCCGAAACCCGGATGCCCAGCGATGAGGAACTTCACATCATTCGCGATGTGCTCGACCCCGAAGGTTTCATCAACAAAGAAGTCCGGGACTGAGCACCCCTCTGCGTCCAACCCGGACGCCACGGAGTTCCCACCTTGCCCCCCGTGCTTCATACCCGAATCTGCGAACTCTTGGAGATCCGCTACCCCATCATCCAGACGGGAATGGGCTGGGTGGCCAAGCCCGAACTGGTGGCCGCAGTGAGCAATGCCGGGGCCATCGGTTTCTTGGCGGCGGCCACCATTGCTCCAAACGATGTCGAGGCAGAGATCGAAAAGATCAAGGCCCTGACCCCCTGCAGCTTCGGGGTAAATTTTCTGATGGACGCGCCTGGGGCCGATGTCATCAGCGACGCCATCATCCGCCAAGGGGTGAAAGCGGCGGGCTACAACCGCGCACCCAGCGCCGACTTGATCCAAAAGCTCAAAGACGCCGGTGTCGTCTGCGTTCCCACCTGCGGCGCGGTCAAGCACGCGGTCAAGGCCGAGGCCTTGGGCGCGGACATCATCGTGGTTCAGGGGGGCGAAGGCGGGGGCCATACGGGCCCGGTGCCCACTTCCTTGCTGGTCCCCGGCGCCGTGGATGCCGTGAGTGTGCCCGTGGTGGCGGCGGGCGGCTATTTCGACGGGCGGGGCCTGGTCTCGGCCCTGGCCTATGGGGCTTCGGGCATCGCCTTGGGCACCCGCTTCCTGATGAGCGCCGAAAGCCCGGTGCCCGATGCCACCCAAGCCCGCTACTTGGACGCCACGGTGGACAACGTGCGCGTGACCTCCGAGGTCGACGGGTTGCCCCAGCGCGTGGTGACCAACGAGTTGGTTCAGCGGCTGGAGTCGAGCAGCGTTTTCACCCGGCTGCTCTTCGCCCTACGCAACGGGCTCGCCTACCGGAAGATGACCGGGGCCTCCCTGACGGATCTCCTTCGCTCGGCCCTTTCCATGCAGCGCAACGAACGGCTCACCCGGGCCCAGACCCTGATGGCCGTCAACGCCCCCATGCTGGCACGCACCGCCATGCAGGACGGCGACCCGGTGCGCGGCTACTTGCCCAGCGGCACCGTGGCCGGCGTTCTCACCGATCGGCCGCCGTGCGCAGAATTGATCGCCCGTATGGTGGCCGAGGCCGAGCAAACCCTCGAGCGCCTCGCGCGAAATCACCCGGCTTGAATCTCGAAATTCGACCCAAAAGGACATCTCACAATGGCAATTGATACCGCGGTCAACGAAGGCATCGCCGAAGTCATCATCAACAGCCCTCCGGTGAACGCGCTGGACAGCGCGGGCTGGTTCGAGTTCGCCGCCGTGGTGACGAGCCTCGGACAACGCGAGGACGTTCGCTGCCTGGTCATCCGCGCCGAGGGCCGGGGCTTTCAGGCTGGGGTCGACATCAAAGAACTGGCCGCCGACGGCACGAAGATCGTCGACGTAAACCGAGGCTGCTACGACACTTTCGCGGCGATTTACGATTGCCCAGTGCCGGTCATCTCCGCCGTCCACGGCTATTGCCTGGGCGGAGGCATCGGAATTTCGGGCGCTTCGGACATCGTCATCGCCGCCGACGACGCGAGCTTCTCGCTCCCCGAGATCGACCGCGGCGCCCTGGGCGCCGCCACCCATCTCATGCGCCTATTCGGAATGCAAAAAACCCGACGCATGCTGTACACCGGCGAAGCCATCGACGCCCAGGAGGCGCTCCGCCTGGGCGGGATC
>DUCH01000030.1:1184-8349 GCA_012959865.1 Myxococcales bacterium | reverse complement strand
ATCGCCTTCGTGGGTCCTTTCGGTTCAAAAAAACGCCAAAACATCGCAGCGACCCGAAGCCGCGGCTTTGAATTTGAGTTCGAGGTGTCCATCGGCGAGGAATGGGCGTTGGCGCCCTCCTATGTCTTCACCGAAGCCACGATCCAGGAGTTTCCATCCTCGCCAAATCTGGTGGGCAACTGGATCGAGGACATTCCCCGCCACGAGGCGGCGGTCACGCTTACCTACGACAACCCGGATTGGTTCCAGCTGATGCTTCGCGGACGCTATGTGGGCAAGCGCTACTCGGATGACACCAACAGATTCGAAATGCAATCGTTTGGCGTTTTGGACGTCTCGGCGTCCAAGCGGCTCGGTGAGCACCACGAAATATTCCTGATGGTCGAGAATCTCCTCAATGAGGAGTACGATGCCGACCGCACGGGAAGAACCACCCGGATCGGCGCGCCCCGCCAGGTTTGGGGCGGTGTGCGAATGCAGTTCTGAGGACATGTAAATCCATGCAACGGATCCATCGCATCGATAGCCGGACAGATCGAAGTTTCCGCTGGGTTCGGGGTGCTGGCGTGCGCGCCGGTCTCGGCGCCATGGCGCTCCTGGCCTGGATGGCGTGCGATACGGCCGAGCGCCCCTCGGTGGTCTTCGAGAACACCCCCCACCGTCTGAGCGCCGATGCCTCCCGAGACCCCCAACTCCTTGTCCGAGCCTCCGGGGCCATCGCGGTGCTGGCGGTGGAAAAAGCCGCGGGGGGCGGAGACAACCTGCGCCTTTACCTTTCCCCGAGCGGCGGAGATGTCTTTGAGCCAGGCCCCCGGGTGAACACAAGGCCGGGCAGTGTGCGTTCCCACGGCGAAGGAACGCCGCTGCTCCTCGAAGGCACTCGGGGCAAGTTCTACGCGGTCTGGCTGGGAAGCCAGGGCCAGGGCAAGCGGGGTAGCGTGATTCGGGTGGCTCGCTCGGACGATTTCCTGCGAAGCTTTGGCCCTTCCGTGGAACTGGGCGCAGCCCAGGGCCGAGGGCCGGGGCCGGCTTTTTTCGACGCCACCGTGGCCCCGGATGGAACTCTAATTGTGGCCTGGCTCGGCGAGGGGAGCGACGCGACACTGCCGGGCTCGAGCCACGTACTGGTGAGTTCCAGCGCCGATCAGGCCCAAAGCTTTGCGCCCCCGGTGTCGGCGGCTTCCGACGTCTGTCCCTGCTGCCGGCCGGGACTCGCCGCCGACGAGCGGGGGCGTTGGTTTCTCGCCTGGCGGAACATGGACGAAGAGGATGTGCGCGATCTCGTGGTTGCCGCCTCCAGCGATCGGGGAACCCACTGGTCTTCGGCCATGACCATGCCCGGCCCCCGTTGGCAGATCGACGGCTGCCCCCATTCCGGCCCCTCGCTGGGAGTCCTCGCCGGGGACCTGTTTGTGACGTGGTACACCGAAGCCACCGGGGAATCCCGGCTCTTCTGGTCCAAATCATCGGATGGAGGTAGAAACTTTTCTCCTGCCGCCGATATTGCTGGGGGCGTGCTGGATCCGAACCATCCGCGGTTGGCCGAGGTCGACGGCCGATTCTTTGTGGTCTTCCAGGGTCGTGATCCCGTGGCCGATGGAAGTTGGGGCGCCTCCCGGCCCTTCATCCGGGCCATCGGGCCCGGCGAAGATTCGCCGCCCGTTGCGGTTCCTCACGGTGCGGGCAGCGCGTCGTACCCGGTGCTCAGCGGGCTCGGCGCGGGCCGGATCGTGGTGGCCTGGACCGATTCCAGCAATGCCGGATCGACGGTGCTCGCCGCGCGTGGGCGCACGGCCACCGAACCCCGCACCCCCTAGTCCGGGCGGCGAATTCGCGCGTGGCTGGGCGAGGCACCGCGTCAGGAGGCTAGTCGGTTTCCCGGTAGAGGCGCGGCCGATCGCGCACGGAATCCAACAGGCCCAGATCGCCGAGTTCGAGCGAATAGCCCTTTGGATACGGGGGACGGCTTTCGAGGCCGAGCGCCTCGACCACCTCCGGGTGCTGGTAGTAGCCCGAGTAAAGCGGGAACACCAAGTTCTCGAGAAAGCCCGGATGCGCACTCGCCACTTCGCGCAGCAAACCCGAACGCGTCTCACCCGCAAGGGAAGCAAAGCCGTGTTCGCCGCCGAGGGCGCTTGCCCGAGCGTCAAGGTCGGTCAGCGCGTTGGCGACCCCTGCCCGGGCATCCGCGAGACGGGCTTCCACATAGTCGCCGAGTCCGAGATCCCCGGCTCCGGGGAGCGATGGGCCGCGGCCCGGAATCAGTTCGTTAAGGACGGCGCACAGCGTCGATTTGGCCAGGGGAAGCTCGTCCATTTCAATCCTCGTGTGGGCGCGATCCCGGAATCGGAAGCGCGCCCTAGGGTGTTCAGTCCAGCAGAGTGGCCAGATTGTTTTTGATGTAATCCGCGACGTAGAGCGAGATCGCTTGGAGGGTATTGGTGGGATTGACGCCCCCGGAAGTCACAAAAACACTCCCGTCGACCACGAAGAGATTCTTGACGTCGTGGGCGCGACCCACCGCATCCACCACCGAGGAACCCGGATCGGAACCCATACGCGCGGTCCCCATGAGGTGCCATCCGGCGGGCGGCAGGGGCGCCTCGGACCAGGTCTCCACCGCGCCCGCGGCCTCCAGCACCTCGGTACTTCGCGCGACGGCGTGGTCGAGCATCTTGCGACTGTTTTCGCTGAGCCGGTAGTGGATCTTCGGCGCCGGAATCCCGTCGGCATCGACGAGTTCTGGATCGAGGGTCACGCGATTGTCCGGCTCGGGGAGGTCTTCGCAGATCAAAACCATGCCCGCGGTGCGATCCCACAGCCTCGCATACGCCGCGTGATGATCGGCTCCCCAAGGCAGCCGGCCCGACGACATCCCCCAGACCGCGGTGGAAACCGGCCCCATGCCCCGCAGCATCTCCGCCGAATAGCCGCGCACAAAACCCCGCGCGGGGTCGGTCTCATAGAACTCCTGGCTAATGATCGAGCATCCGGTCGGTCCCTTATAGCCCTCGAGAGGTTCCTCGAAGAGCCCCTGTACCATCGCGTAGGGGTGAAACATCAGGTTCCGCCCCACCAAACCACTCGAGTTGGCGAGGCCGTCGGGGAAACGCTCGGACTTGGAGTTCAGCAGCAAACGCGGGGTGCCCACTCCATTGCAGGCCATGATCACGATCTCAGCCCGCTGGTGATGCTCGTCACCGTTCGCGTCGACGTAGAGCGCGCCACTGGCCAGCCCATTGTCGTCCACCGTGATTTCGCGAACTCGGCAATGGGTTCGCAGTTCCACGCCCTCTCGAACCGCCACAGGCCAATAGGTGACATCGGTGCTCCCCTTTGCTCCCTGGGCGCAGCCGGTGAGACAGGGGCCGAGATTGATGCACGCCGCCCTGCCCGCGTACTCCTTTGTCGCGATGGCGCTGTCCGACGGCCACCAATGCCACCCCAGACGATTGAAGCCGCGGCCCAAAGTTTCCCCGAGCCTGCCCAGGGGTACCGGGGGAAGGGGAAGTTCCTTGGGCGGGTAAGCGGGATCTCCGCTCAGACCGGCCACCCCCATCATGCGGGCGTTCAGGTCGTAGAAGGGCTCAAGGGTCGCGTAATCGATGGGCCAATCATCGGCCACTCCGTCCAGGGATTTGACTCGGAAATCCGAAGGGTGGAGCCGCGGAAAATGAGCCGCGTAGAGAATCGTACTTCCTCCCACGGCGTTGAAATTCGAGATCTTGATCGGCGAGTCGTCGTCGTTGATCGGATAGTCTTCCCGGCGGCCGCGCCCATTGGGGCTGAGGCTGTACGCCCCGGAAAACCGCTCCAATTCCCAGTCCGTT
Organism: Myxococcales bacterium; assembly: GCA_012959865.1. Lineage (GTDB taxonomy): Bacteria > Myxococcota_A > UBA9160 > UBA9160 > UBA4427 > JAZXM01. The sequence goes on along the minus strand of DUCH01000030.1, from coordinate 4,519 downwards.
CGCGTCGAGGGATACTCGGCAGGATTCATCCACCCGCCCTGCTCGAGACAGACGATGCGCATCCGCGTTTCTGCGAGGCTCCACGCCATCGCGGCGCCCGAGGCCCCACCGCCGATAATCAGAACGTCGACCGGTTCAGTGGACACGTTCGCACCCCTCACCCTGGGCCGAGCCCAGGCGTGTTTGCCCGACGACCGCCGCCGCGGCAACGTCGAAAGTCTAGCGCTCCGAGACGCGCGATAGAGGCGCATGGGGTGCGGGGGGGTGTGCGCGGTTGTGCTGGGCTGCGTACCGGAAGAGGCTTCGCAAGCATGATACACTCCGCACTCTCGCCCAAAATCAGGAAAGGCACGACCCCAGGGCGGAGTAAAAGGAACGAGCCCGAATGGTAACGACCCACTCGAACTGGAAGGCCTTCGACTGCCAATCTCTGATCGAGCGCCAGCAAGAATCCGGCGTTCCCTACCTCGAATTCTTGCGCGTGCCCGACCTCAGCTGCGGAATCTATTCGCTCGCTGCGGGCGCCAAGGATCTACAGAGTCCCCATGACGAAGACGAGGTCTACTATGTCATCAGCGGACGGGCGCGGCTCAAGGTCGAAGACGAAGAGCGGGTAGTGGGACCGGGAACTATTCTGTACGTGGGTGGCACTTCCGAGCACTCATTTGTCGAGATCGAAGAAGACACCACGCTTCTGGTCTTCTTCGCTTCAGGCGGCCCGGCGGGCGATTAAACCGCCAACGGTCGGGAGCCTTCAGGAGAATCTATGGCGTCATTGACACACTTCCAGCAAGGGGATTCGAGCGAGGATATGCTTGCTTCGATCCGAAGCGACGGTGCGTGCATCATTGATTCGGTGATCTCCCCGGAATCCGTCGCCCGACTCCGGGGCGAAACCGACCCCTATATGGAAGCCACCCGCGACGGCCAGGACGACTTCACCGGTCGCTCCACGACTCGCACCGGCGGACTGGTCGGCCGCTCCCCCGCATGCCGGGAGCTGATTCAGCACGCCGACATCCTCGAACTCTGCGACGGTTTCCTGCTGGAGTATTGCGAGCGCTATCAACTTCACCTGGGGCAGATCATTCGCATTCGCCCCGGCGAAAAGGCTCAGAGCATCCACCGCGATCGCTGGGCTTGGGGGACTCATCTAGCCCACGTGGAGCCCCAATTGAACACGATCTGGGCCCTTACGGATTTCACCGCGGAAAACGGTGCGACTCGGGTTGTCCCCGGAAGCACGCGCTGGGAGGACACGCGCAAAGCCAAGGCCGAGGAAATTGCGGCGGCGGAGATGGCCCTGGGGTCCTTGCTTCTCTACACCGGATCGGTCTTCCACGGCGGAGGGCAAAACTCGAGTCCGCACGACCGGATTGGCCTCAACATCACCTATTCCTTGGGGTGGCTGCGCCAGGAAGAGAATCAATATCTTTCGACCCCTCCCCATCAGGCGCGGGATCTGAATTCAGATCTTCAACAGTTGATCGGTTACTCCATGGGCCAATACGCTCTCGGCTACTTTACGCCGCCGGGAGCCCCGGGTGAATCCGCCGATATCGCGGATCCTCAGGACGCCGTGCGAAGCTCGAGCGGGGCCTTCGAAACCGTCGGTTCGCCGGAGTCGCTGCGGAATCTCGAGGAACGGATCGCGGGCAAGCCCAGCCCATGCGATCCGTAGGATCGATGCCCCGGAATACCGAAGCCCAAAAGCCGTGATCGTCGCAGGTTCCCGGACCCGCAGGCGGCCCCTCTGGCGACGCGCCTTCCGCGCCGGGGCCCTCGCCCTGGGGTTGCCAACTGCAGCGCTGCTCGGCTTGGGATGTTTCGATGGCGGTTCCGGGCCGCCGCCCTCGATTCTCTTGATCGTGGTGGATACTCTGCGCGCCGATGCGGTGTCCGCCTACGGAAACGGTCTGGGCACCACGCCCACATTGGACGCCCTGGCCGCACAGGGCCAACTGTACACCCGGGCCTATGCGCCCTCGCCCTGGACCGTGCCCTCCCATGCGTCGCTCTTCACCGGCTTGGCGATCGACGACCACGGAGTGGGCCTTCATGGACGCGTGGTTCTCCCCGAAACCGCGACCACCCTGGCCGAGCGACTCGGGGCCGCGGGCTACGAAACCGCGGCGTTCAGCGAGAACGCGCTGATCAGCGCAGACTTCGGCTTCGATCAGGGCTTCGCGCACTTCGCGGTGCGCACCGCCGAACAGCAGATGGACGCGGGAGAAAAAAAGTCCATCGACGTCGTCGACGAGGTCACGCGCTGGCTTCGGGTGCGCGATCCCCAGCGTCCCTTCTTCGTGTTCATCAACCTCTACGACGCCCATGAGCCCTATGCGATCCGCGCCTCGAACCCCTTCTTGCCCGCAGGCATCACCACTGCGGATGCCCGGCGTCTCGAGGCCGGGCGCCGGACCTCCCACCTGATCTGCGACCGGCTCCCGGGAGAGACGCCCCTTAGAATTCTCCGGGGTCTCTACCTGGGGGAAGTCGCGTCCGCGGATCGAAAGGTCAAGGCGATCTTGACCCTGCTGGAAGCCACCGGCGTCGACAACCTGATCACGCTGGTGACCTCGGATCACGGCGAGCACTTCGGCGAGCATCGTCTGCTGGATCACGAATTCAGCGTGCACGAAGAGGTCTTGCGGATACCCCTGGTGGTGCATGGCGCGTCCGTCGAAGCCGCCCAGATCGACGCGCCCACGGAACTGCGCGCCGTGGCGCGCACTCTGGTGGACTGGGCAGGCGCCGACAGCACCGGGCTCACCGCACCGGGCCTGCCCCCCGAATCCGCTGCCCAACCCCCCGTCGACCTTGTCGCTGTCTACAGTGACCACCGAATGCGGCTCCCCCCGGCATTTGACGCGGACGCTGCCCAAAAAGTCCAGGACTTCAAGCGTCAGGCCTGCGGCGACACCGACCGAGTCTTTGGCGATATGCTGGCGCTCACCCGCTACCCATTCCGTTTGAACTGGTATGCCCGCTACCCCAGCGAAATGGTTGACCTGAGGTCCGGCGGCGGCTCCTCGGACAGTCTGGATCCGCCCTCCCCCGAACTCATCGCCTCCCTGAGAGCCGAGGCCCAGGGATTTGCCGCCCGGGTGGGCTTGGGCCAGGCCCGCGCGCCCGAGCCCCTGACGCGGGAATCCGAAGAAGCCCTGCGCAGCCTGGGCTACATCGACTGAAGAGCGGCCGCACGTTCCTAGGCGAGCCTACCCGAGGCCGCTGGGGGACGGAATCGAGAAGCGTTCCTGGTCGGGCCGGCGGGATTCGAACCCGCGACCTCTTGACCCCCAGTCAAGCGCGCTACCAAGCTGCGCCACGGCCCG
>DUCH01000030.1:0-1040 GCA_012959865.1 Myxococcales bacterium | reverse complement strand
GGCAAAAATTTCTGCGCTCGCCTCTTCTGCCGTGGACTTCCGCCGGACCTTGGCTTCGGCCATTCCCGGGGCCTCGATGGCCTCGGTGCCTTTCCCGAGGCCCAGGTCACGAAGTTGCTGACGTGCGCCAGCAATGGTGTAGCGCTCCTCGTAGAGCAGACGCTTGATCGCCAGGATCATCTCGATGTCTTTGCGGCGGTAGAGACGCTGCTTGGACCGAGACTTCGGAGGAGCCATCCAGCGGAATTCGGTTTCCCAATAGCGAAGCACGTGGGGCTTCACATCGGTAATTTGGGCCACTTCACCGATCCGGTAATAGAGTTTTCCCTCGGGCAAGCTGTCCAGAGGCGATGCGATCGCGGCCTCTTCCTCTCGAGTCGGCTTGTTCCTCGACGTGTTCCTCGGCTTGTTCCTCGGTTTGGGCGCCGCACTCGACTTCCGCCCTGCTGTCGCCTTCCGGCCCGGATTTGGCTTGGAGGCAGGGCTTTTGCGTTTTCTCGCACTCGCCTTCGGATCGCGCGCAGCCATTCAGGTTCCTTCGCAGAGAAATCGAACGCTTCGTCGTCCAGACGATCAGCCGATGACCAATGAAAGCTAAAGCGGACCTTCCTGATGCTCGGTAGTCGCTTCGCCACCCTCTTCGTTCAGCACATTCTTTAGCACGAGACTCGGCTTGAAGGTCAGAACCTTTCGCGCTTCAAGGAGTATTTCCTGACCCGTCTGGGGATTTCTGCCCTTGCGTGCGTTCTTGTGCCGAACCACGAAGTTGCCGAACCCCGAGATCTTGACCTTCTCGCCGTCGGCAAGTGTGTCCTTGATGATGTCGAATACCTTTTCTACCAGTTCGGCCGCTTCCTTTTTTGAGAAGCCCACCCGCTCGTAGATCTGTTCGACGATCTCTGCCTTGGTCATGCAATCTCCCAGCCTCTCCGCCGGCTATTTCCGGCGTCACCCAACGGCGCTCATTCTACCCGTTGAAGCCTCTGGTTTCTCGCCCAACTCCGTGAAATTTCTCGCAATTTCGATATGCCAACGCTGCG
>DUCH01000029.1 GCA_012959865.1 Myxococcales bacterium | reverse complement strand
TTCCGTCGGCCGGGGTCGGTCTGTTCGAGAAGAGTTCGCCGTTGATCGCGAACGACGAAAAAAGCCACGAAGGGCACGCCCAAAACCGTCCCCAAACCCAGCAGGAGCCCCGCCAATGCGATATCCAAGCCGGGAAAAAGGAGATCGCCGAGACTCTGCAGACTCTGTCCGGCAGGAAACGCCGTCGGGTCGAGACCGATCGCCGAGCGCCAGAGGAAATCGGCGCCCACGGTGGCTCCCAGCAAGGCGGCGACAAGCACGGTCAGGATAGTGGTCGCGACGAGACGAAGCCTCACGATAGTACCTCCATGGACAAAACTTGGACGGGTCTCAACAGAACCACAACTGATTCCGCCGTGCATCTTACCGCATCTCGGAAGCCCGACGTTTGGACGCCGGGCCTTTCCGCATCGGTGGATATGCAGTCGGGCGCCGCGTCGATGGACTCTCTATGATGCCCAGATCCTTCGCTCTCGCCGGAGACTCACCCGCCATGTCCGCCCGAATCATCGTGCCCGGCGTCGAATCGCTGACCCATTTTGTCGGTGCCGAGTTTGGACCGGGCGATTGGCTTACGGTGGACCAAGCTCGTATCGACGCTTTTGCCGCGGCAACGGGGGACGACCAGTGGATTCACCTCGATGCCGAACGCGCCCAAAAAGAATCTCAATTTGGCAAAACCGTGGCCCATGGCTACCTCACCCTGGCTCTGGGGCCCGCGCTGCACCGAAAAATCTTCCAGGTCAGGAACTGCAGCCAGATCGTCAACTCGGGCGTCGACAAGCTCCGACTCCGTGAGCCCGTCTTCGTCGGCTCTCGCTTGCGGCTTTCGGGAAAGATCCTGAGCGTCCGCAAAATGCCCCGCAGCGCTGCCCGGGTCAGCTTCGATCTGCGCTGGGAACTCGAGGGCGCCCGGCGCCCGGCCTGCCGGGCCGAGGCCGTGTATATCTACTTCAAATGAGCCCAGGCACACATTGGGTTCGGCTCGGGCCGGAGCGCTTTCAGTTCTAGTCTTCCGCCAAAAACTTGCGCACGGCATCGAGGAATTCGGCAAGGCGGTCGTGATGCACCCAGTGCCCCGCCCCTTCAATTTTCACAAGCGTGGCATTCTTGAAAGCATCCGCGCGGCCATCCGTGCCGGGATCGGTCGCCCAACTTTCGCTTCCCCGCATCAGCAGAGTTGGGCAGTCGATCCGTTCCCACATCCCCAGGCGCTGCTCAAACTGAAAGCTCTGGGGGAAGAAGGCTCGGGTGTAGTTGTCGAACTTCCAGGAGAAGGTGCCGTCCTCGTTGCGTGCCACGCCGTGAACCGTGAGATGATGAGCCTGGTCGGGAGAGAGAAAGGAGTTCTCTTCCTGCATGCGTTGAGCCGCAGCGTCTATGTTGGGGTAGCGACGCGGTTGCCGGGCCGACAGGCCCCGAACTTGTCCGATCCAGTTTTCGATCAACTTCCACGGCGGAAGGTTCGCGTGTTCTTCAAGCATTTTCGGCGGAGGACCGAGACCTTCGACTGCCACGAGTTTTTGAACCCGCTCGGGGTAAACCGCGGCGTATTGAAGAGCAACGGCCCCGCCCAAGGAGTGAGCGACGATGGTCAGCGGATGAAGCTTTAGGGTTTCGATCAATTGCGCCATGTCGAGCACAAACTCGTTCAGCATGTAATGGCCGCCGATCGCCCATGCGCTGTCGCCATGCCCCCTCAAATCCGGCGCGATCACGTGGTACTCGTCTCGCAGCTCTCGGGCGACCCAATCCCAACTTCGGGCGTGGTCCTTGTTTCCATGAATCAGCAGCAACGGAGGGGCGTCTTCGTTTCCCCAATCCACGTAGTGGAGACGAAGGCGCTGGGAAACGTAATAGCTCGATGCCGGGCCGATAATTTCTCGCTCGCGTTCACTGGTCATGACCCCGGACACTACCGATCCGGGCCCGGACCCTCTACCCGCAAAAACTCGATCTGTCGGCGGCAGGAAACACCGGGCACGGTATCCTCCCCCAACGATGAAATTGGCGATCGCACAGGTAAATCCAACCGTCGGCGACCTTGTGGGAAATCGCGGTCTGGTCGAACAGGCTGCCGACAAGGCTCGAGCTGCCGGGGCCGATATAGTTGTTCTCCCCGAGCTGGTTCTCACGGGCTACCCCCCGATGGATTTGCTCGAGCGCGACGGTTTCGTCCGAGATCAATTGAAAGAACTCGAGGCCCTTGAGGCCGCCTCCCGGGACATTGTCATCGTGCTTGGGGCCGTGCTCGGCGAGGCCTCCAACCGGCCGCCCTCCCTACAGAATGCGGCGGTCGTCCTCGCCCAGGGCCAACGCGCCGGGTTTCGCGCCAAGTCCTTGCTCCCCACCTACGATGTGTTCGATGAGAAGCGACATTTCATCGCCGGCCAACGCCACGAACCCCTTGCACTGAAGGGATTGAACGCGCGGATTGGGTTGGCGGTCTGCGAAGACGCCTGGGCGCGCGAACTCAACTACAGCCTCGATCCCCTGGCCGAACTCGCGGCCGGCGAACCCAGCTTGATTCTCAACCCTTCGGCCTCGCCCTGGCATACCGGCAAACCCCTGGAACGCCGAAAAATGTACTCCGGTCGGGCTGCGGAACTCGGGATACCCCTGGTCTTCGCCAATCAGGTGGGCGGCAACGACGAACTCATCTTCGATGGAGGATCCTTCGCCACCGATGCCAGGGGCAAGATCATCGCCTCGCTTCCCCTCTTCGAGAGCGCCATGGCGATCGTTGATATTCCGGGTGACGACGCGGGAATCCTCCCCGAGGAGGTCGAAGAAAGCGACCGCATCGCCCAACTCGAGGCCGGACTCGTGCTCGGGATTCGCGACTACTTTTTCAAGCAGAACCTTCCCCCCGGTGCCGTCATCGGGCTCTCCGGAGGTATCGACTCGGCGGTCACCGCCCACTTGGCCGTAGAGGCCCTGGGTGCCGAAAGGGTCACCGGGGTCGCAATGCCTGGCCCCTTCTCCTCGGATCACAGCATCCGCGACGCCGCCGCGCTGGCCAAGCGCCTCGGCATCGAGTTCCGCACCGTCGACATCACGCCGCTCTACGACGCGTTCATCGGCGTGTTCGCTTCGCTTTTCGGTGAGCAGGAAAATTACGGTCTCACCCAGCAGAATATCCAGTCACGAATTCGCGGGGCGACCCTGATGGCCATTTCCAACCACGAGGGGCGGCTGGTACTCGCCACCGGCAACAAAAGCGAGCTCTCGGTGGGATACTGCACCCTTTACGGGGATACCGTGGGGGGGCTCGCCGTACTCGGCGACGTCTACAAGCGCGAGGTCTACGCCCTAGCGCGCAATGCCAACCGACGGGGTGAGCGGATCCCGGTCCACACCCTCGATAAGCCGCCCTCGGCCGAACTGGCCCCCGACCAACTCGACAGCGATGACCTCCCCGATTACGCGACCCTGGACGCGCTGCTCGAACAGGTCATCGAGGGCGGGCGAAACGCCGACAGCCTTGAGCCTCCCAACGGCTGCACCCGGGAAGAGGCCCTGGCGGTCGCCCAGCGCCTGGACCGCAACGAGTACAAGAGGCGACAAAGCCCCCTGGTTCTCCGCACCTCACCCAAGGCGTTTGGAACCGGACGGCGGCTGCCCATCGTGCACCGCTCGCGCTGAGGGCGCCTTGGGGCGCCCGAGTAACTTCAAGCCGTCCTCTTCAGGCGGAGACTGCATCTTCCTGAACGGCGCCGCGAACGTTCTCTGCCCGCGCGCCTCGCGGACCTTCCTGAACCACGTACTCGACAAAATCACCCTCGGAGAGGCTGTCGTATTCGGCGGCATTCAACCCCGAGCGATGGAAAAAAACCTCTTTGCCGTCCTCTCCACGGATGAAACCAAAACCCCGATCACGCACCATTTTCTTGATTTTTCCCTTGCACTTGGGCCCCGCCGGAACCGCTTGGGGCGCGGCGCCGCTGCGGCGTCGGCCCCGAGCCTTGCCCCCTCGGCCTTTACGGCCGCCGGGCCCACGAAAATGCTCGGTGGAAATGAACTCGGCCTGAAAGAGGCCGACCGCCACGGTCAGGTCCTTGAGCCCATCCTGCTCGGGCGAAAGCAAGACCTCGCCATCCTCGCTGTCGACGATGCTATACCGCAGGCCCGTGCCCTGGTGGGTCACGTAAAGTCCAGATTCGATCTCGTCCATGCTGATCATCTTGATAAACCTCGAAACCGTCTCGGAGTACGGTCAAAACGGAAGGGCCAATTGCCAACTGAGGGCAGGCCACTTCAACGTCGGCTTCCCAGCGGGACGGCGATTCCTGGAGGGGAGATGGGCAGGAGCGCCGGGCCATGAGATTAGAAGAAGTCCCCACCGCGGTCAATCGCCCTCTTCTCGACCTCATGTCGCCTCCCCGAACGAAGTCCGGGCAAACGCCCATCTCGAATCCGACTTCGATTACCCCTCGGGAAGACGAGCCCACCCGCAATTGGGGCAAAACCTCGATGTCCGCGCGCGCCGTAGGGATCGTTCTCTCGATCACGATTGGCTGGACGACCTTGGCGACGAGCCCGGCGGTGCCCGCGCCCCAAGCCAAGGCCCAGACTCAAAACGAGGCCCAGGCCGTCCTTCGCGTGGGCACCAGCGGTGACTACGCGCCTTTCAGCATCACGGCGAGCGGCGATGTCGGCGGCGATGTCAGCACCGAGACGAACGCTGAGACCGACGGAAATGCGCAGGCGCGCTATCAGGGGTTGGGTCCCGACCTCGCACGCGCTTACGCGAAAGAGCGTAATTTGCGCGTGCACTTCGTCCGCTTCCGCTGGCCCGACTTGGTCGTCGATCTTGAAGCCGGGCGCTTCGACGTCGCCATGAGCGGAATCACCGTTCGACCCGAGCGGTCACTCGCCGGGCGCTTTACCCTCCCCATCGCTTTGAGCGGTGCGCTGGCGCTGGTTCCCACCCAAGCCCCCGTCCACGAGGCCAGCGATCTCAATCGGCCGGGGCTACGGATCGCCGTAAACGCCGGGGGACATCTCGAGCGAACAGCGCGAAGGCTCTTTGCCCGGGCGACGGTTGTCCCCATTGCGAACAACGCCGGGGTGATGGACGCCCTAGCAGCGGGCCTCGCCGATGCGGTGATCACGGATACCCGGGAGGCGCCATACTGGCTCGAAGCAAGCCCGGGCCTGCGCGCTATCGGGCCCTTTACACGAGACCGCAAAGCCCTGCTGGTGGCGGCGGAGAAGCCCGAATTGGCCCGGGACCTCGATGACTGGCTGCTGGCCCAAGAGTCCAACGGTCAGATGGCCGCCCGGCGCACCCGGTATCTGAACGCGGCCGCCACTTCGGGACCCGGCAGGCCCGTTCTTTCGGCGCTGCTCGCCGGCATCGCCGAACGCTTGGCCCTCATGCCCCTGGTCGCCGAGGCCAAACGCGCCTCCCAAACCGACGTCGAAGCGCCCGCGCGCGAAGCTCAGGTAATCGAGGCCGCCCTGGCGAGGGTCAGGCAAACCGAAAGCACGGCCGGGATTCCCCCCAACCAGCAGGTCGGCGCCGCCGCTGTGACCGAACTTTTTGTTGCTCAGATGGCCGCCGCCAAGTCAATCCAGCGAAGCGTACTCGCCCAGCCGCCGCCCCTCGCTTCGGGCCCTCCGCCCGCCCTGGATTCCGCCTTGCGCCCCGCCCTGCTCCGGATCGGCGACCGCATCGCGCGGCTGATCGTCCTGCTCCCCCGGGACATTCCCGCGCGGGAAATCGAGGAACGCAGCCAGCTAGAACTCGGGGATCTCGGACTGCCCGAAGCGCGGGTTGCCGCCATTGCCCACGGGTTGATGGCGGTGAGTTCCGCACCTTGATCAGTAATAGGTACAGCGAGTGCGATGCCGGGGTTCGGACTTCATCGCCCTGCTCTGGCCCCGATGCCAAAGCACCGAGTCCAATTGCCGAGGCAACGCCGGCCTTCCGCGATTCGTCAGCATTGCGCTGAGACGCTCCACCGCGTGCACGGCCAGCGCGCGAATTTCGATTTCTTCGGGCGACCCCAAAGCGATGAGTTCCTCCGACCGAATGCGACGCAGAAGGTCCGAGTCGTAGTCGAGCACCCCCTCTCGACGCAGTACATGGGGAACGAGGTTGTCTGCAAAGATCGTCAGCGCATCGAGATCGTCGAAGCGCCCGAAGCTCGACCCCCGAAACGCCGAGGCGAGGTCCGAGCAGGTGATCTGCGCACGCTTGTAGAACGGAACGTCCAGGTCGCCGTAGCGCTCGACATCCCGATAGAGCGGCATTTCGGCGAGAATACGAACCAAGGCTTCGGCGCTGTGGTCCGCCGCTTCGACCAACCCCGCAAAGGACCCTCCGAAGCGCGTGTTGACCATCGCACCCAAATCGCGCCACGATCGGGCGAACAGATCCATTAGCTCCGATGCCGGCGCCAACCCAGGGGATTGATCAAAGATCCGTGCGCACTCGTCGCCCTGAATCGCCGCCAATGTGGAAGGAGCGAGAGCGCCGTGGCGATCGAAATAATTCTTCAGACCACCCGCGATCGTGAAATAACCCGACTGGCCCGAACGCTTGCGTAGATGCGGGAACCAACCCGAACCAAAATTCACGGCATCCAGCGTCAAAACGAAGGCCAGGGTGGAATCCGCGTCCGCTCGCCGGTCGTGGGCGGGGTCAAGAGAGGGGGCGAGGGCCGTGGAGCCTTCTTCCGTCGTTGTAGAAGCCTGGGCGGGAGGACCTGCCAACTTGTCGGCATGGAATTCCCCTCGGTCGCCCGCGAGCGTATCCGCAAGGGCATCTGCAAGAGCATTCAGGCGCTCCTCGTTGAGCCTCACCCACTTTGCCCTCTTGGCGACATCGGCCGCCGCCCTTCGAATCTGTTCAAACAACTCCACTCTAAACGACGCGCCGACGAACTGGCACTCCGAACAACCGAATGGCCCGGGGTAGAAGTTCGACCCGAACGGGCAGTCCGCCCCCCCCCTCGCCATCGACATCGAGAAGTGCCGGGACCGGCTCCCTGACTACGGACTCGACTCGAACGCCGCGATGAACCGAAACCGCCGGATGATCGATATGGCCGCCGGCGTAAAGCGAGGGAAGGTTCAGCCAGAGCCTCGGTCTCGAGATCGCTTTGATGATCACAACGTCAAAGAGCCCGTCGTCGCACTCGGCACCCGGAGCCACTTTCATTCCCGCTCCGCAAAAGCGACCATTCGCTGCGAGAACCAGAGCCACGGGACCCGCGTGAACTTCGCGGTCGTCGACACGAACTACAACATTGGGCCGAGGATGTCGGGCGATAGCCGCAAGACTCCCCAGGGCAAAAGCCAAACGCGGCCCGAAGTGCTTCGCGCGGCGGTTAACCGTCTCGACGATGAGGCCACTGAGTCCGAAGCTGGCCTCGTTGAGGAAGTAGCGGGTCTGCTCTCGACCCTGGCTGCACATATGAACAATGCGGCCAGCGTCCACTCTCCGGCGACTACCGGACGCCAAAAGCTCGATCGCCTCTTCGGGGGCCAGCGGCATCCCCAAGGTACGGGCAAAGTCACAACCCGAGCCCAGGGGCAAGATCCCGATCTCAGCCTCATCGCCTAGCCCGGCGGCCAACAACCCGGTTACAACTTCGCTCAGGGTTCCGTCACCGCCACCCACGATCAGCCGCTTGACCCCAGCCCGTACGGCTTCCCGTGCGATCCGTGCGGCGTCCCGAGGCGCCCGGGTCCGCTCGATCTCCAAGCCGCCCATCCTTTCCGCCAGTGATCCACGAAGTCGATTCTCCACGCGCCCTAAAATTCGGGACGCCCGTCCGGCTTTGGGATTCAAAATGGCCAAGGTGGCTGCGGGCACGGCGGGAGAATAACTCGCGCCGGTGCTCGGGCCAGCAGCAGCGCTTTCACTATAGTCCTCCGATGACAACAGCCCGGAGAAAGTGGAGCGGCTTCGTCGTTCTGGGCTTGTCTCTTCTCGCCTTGGGCTTTTTTGTCCGCGACCGCCTGGGCATCGAACTCGATCCCGAGTCGATTCGGCAATGGGTTCTGTCCGCTGGACCCATCGCCCCGGTTCTCTGTGTGGCAATGGTTGCCGGGCGGAGCATCATTGGCCTCCCCTCCCAACTCGTCTTGATCGTCGCCGGGCTCAGCTTCGGCGTATTCTGGGGGACCCTTTACGGCGCGCTCGGCTTGGAAATCTCAGGACTCATTACCTTCCAACTCGCCCGCATCGCCGGGCGAGACGCGGTCCATCGAAAAATTCCTCAGAAACTTCGGCCCGTGATTGCCCGAGCGGGCGAGCGGCCCGGTGCGCTCTTCATCGCTGTGGGAACCGCATACCCAATCGGGGTCCTCACCGCCTACCACGGGCTGGCGGGAGTCACCTCCATGAAGTTGGGTGTTT
>DUCH01000028.1 GCA_012959865.1 Myxococcales bacterium | reverse complement strand
GCTGGAAGCCCAGATCCACGCGAACCTTGAGCGCAAGGTCTGGCTCAAATCCGGTGGATCGCTCATCGTCGATCAATGCGAAGCCCTGACGGCCATTGACGTCAACACCGGGCGCTTCGTGGGCAAGCGCGACCTTGAAGAAACGGTCTACAAAACCAATCTCGAAGCCGTCAAGGAAGTCGTCAATCAGCTGCGATTTCGCAATATCGGCGGGTTGATCATCATCGACCTCATCGACATGGAGTCTGCCGATCATCGCGAGAAGACCTATCGGGCCCTCCGGGACGCGCTTCGGCAAGACAAGGCGAGAACCAACATTCTCAAGATCTCCGAACTGGGCTTGGTGGAGATGACCCGGAAGCGAACCCGCGAGAACCTCGTCCAAACGCTTTGCGAACCCTGCGGCCACTGCGACGGTCGGGGCTATCTGCTCTCCGACGAAACCGTCACCTACAACCTGCTGCGCCAAGTCCGCAATTCCCTATCTCGTTTCAGCGGGCGCCGAATTGCAATCACTGTGGCTCCGCGCGTCGCCGAGCAGCTGCTCAGCAACGAGGCGAAATCCGTTGCCTCCCTTTCTGAAGCTCTCGGACAAGCGATCGAGATCCGCGCCCGGCCCGGAATCCACCAGGAACAATTCGAGGTCGAGGCCCTCGACGAGGGACCTCCGGTTTCGATTCCCCTTCGCTGGCTGCGGGACCCCGCTGAAATTGCCGCCGAAGAGGAGGCCCGAAGCCAGAAGAACGGCTCCGGCGGGCGGCGCAGCTCCCGCCAGCGGGATCGTGGGCGGCGGGCAGACAACCGGTCTCGATCCGAACCCCAGCCCGATCAACCTTCCAACGAGAATGAATCCGCGGCGGTCGGCGAAATGGGGCCGGTGCCGGTGAATGAAGCGGTGACCCACGCGGAGACCGAAGGAGTGGCCCCAGCCGAATTGGAAGCGGCCACAGCCGACACCGGAGAAAAGGCTCAGCCCTCTCCCATGGCCTCGGGCGCGACTGCCACTCACACAACCAGCGAGACATCGTCGATCCCCCTCGGGGCACAGACCACACCCACACCGTCTCTGGAGCCATCGCCCACACCAGGGACCCGATCGGACACCGCTGCGGCTTCCCCCGAACCCGGGTCGATGCCAGGGGACGCGCTCGATGCCCCGAGCGAGCCTCTCCCGGCGAATCGCCGAGCGCCGGTCGCCGAGACGAGCGCGGCGTCGCTTGAGCAGGGTGCGGATGAGCAGGGTGCGGAGCCGAAGTCCGCTGAGGCCCGGGCCGAGGACGAAAAGGTGCTCGCAGACGCCGGGAGCCCGGAAGAAGACGCTCAACCGCTTGACGATGAAGCGGAATCACGGATACTACCGCGCTCTTGAAGCAACCCGGGAATCGAGGAAGAACATGTACGCCGTAGTCAAGACAGGGGGAAAGCAAATCCGAGTTGAACCGGGGGCGCGCGTTCGCGTGGAGCATCTGCCCGGTGAGATCGGAACTCCGATCGAACTCGACCAGGTACTTCTCGTGGGGGGCGGAGAGTCGGTGAAGATCGGCATGCCGGTCGTCGAAGGCGCCCGCGTGTCGGGCACGATCACCGCCCAGGGACGGCATCCTAAAATTCGGGTCTTCAAGATGAAGCGCCGCAAGGGGTACCGCCGGCTCCAAGGGCATCGTCAGGCCTATACGGAAATTCAGGTCGATTCCATCGACGATTAACTGCGGTCGAGGCTGGCACGTGCAGCTCCCCGCTCGGAACAGGAAAGCTTGAGATGGCGCATAAAAAAGGACAGGGCAGTTCGCGCAACGGTCGCGATAGCAACGGTCAGCGGCGCGGGATGAAAGTTTTCGGGGGCCAGAAGGTGACCGCGGGATCGATTCTCGTTCGGCAAGTGGGTACCCAGATTCACCCGGGCGACAACGTCGGCTGCGGCAAGGATTACACGCTCTTTGCCTTGACCCACGGCATCGTGCGCTACGGAAAGTCTCGTGGTCGCAGGCTCGCGCACATCGACGCGGCCGAATAAACGCTTCGTCTCCTTGCGGACTCCCCTTCGTCCGTCGCCCTTCACCGAGTTCACCCTTCCCAGTATCGCCCTACGGCGTACTTCGACACCCTTCGACCTGCTTGGGAACTTCGCTGTTGTTCGTGCCTTGAGTTCCCTTCTCGGCCTTCATCGCCTTCCCTGAACCCCAATCGCCCGGAGCCCGCTCTCGGGGGCGTGTTCGTGGGTGCACCCATGACTTTTCCCGCACCCCTCCATTCGGACTCAGTCGCTCCCGCACAAGGAGCCATCCCGTGAAGAATCCCCAACCCTTCGTCGACGAGGCCGCCGTCACCGTAATTTCCGGAGCCGGGGGCAATGGGACTGTGGGCTATCGGCGCGAGAAATTTGTCAGTTTGGGCGGAGCCAACGGCGGAGATGGCGGACGCGGCGGCAACGTCGTTCTTGTCGCCGATCGAAACCTCAACACCCTGACCGATCTTCAGCGCCGCGCAGAAATCCGGGCGCCGAGCGGCGCCAACGGCGGTACCTCGCGAAAAACCGGTGCGAGCGGGGCCCACGCCGAGATTCGGCTTCCGGTGGGAACCCTTGTTTACGCCACCGATCCGGACTCTGAGGTTCTCAGTCCCGATGACGATCTGCCCGTGGTCGACCTCACCGAAGACGGCCAACGTTTCATCGTGGCACGCGGAGGCAACGGTGGCTTTGGAAACGCTCGCTTCAAAAATTCCACGCGTCAGACCCCGGACTTTGCCCTCAGCGGAAGACCTGGAGAAACCCGCGAACTCCGCTTATCGCTAAAATTACTCGCGGACGTGGGTTTGGTGGGCTTTCCGAACGCAGGCAAGTCCACTCTGCTTCGGCGCATCTCCGAGGCTCGGCCCAAGGTCGCTTCGTACCCCTTTACCACGCTTACGCCCTCGTTGGGCGTGGTGGAAGTCGGTGATGCGCGAATCGTCGTGGCCGACATTCCCGGACTCATCGAGGGAGCGAGCGATGGCGCCGGGCTCGGGCATCGATTTCTCCGCCATGTCGAACGCACTCGGGTGCTCGTCCACCTTCTCGACATCGGCGCCTGGCTCATCGAAGGGCGGGATCTGCTCAGCGACTACGAATCCATTCGCCGTGAACTCCACCGCTATCGGCCCGAGTTGTCCGATCGCCACGAAATTTTGGTTCTGAACAAGGTCGACCTCGTGAGCGACCCTTCGGCGCTGGAGGCGCTTGAGGCCAAGCTCGCCGAAAAAGGACTGCGACCGATCCGGCATTCGGGCGCCACGGGCCAGGGCAGCAGCGAACTGGTTCGCAGTATGCTCCACTCTGTCGAGCAGGCCATGGCGTTGGAAAAAGTGGCCGCTCCCGACGATCAGACCGACCGCGAAAGACTGGACTGATGGACCACAATCCCGCGCGCGAATGCCAGAGCCGAGCCCGGCGAATTGTCATCAAGGTAGGGAGCAGCACACTCACTCGAAACGGAAAGCTGCGTCCGCGGAAATTCAGCGAACTGACCCGGTCTATCTGCGAACTTGTGGATAGCGGCCATGAAGTCGTTCTCGTTTCTTCTGGAGCCATCGCAGCGGGAAGTCATCGACTGGGCTGGGCGCACCGCGGGCACTCGATTCCCGAGAAGCAGGCCGCAGCAGCGGTGGGCCAGATCGGCCTTGTCGATATCTACCAGCGCCGCTTCGCCCGGCATCGAAGACAGATCGGCCAGATTTTGCTGACCCGAGACGGACTCCACGACCGGGAGCGTTTCCTCAATGCGCGGCACACCCTGCTTGAGTTGCTGCGCCTGGGCACGGTTCCCATCGTGAATGAGAACGATACTGTGTCCACCGAAGAAATTCGCTTTGGCGATAACGACAGTCTTTCCGCCACCATCGTTAACTTGATCGGAGCCGATCTTCTCATCATTGTCACCGATGTCGATGGGCTCTACGCCGAGCCTCCCGTGAGCGGTCGACCCCGGCCGAAACTTCTCGATGTGGTCGAGCAAATTACGCCTGAAATCGAAGCCGCCGCGAAAGGGCCCGGAAGTCATTTCGGCCGGGGTGGGATGACGACCAAGCTTGAGGCTGCGCGCATGGCCGCTCTCTCGGGCGCCGCCACGGTGGTCTGCAATGGGCGACAAGCGAACGTAATCCGCCGCGTCGTAGCCGGAGAGTCCGTGGGGACGCTTTTTTTGCCCGGCGAAAAGATGGCGAGCCGCAAGCACTGGCTTGCGTTCACAACGCACACTCGGGGCACTGTGTGCCTTGATGACGGTGCGATCAGCGCCCTGCTGGACGACGGCCGCAGCCTACTCCCCGCCGGCATTGTGAGCGTTCAAGGCGAGTTTGGAGTCGGTGACCCCGTGGCGTGCGTCGATACCCAAGGTCGCGCGCGCGCGCGAGGCCTCTCGGCCTACAACTCCGGAGACGTCGAGCGCATCAAGGGATTGGCGGCAAAGGAAATTACCCAGGTGCTAGGCTATTCGAACGGTTCTGAAGTCATCCATCGCGACGATATGGTGATCCTCGACGATTGACACTGGCCAGGAGATGATCGGCAAGGACGATGATCGGCATCTACGGCGGCACCTTCAATCCCATCCACTCGGGACATCTACGCGCCGCCGAAGAAGTCGTCGCGGCACTCGATCTCTCCCGCATGATTTTCGTTCCGAGCGCCCGGCCGCCCCATAAAGACGAAGGCGACGCGATCATTGCTCCAGCCGACCAACGCATGGCCTGGGTGGAACTCGCTGTGCGGGACAACCCCCTTTTCTGCGCCGACGCCATCGAGGTCGAGCGACCGGGTCCTTCCTATCTAGTCGACACCCTCGAAACCCTCGGGCGCCGATTTGCTGATGAAGAACTCGTTTTCGTCGCCGGAAGGGACGCGTTCTGCGAAATGGGAAGCTGGCGATCTCCCGGGGCGCTGTTCGCGGCGTGCCATATCGCGGTCACCTCCCGGCCCCCGGTCGCGGGTGGACGACTCGCAGACTGGCTGCCCGAGTCTGTCCGAGAGGACTTCCAACTCGCGCCCGATGGCCTCTCAGGCCGACATCGCAGGGCGGGGACCTGGATCCGCCAGCTCGAAATCACCGCGCTGGACGTCTCGGCCACAAGTGTTCGCGCGCGCCTCCGCCAGGGCGTCTCCGTCGAGCATCTGGTCCCCCAGGCCGCCCATGCTGCCATCGTGTCCAGCGGGTGCTACAACGATGCGTCTGCAGGCGCCGCGCCGGGAACCCGCTAACGAGTTTCAGCTTGGCCCCGATGGCGATTAGGAGCATCCCCACATGAATACCCCCCAACCCTCGAACGACAAGGGCACACCCAAGACGGACCTCATCGTCGAGGCCGCCCTCGACTTGAAGGCCGAAGCATTGGTGGCTCTCGATATGCGCGGAGTCAGCGCGTTCGCGGATACATTCCTGATCACATCCGGACGCTCCAGCCGTCACGTACGGTCCATCGCTGAGTCCATCATCCAGACCCTCCGCAAGGCGGGCCAGGAGCCACTCGGCGTGGAGGGCCTCTCTGAGGGCCGCTGGGTTTTGATCGACGCGAACGAAGCGGTCGTTCATATTTTCGAACCCGACACCCGGGAGGAGTTTGCTCTGGAACGCCTCTGGAGCGATGCGCCCCTGATCGATATCAGCGCCCACCAACAAGCTGCCCCAGGCTGGAGCGCGGTCTCCTCGACACCTTGATCCCAGGCCCGGTCCCGCGGAGCCTTCAGACAGTGAGCCTGAATGACCTGATCGGATTTTTCGTTCCCCGACGCTGCGCGAATTGCGGCGATTCCGGACTCGGCGCGATCTTGTGCCGCCGCTGCCACGACAAGCTCCCATGGCTTGATCCCAACCAGTGCTCCCAGCCACTCCCCCTAGGCCTGGGGCGTACCGTCGCCGCGTTGGCCTTGCGCGATGATGCCCGAACTTGGGTCCATCGATTCAAGTATCCGGGCCGTGGTCTCGTCGGGCTCGATCCCGCGGCAATCGGTGTGGCGCGTTTGCTCGCCCGGGCGGCCGGACGGCGAGCCCCGGTCCGAGCCGCCGACCGAATTGTTCCCATCCCGCTTCACCCTCGACGATTCCGTCAGCGCGGATTCAATCCCGCGGCCCTGTTGGCCCGAGAAATCGCCCGGCTCCACGACAGCAGAGTCGAGACAAATTGGCTCGCCCGAGTCCTCGACACCCCCCCCCAGGCCGGACTCGACGCCCCATCGAGGCGACGCAACGTCGTGGGCGCGTTCGCCGTTGTGGCGCGGCGTGAACCCGCCGCCTCGCGGGTCTGGCTGGTGGACGACGTGACCACCACGGGCGCGACCCTCGGATCGGCGGCAGAGGCTCTACGCCGAGCCGGTGTCCGGGAAGTCATGGGAATCTGCCTGGCGCGAACGCCCGACGCCCATCCGGTTTGAGGCAAGACCGCACCGGTCGCGAACCCGCTCAGGATTGTCGGCCGCGAGCCGTCTCGAAAATCACCTCGCGCAACCGGACCGGATCTACGGGTTTCTTGAAAATTACACCTTCGAGACCCTGCATTCGGCTCCGCTTGATGATGTGATCCTTGTCGTAGTGGAAGGCGGTCATCATCAAAACCGGAAGGTCGGGGTAGCGCTCGCGCACGCTGAGGTAAAGGTCATGCCCATCCATGTTGGGCATGATGACATCCGAAAGTACCAGATCGAATTCGTTCTTCGCGATGCATTCGAGCGCCTCGATTCCATCGTGGGCGGTCGCGACATCGCAGCCGTCGACTTCGAGAATTTCCTGGAGCGAATTGCAGATCCCCCGGTCGTCGTCGACAACAAGGATCCGCAAGCCCTTCAAACGTTCGTCGCGTTCCAGACTTCGGGCCTCTCGACGCCGCAGGTCGATCATTCGAGCCGGCCCCGCATAGTTGATGGTCTCGTAGCTGTCCTGTTGAACCATCTCGCCCAACCGGCCGAGGATCTCGCTGATTCGCGCCACTTCCCGCCGGATCGCGTCGATCCGTTCGACCTCCACCGAACAATCGCCCTCCTGGGCCAAGCTGTAGACTTCGCTCTCGAGCATTTCCATCTGGTTGAGAATCACCGCAAGGGGATTGTTGATCTCATGGGATAGACCGATGGCCACTTCGCCCAAGGTGGCCAGCTGATCCTTGTGAAGAATTTCGCGCAGGTCCTTGGCGTAACCGATGGTGCCGTTCTCGACGCCGTCTTCGTCGTAGAGCAGCGTTCCCGAGATCGCGACTGGGATTTCCTCACCCGACGCCGCCATGAACGAGGTCTGAAAATTCTCGACAACGCCTGGGGAGAACTGATCGGGATCGCGCATCGCCTGAGCGACCCGCCGGGCTTCGTCGACGCTGGGGTAGAACGCACCGACGAATTCCCCGAGAATTTCCTTCGGGTCATGTCCCAAGCTCTTCGAAGCGCCGTCGTTGTAGTAAACCACGCAACCCTTGCGATCCGTCGCCACTACAATATCTGTTGACCGATCCGTCAGACGCTCCAACATCTCTCGAGTCAACGGCATTCGTCTTCAGCCTTGCCCTTCCGCGCGTTCGATTCCCCCGGATGGCCCAGGGGTTCCCCTATTCAAGTCGCGTTTCATTCGATCCCCTGTTCTGCCAGCCATCGCTCGGCATCGATGGAAGCCATGCAACCCGTCCCCGCCGCCGTAACCGCCTGACGGTAGATGGAGTCCGAGACGTCTCCGCACGCAAAAACACCTTCCAACGAGGTCCGGGTCGTTCCGGGCTGAACTTTTACGTAACCGGCGCCGTCGAGCTCGAGCTGACCCTTGAAAAGATCTGTAGTGGGCTGGTGGCCGATGGCGATGAAGAGGCCCTCGACGGCCAGTTCCTGAAGCGCTCCGGTTTTCACGTTCTTGAGGCGAACACCCGTTACGAATTCATCGCCCAGCACCTCGTCGACTTCGGAGTCCCACGCGAAATCGATTTTCTCGTGCGATAGCGCACGCTGCTGCATGATTTTTGAAGCGCGCAATTCGGCGCGCCGATGAATCACGGTCACCCGGGTGCCGAATCGGGTGAGAAAAAGCGCTTCCTCCATGGCGGTATCTCCGCCGCCGACCACTGCGATCGCCTTGTCGCGATACAGGGCGCCATCGCAGGTCGCGCAAGCGGAGACGCCCAGATTGACGAAGCGTTGCTCGGATTCAATTTCCAGCCAACGCGCCGAGGCTCCGGTGGCAACGATCACGCTGTCGGCCGTGAACGACGCGTCATCGGTTTCGACCCTGAAGGGCCGTGCGGACAAATCGACCGAAGTCGCATCCTCAAAAATGAGTCGGCTACCGAAACGCTCCGCCTGCTTTTGAAGGTCTTCCATCATGGCGGGACCCGTCACGCCTTCGGGGTAGCCAGGATAGTTCTCCACATCGGTGGTAATCATCAACTGGCCCCCGAACGCCAAACCCGCCACCACGACCGGCTCGAGCCCTGC
>DUCH01000027.1 GCA_012959865.1 Myxococcales bacterium | reverse complement strand
TTCGAAAAGATGTGGCCGAGAGGGGATAGGACATTCAAGCTGGGTTCTGGCACAACGTCCGAGCCTGGGCGTTATGTTAAATCCGTAGGGGATCCCGTGACGGGCATGGTCTCTTCACCGGCCTCCATGCGGAAGTGATCGCGCGGAACCCCAACCCAGGTCACGAAGCCCGCACCGTGGTTACGGCGGCAGTATGGAGCAATGACAGTGCACACACCAAGCGGTGGGGAGATCGATGCTGAAGCGCAGCGCCCGACACAGGCACCCGCCCGTTACGGTTTTCTTTTCGCTCATTTGGGTGATCCCGCGGGTTGACGCGTCAGCCCTTCCAGCCGCAGTTCAGCCTAGCTTCCGGGCTACTCTTGCGCGCCGGCGCAGCCCCATGATGGGTGCGACGACGAACACCAGTTCGAAGCCAAGTCCGCAGGCCACCGGGGACGCCGCGGCATTGACCACAACTTTGGCGGCATCCTCTCGCAGCAGGAAGCCCAGACGCCGTTGCTCCCGAACGCTGCGAATCACCTTCCGCACGTACTGCCGGTGGTCCCGGTACAGGCTGTCGATCGTTGCGTCGTCGAAGGGATCGACGCTACTCGCGAGCCGGCAGGCCAGATTACCGATGCCCTGGAGCAACGCCGGCTGGCTCGGATCGGCGACGTTCCCGGGGAGGTAGGTCGCGATCGGAACATCCATCGCAGCCGATCGCAGACCGCCAAGGCCATTGCCAAAGACGTCTCGCTCGACCTCTCCCGCAGCGTTCGTTTGCATGATCACGCCAGCAGGCGGCTGCCAGCGCCAGCGATCGTGTCCGGGGGGGCGGTCGTCGCGATCGCCTCGATCCGGGCGGTTAGGGCGGTCCGGGCGGTCGGGGCGGTCGTTCCGATCGTGGCGGCTGTACTGCCGGCGGTCGTCCGTGTCGTCTCGGTCGTCGAGATCATGCCGGGCGTGCCCGCCATGCCGGCCGTGGCGGCCATGCCGGCCATGTCGGCCATGTCGGCCATGCCGGCCATGGCGGTCGTGTCGGCTGTATCGGCCGTGCCTAACCTGGCGATCGAGGTTCGCCCACAAGGCGTTGAGCGTATAGGAGAAAAACACCGGTCCGTCGGCGGTCGTGTTCAGAGGGAACTCGCACAGGTCGTCAAGGTAGATTGGCTCCGGCCCCAGCAGTCCCGCGGGTACAATTTCGACATTATTGTGGACGGTCAGGTGGCCACCACCGGCGACCTCGTAGTAGCGGAACGTCGGGGTATCGGGCTGCCGGGCAACCGTTCCGAAGAGAATTTCAATGTCGGTCTCGGTAATCGCGTGAACGACCGGCGAGTCGAGATCGGTTCGAACCAGCGCGTCAGTTCCCTGAAGCCGCGGTGTGCAGTCAGGGAAGAGGGGACCAAGCGGCGGAGACCCCGGGGCGGAGCAGACCGGGCCAAAGTTAATCGGCCGCGCGCTTGCCGCCTGCTGGACGAAGTAGCCGTCGTTGACGACGGAATCGAACGCGCTCGCGTAGGTAACGATCGAGCCTCCCTGCTGCGACTGGCCGGCGTGGTAGAGACGGTCGACCTGGAATTCCGCGGGCAGTGGGTTCTCAGGCGAGTCGCTCTTCAGAAGATTCGCGATCTGGCTCATCATGTCGTAGGCGAGCCCGTTTTCCGGCAACGAGAGCGCCGCGTAGCGCGTACCGCAGGTTGGCGGCAAGATTCCGAACACGCTGCAGCCGCCAACCAGGAAATCAAGCGAAGTCGTACTGTTTGTCACCCCAACATAGATGATCCCTTCGCGCGCGAAGTACTCAGCCGAGGCATCCCAACTGGGCGCTGTGTCGAATCCGGCTGTCGAGTTCCACCACTCGATCACCAGCATGCCGTTGAACTGAGCGTCAGAGACTGGGCGTCGTATGATCATTCGTGTCTGGTACGGCACATCGTTCTCAATCGCGCTGAGATCGGTCGGCCCGAACGGGGGGTTGTGATTGTAGTTGTAGAGATCCGCGCCGCCAGAAACGAAGTACTCCTCCTCGACATAGTCATGGGCGAGTTCCGAGACAAGCCGGACTCCGGGTGAGAAACTCTCGCCCTGTCCGTCGGGAGCGGGCACGACGGTAACCGGAGCCATCGGGTCGGCTTGACCAGCGCTCTGGAGCAGAATCGTCAGACCGAGCGCGGCGAGGCCCGCCGGGATCGTGCGGAACCGCAGTCGCAACATAATGTGTTCTCCTTCTCCTGGTTCAGAAACTGCGCAGGCCGATAGCGGAGTAGCAAGATCAAAGACCTATTATACACCCAGGCATACTCGTTTTGTCTGCACAAAAAAGAGCCCTCACAGGAGTTCTTGCGGAAGCCGTTGCGAGAGCCGAGCCCTGCCCGAACGGTCGGCGGATAAGGCCGCCTAAGACCCATTGGGCCCCTTCGACCTGGGTGATGTCGGCCATCGGGGGCGAATTTGGGGACATCGAGACCAGGCCGCGCCCTGGGCGGCTTCCTGTTCGCATCTGCGCGCCGAAGAGAGCTGCTTTTTTTCAATCCCCGAGGGAGCGATCGACAGCAAGCCAAAAGAGCGGTGCCGACTCTACTCCCGATGCAGGACGAAGCGCATGGCCATCAGGTCTTTTGCGCCTACTTGATACCCGATGACGCGAATTCGGTCAGGACCATCGAAGGCGCAGTGGAAGACCATCTGGGGCGTGTGCGTCGCATCATCCAGCCGTGCCCGCAGCGTTAGCCCAGTACTCCGTCGTACATGGGAATCGCCGGCTCGCCCTGCGCGAGTGTGGCCCAACGGGCGACCGAGGGCTGACCCCACATCGCATCGATGTAAGACTGCAGCCCCGTCGGTGCCCCCACCCCATAGGTTCTCAACCGGCTCAACACGGGCATGTACATGCAGTCGGCGACACCGAACGCGCCGAAGAGGAAAGGCCCCCCGGAACGATCCAGCGCCTCCTCCCAGAGCTGAAAAATGCGTGCGAGTTCACCCTGGGCCTGCTCCGAAGGCGCAAAGCCCTTTGCTCGCCCGCGCAGGCTCATCGGCATCTCCTGCCGCACCCTGTGAAAGCCGCTCATCATCTCACAGCTCACCGCGCGGGCACGAGCCCGGGCCCGGGCGCCCTGGGGCCACAAAGCAGCTTCGGGGTGGCGTTCCGCGACGTACTCGCAGATCGCCAGAGACTCGTGCAGCGTGAGCCCACCGTCCAGTAAAACCGGAACCCTCGCAGCACCACTGATCGCCAACAACTTCTCGCGCCAGCCTTCCTCGACAAAACCACCGATGTGGCGAACTTGGAACGGCACGCCCGCGTGATCCAGCGCAAGCCAAGCGCGCACGGACCAGGAGGAATAGTTGAGACTGAAGACCACCAGTTCCATGGCCGATCACTAGCAGCTTGAACGGCCGGTAGCACCCACGTCGTCCCCGATTTGGGAACTCCGCCCGGCACCATCGAAGAGCTCCATCTGGAGCCGTGCAGCGGCCCCCACTGGATCCAGGAGCCAAGAACCGGCGATGGCCAAAAAGAGCGCGCCAAAAACACTCGGAAGTACGCGAAGCACCATTGATCTGTCTCCTATGGGGTCATTCCGGCTCGATCATATGGGCGACTGCCTGGGGGCGCCATGGCGACGAACCCTGGGGCGCGCTCGCGCGTCGCGATGGAAGTTGCGATGCTCGGATGTCTTGGAAGAGACGGAACCCTTTTAGTCGAGACGCGGCCCGGGATGGGCCAGGAGGAAAAAGAGATGGCCGAGACCCCGGCAATCCACGGTCGTTGCGATTCACGCTTTGAGGGCGTTCGTGAGATTTTCCAGCAAGCCTTTGAGCGCGGGGACGAGTTGGGCGCGTCTGTCTGCGTTACGGTGGAAGGGGAAGCGGTTGTTGATCTCTACGGCGGATACGCCGACGAAGCCCGGACCGAGCCATGGCAACGCGATAGCTTGGTGAATCTCTTCTCCACCACGAAGGGCATGACGACCTTGTGCGCCCTGCGCCTGATCGAGGAGGGGCGGCTCGACGTCAACGCGCCCGTGGCCCAGTACTGGCCGGAATTTGCCGCGGCGGGCAAGTCGGAAATCCCTGTCCGCTACCTCCTTTCTCACCGAGCCGGCCTGGCAGCCATCCAGAAGCCCCTACCCCCGGGCTCCCTCTACAACTGGACAACGATGACCGAAGCTCTGGCCGAGCAGGCCCCCTGGTGGACGCCCGGCGAAAGCCATGGCTATCACGCCCTCAGTTTCGGCTTCCTGGTCGGCGAAGTCGTCCGCCGGATCAGTGGCAAGAGTCTCGGCACCTACTTTCGCGAGCAGTTTGCCGAGCCCCTTGGTCTCGACTTTCATATCGGCCTGCCCGAAAGCCACGAGGCCCGGGTTTCCCCACTGGTTCAAGGGCCGGTGCATGCCGAGGACGGAACAGACCTGTTTTCCCAAATCATGGCCGATCCCGAGAGTCTGTTGGCCAAAGCCTTCATCAACCCGCCCATGCTCCCCACCGACGCCAATACCCGGGAGTGGCGCGCGGCGGAGATTCCCGCGGCCAATGGACACGGAACCGCCGCTGCCCTCGCCCGTGTTTACGGCGCCCTGGCCCTGGGCGGTTCGATTGATGGGGTGCATGTGCTTTCTCCCGAGGTGATCGAGCAGGCGCGCCAGGAACAATCCCTGGGCAAGGACTTGATCCTGCCGGTGGTCTCGCGATTCGGGCTCGGTTTCCAAATGCCCCCCGCCGAGGAACCTCTCGGGCCCAATTTTAATGTGTTTGGCCATGCCGGGGCGGGGGGCTCGTACGGTCAGGCCGATCCGGAAAACCGCATGAGCTTTGGATACACCATGAATCTGACGCACTCGGGCGTCTGGCTGGTCGATCCGAGGCCCCGCGCTCTGCTCCGCGCGGTCTACGGGTCCCTGGGCTAGGGGGGTTGACCTTGATAAAGGCACGCGCCTTCCCGATCCCCTCGACCCTGCTCGTCGCTCTTTTTTTGGTGGTTTCCCCCTCCCTCGGGACGGCCCAGGCGCGCCGGGTCCCCGCCGAATGGGAACCCCAGGAAGCGCTCTGGTTGCAGTGGCCCGGGCCCTTCGAGAAAAGCTACGAGCCCGCCTATGCGGGGATCTCGAACGTCGTGGCCCAGTATCAGCCGCTCCACATCCTCTACGATTCCAACGCGATCCGAAACCAGGCAAGAGCCGCCATCAGCGCCGCCGGGGGCGACCCCGATCACCCGCAAATCACCTGGCACCCGATTGCCAACGACAACGCCTGGATGCGAGACAACGGGCCGGTCTATGTCGTCGAGGACGGCCAGATGCGCATTCAGGATTGGGTTTTCGATGCCTGGGGCGGAGCCTTTGGCAGCTTTCCCCACGCGAGCGACGATGCCGTCCCGGTGGCGATCGGCAATTTTCTCGGCCTACCCGTGGATCCTGTCAACATCGTGCACGAGCGTGGAAACCTCGAATTCAACGGGGTCGATACCGTGATGTTGAACTGGAACGTCATCGGAAATCCCAATCGAGGAAACGGCTACGCGAACAAGGCCGAAGCCGAAGTCGACTTGATGAATTATTTCGGAGTGCAAAAAGTCATTTGGGCCGATGGACCGATAACGGGCGACCTGACAGCCGGGCATATCGATGGCATCGCCCGCTTCATCGATGCCAACCGGGTGGTCGTGGTGAACTGCACAACCGCTTCCCATTGCCAGCCGGGCGGACCGGACGACCAGGTCTACGATGCCACCGCGCAGGCCGCAGCAGCGGCGGGGTTCGAAGTTCTGCGAATGGATATAGGTGCCGCCATCACTCACGGCGGCTTTACCTTCGACGCGAATTACATGAACTGGGGGGTGGGAAACGACTGGGTCATTCTCGTAGGTTTTGGCAACCCGGCCACCGACTCCGTCGCCAAAGCACAACTCGAAGCCTGGTTTCCAGGCCGGGATGTCTACGTGATCGAAATGCTTGACTCCTGGGTCGCCGGGGGCGGAGTCCATTGCCATACCAACGATCAGCCGGCGCTGATTCTTGCGCCCGATGTCCCCTCCGCCGGCTGGAGCCGGGTGATCGTTCTCTCTCTCATCCTCGTCCTCACTGGATTCCTCTTGGCCATTCGCCAGCGTCGAACCCCAATCTCGCCCTGACTCCGCCGTGTTTGCTGTGGGTTGCCGCGGAAAACTGGCTGGGGACGACCGGCGAGAGCCCGTTAGGGCGCGACTGAATAGGGCGGCTCGGCCAGCGAGCGCATGAAGGCCACGAGTCCCAGGATCTGTTGATCCGACAATGTGCCGCCCCAGCCGGCCATCATGGCCGACTTTCCTACCGAGGCTCCCGGGCCGTGACAGGTGGCGCAATAGAGCCCGTAGTCCTGTTGGCCCCCAGCGATCAAAGCCGACGGCTGAATCCGAGAACTCGTATCCTCGGCCTGGAGGACCATCTCGACGATGCGAAAGCCCGTCGCCTCATTGACCAAACCAAAATCGACCCCCGTCACGGGATCCCCTAGGGCTTTAACATAACGCCCAGGCTCGGACGTTGTACCAGAAGACAGCTTGAATGTCCGATACCCCCAGTTCCTGTCTAGAGAGCCTATGTATATGAGTCTCCGGAAAACATTTATGGGATGATTGACAGGCCGCGATGAACCGACAAGGGTGAGTGCTCTCAGCTGCCCGAATACCACGAGGAAGTCGATCTCAAAGGGAAGCTGGCGCGGACGTTCGACTCGATTCGTAATATCGCACTTCGCTTGCCGCAGTGCCCTTTGATTTCTAAGATGAACGCATGAAGCTGACGCGCCGGTCAACACTGTGGTTGATGCTTGTAGGGCTGGCGCAGAGTCTTCTGCCGAAGTCCGTCTTCGCGCGCACGGACGATATACGCCACATCCTGCCCAGCGTGACCGCCACAGGAATTTCAGTGTCGGTCTCTACCCTGGCCTCGCGGGCGCGGCTCGACTTGATGGTGGGAGACCTTCGTGTCCCCGGCGTCCGGCGAGATAGTCATGGGCGATACTGGTCGTTCAGTGCTGAAGAACTCGCGCCGGAGACTGAATATTCGCTGCAGCTTCTGGATGAGCACGGGGCACTTGGCTCCCCTTGGCCGCTAAGAACGTTCCCGGATGCGACAACGATGCCCGAGCGCTTTCGTCTGTTGGCTTTCACATGTGCGGGTGGCGCGGATGGTTTTGGGATACCCGGAAAGCAACTCTTCAAACCCCATGCGTTCCGTCGGAATCTCTTCGACGCCGCGTTGGCCGAAAAGCCAGACGCGGCAGTCGCGATTGGTGATCATATCTATTGGGATTTGCGGGGCGGCGGCATGCCGCCCATCGGACGTCGGTCCAAGCTCATCAAGTTACTCGCAGGCTGGTACCTGCGGTTCATGTACGGCGAGTTCGATCGAACCAAGCCGATCCTCGGCACTGAAAACGAAGCTGTGCTGACGGCGATCGGCGATGAGCAGATCGCGGATCTATACGGCACGAGGTTCAAGTCTACCCCCATGTTCTTCGTGTCGGACGATCACGACTACTTCGAGAATGATGACGCTGAAGAAGACCTCGTGACCTTCCCCGCGAATGCTTTCAGCAAGGCCGCGTTCCGGGCGGTCGCCAGCCTCTATTACCCACCACTTCCCGATGGGCCTTCGGCTGCGACGGATCGGGCTTTCGGCCTTCTCCGCTATGGCCGGCTATTCGAGGGCGCCCTATTTGATTGCGCGGGTCATTTGACGCTCGGCGAAGAGGCGGCGGGCCTGGTGCCCCCAGAGGTCGAGCTGTGGCTCCGTGAGCGGGCGCGCAATTCACCAGCTGCACACTTCGCCCTGGTTCCTTCGCACCCGATGGGATGGACCGCCGGCAAATGGCGCGAATGGTACCCCGATGTCGTCGCGCCCAAAGGTTATGAGGGTGTTGTTCAAGTTGAGCTAATGGCGGATGTCGGTGATGGACGCTTGACGACCGACGCACAAAAGTACCTGTGGCAATCGGGATGGTGGAGCCAACACCAACGACTATTGCAGACCCTGAGCCAACGGGCCGGGCATCGCTTGGTTTTCTCCGGCGACATTCATGCTCAGGGAGCGGTCAACATCCTCGCGAGCGGAAGCGTCGAACCCCTGCCTTCACCGGTTCAGTCGATCCTGGTCGGGCCGGTCGGTACGTCGGACATGACGTGGGCCTCCGCGGCGCGCGGCGTCACTGCATCGACGCCGGACTGGCTGACGACAGAGGACATCGTTCCTACTCGTGAAGTGAACGGATTCACTCTCCTTGAGTTCACGCCAGAGGGGGCAAGTGTTCGTCTCGCTGATTGTGGCGGATACGACCGGAGCCTTGGCGAAGACGGCGGTATCCGAGCGGTCGACGAGTTCAAGGTCAGCCCCGTGGCGGGCTAGTCGGCCTTCGCCCCCTCGAGGCTCCGGACGTAGGCCACAAGCACGCGCACCTGCTCATCGCCAAGA
>DUCH01000026.1 GCA_012959865.1 Myxococcales bacterium | reverse complement strand
CTATGTCATGTGCCTCGGCGTGCTTCAACACACCCCCTCGCCAGAAGCAAGTATCGTCAACCTGTGGAAGATGGTCCGGCCCGGCGGGCATCTCGTCGTCGATCATTACATCTTCCGCTGGCGAAATATCTTGCCCCCACCAATCGGGGGAGCGGACAAAATTTATCGATGGTGGCTCCTCCGGATGCCTCAGGAGCGCCGCTTCGAGACCGTAAAGCGAATAGTCGATTTCTGGTTCCCTCTGCATTGGAAACGCAGAAATTCAAAGATCGCCCAGCGTGTCCTCAGACGACTGTCTCCGGTCTACTTCTACTACCCGAGTCTGAATCTCGAGAGTGAACAGGCATTCTATGAATGGGCGCTCCTCGATACCCACGATGGCACGACCGATTTCTACAAGCACCATCGATCGGCGAAGCAGATTCGACAATTTCTCGCCGAACTCGGTGCCGAAGACATCGTCGTGACTCTGGGCGGCAACGGCGTCGAGGCCTTCTGCCGAAAGCCCGGCTGAGCGCGCTGTCTAGCACGGCTCCCTGAGCCCTCTCACGAAGCTCTCCCCATCCGGTGCACTCGCGGCAATTCGGAATCAGACTTCCTTCTCGGCATATCGGTCGTTCTGGCGCTGAATCTCTTCGGCACAAGCTTGGTGCTTCAATCGCTGAGGCACTCCCGCGAGTATTGGCGTTAGCCGACCAACCTCACCGGTCTCAAACTTCGCACCATCCCGCCCCGAATCCAGAACGTGACGTTGATCCCACCTTCGACGAACCCGCTCCGGAGAGAATGAGCCTGGGCTTGGCGATAGGGGCAGAAAACGGCCCGAAGCCTGTAGTATTGCCCCGCCGGAATTCAATCGGAGTCTGTGCCCAATGATATCTAATCGGACCGCCGGACCGCCGGATCAGGCCAAGCTCTACGATCGCTCGGTATCGTGCCTCGAGGCGACAGATCCAATAGCCGTAGAAGCGTGTCCAGTTTGCTGCGCAGAGCAGGCGGTGCCTCGGTTTGAGATTTCTGGCTGCGCGTCGCAACTCGTTGTTTGTGCCGACTGTGGGCTTGGGCGCCTACACCCCATTCCCGACTCCGAAACGATTCGGGCCCTCTACCCCGACTACTACTACGGGTCACCCGGGACAAAATTTCGGACATCGATCGAAAAACTAGTCCGCATCGTCGGTAGAAGGCAGTGTCGATTTATCGCCAAGAGCCTTACCGGATCGGCTCGAGTACTGGACGTTGGGTGTGGAAGGGGTGTAATGCTTTCAGCCATGGCCGATCTCGGCTTCGAGGTACACGGCACGGATATCAGCAAGCTTGCAACACAGGGCGTAGACCCGCGTGCTGAAATTCGTATCGCCCCCAACCTATCCGATGCGCTGTATCCGGAATCTTATTTTGATGTCGTCGTAATTTGGCATGTCCTTGAACATCTCAGAAATCCGCGCGAGACCCTCGAGGAAATTCATCGCGTCCTGCGACCCGGCGGGCGAATCGTCGTCGCCGTGCCCAACTTTTCGAGTCTGCAGGCCCGGCTAACAGGATCGGCGTGGTTTCACCTTGACCTGCCGCGCCATCTCTTCCACTTTCCGTTGCACTCCCTGCGACGAATTCTGACTGAAGTGGGGTTTGATCCGGGTCAGGACTACCATTTTTCGCTCCGCCAGAATCCCTTCGGCTGGATCCAAAGCATCCTCAACCGGATACCAGGACTGCAGCGCAACGGGCTTTACTCGCTCCTTCATCGCAACATGATCGACGGTCGGCCGAGATTCGGAACACGTCTCGCACTTGGGTTTGTATTGACGGCGCTCATACCCCCTGCCCTCCTTGCCACGGTGGTGGGGACAGTATTTCGACGCGGCGCCACTGTACACATTGAGGCCATTCGTTTGGAAAGAAAATAGTTCTTCCAGGGCTCCCGAAGGCCTTCAACGAATCGACTCGGCGGGTCTGTGCCGGCCCCTGCAGGCGCCCGCCGACGCTCGAGAACAAGGAATGGGCTCTTAAACGAGCAAGCAGATACGCAAATTTTCGCTGTGGGCGTTCTGAAGCTTGGCCTCACTCTCGGCTCTGCCCATTCTTCCGAAGGCGCCTCTACGGCCCCGAGGAGCCCTACACCGCGAGGATTTCCTCGTATCCGAAGCCGAAATCCGCGCGACAGACCCGCTCGATGCGCCCACCGGACAACACCCAGGCTTTTCCGGAGTTATCGTGAGGGTATGGACTTCGCCCCCGGCGCCGAACTTGAGCAAATCCGACATGAGGCCCGTCGTCTCGCCGACCGATTCGATGACGACTACTGGCGCGAACACGACGAAAAACACGAGTTTCCCTGGGCGTTCTATGACGCCTTCGCCGAGCAGGGATGGATGGGCGTGATCGTCCCAGAGCAGTATGGGGGGGCTGGCATGGGAATCATGCACGCCGCGACGCTGCTCAACACCGTCGGTCACAGTGCGGGTGTCCAAAATGCGGCCTCCACCCTTCATATTTCGATCTTTGGGATGGGGCCCGTGATTCATCACGGCTCCGAATCACTCAAAAGTCGCTACTTGCCGCCAACTGCAACCGGGGAATTACACGTGTCCTTCGGTGTCACCGAAGACGACGCCGGCACTGACACATCGCGAATCCGCACTTTCGCCCGCCGGGACGGAGCTCGCTGGATCATTAACGGAAAGAAGATCTGGAACTCGAAGGCCCAGCAGGCGAGCAAGTGCCTCCTTCTCGCGCGGACGACGCCTCGAGACCAGTGTGCGAAGCCCCTGCAAGGAATGACACTGTTCTTGGCCGACCTGAACCCGAGCCATGTCGAAATTCGCCCGATCGATAAATGCGGGCGCAATGCAGTTGACTCCAACGAACTATTTATCCACGACCTGCCTGTGGACGACTCCGACGTTGTAGGTGAAGTCGGACACGGCTTCCGCTGCCTGCTTGATGGCCTCAACCCCGAGCGAATCGTGCTGGCAGCCGAGTCTGTTGGCATCGGCCGACAGGCCCTGGACAAGGCAGTTCACTACGCCAAGGAGCGAGAAGTCTTCGCCCGACCCATCGGAATGAATCAGGCCATCGCCCATCCCCTGGCCGATTCCTACTCGGAACTCGAAGCCGCCGAGTTGCTATGGCAGAAAGCCGCCTGGGCTTTTGATCAGGGCCAAGAGGTAGCCGCCCTCGCCAACATGGCAAAGCTACGGGCGAGCGAAGCCTCCTTTAGAGCCTGCGACCGAGCGGTTCAGACATTCGGAGGCATGGGTTACGCGAAAGAGTGCAATGTGGAGCGCTATTGGCGAGAGTCACGGATGTCCCGAATCGCTCCGATTTCCAACGAGATGATTCTCAATTTCGTGTCCGAGCACGTCCTCGGTCTTCCGCGCAGCTACTAGCCACAGTCTATCGGGCCGATTGTCCATACGATCACTACCGAGAGGCCCGCTTTCATCGTCGCGGCCGGCCCGGGCCTTGCTGTTACCATTTAGGATCTACTGCGGAAGGAGAAGTCGCCATGAGCCAAGATTGGGAGGTCACTCGGATTGCCGGTTCACTCGGGGCTGAGGTGCGTGGGATTGTTATCGCGGAAGTAGGAACCGTAGAGGCCGAAAAACTGCTCACCCTCCTCCTGGAGCACCAGGTGCTCTTCTTTCCCGGGCAACACCCGGATGAAAACGAACATGTTGCATTCGGGCGCCTCTTCGGGGAACTCGCCGGTCACCCAAACCTGAAAAATCCGTTCACAAAAAGCGCGGAGATCTTCGAACTCGCGGCGAGCAAGGGGGGTATTGCTGATGAGTGGCATAGCGATATCACCTTTCAGGAAGAACCGTCGAAAATTTCAATCCTCCACATGATCAAGTGCCCAAATGTAGGCGGCGACACCATGTGGAGCAACGCATACAAAGCCTACGAAGAGCTATCTCCCCCCATGCGCGACCTCTGCGACGGGCTCACTGCTCTTCATGATGCGGCGCCCCACGGAAAACCTGAGGACATGGCGGTCCACCCAGTTGTGCGAATCCACCCTGTCACGAAGCGCAAGTCGCTATTTGTAAATGAGCACTTTACACGACGGATCGTTGAAATGAGTTTCGATGAGAGCGAGACACTCCTGGGGCACCTAAAACGATGGGTCTCCAATCCACGATTTACCGTGCGCTATCGCTGGAGTGAGGGAACGGTGGCCATATGGGACAATCGCTGCACGCAGCATTTTGTCCTCAACGACTTCGACGAGGAACGAGTCATCCAACGCGTAACCGTGATGGGAGATGTACCGGAGGGGGTACACCCTCCACGCTGGGAGCCTTATCTCCGCACTCAAAGCGCAGCGGCGACGAGCCGCCACGATGCCCAACTGAACCGCTTCCTCGGGCGAAAGGCGGCGGGCCTGGAATCCAATCGGAAATAGGCCCTGGGCGCGTATTTCTTGCCCTGCACCAAGGAACTAAAGCCCTACACCAAGCGACTAAAAATAGACACACCGGATTCGATCGTAGTCGCTTACGGGTACGTCAATTGGCCCGAGTATCCGCGGCCGAATCAGACGCGGAAGCATACAGTGCGATCTGCTGGTCAAGCTTCGCTGAGTCGATTGGCTTGGCGAGAAAACTGTTGAAACCCGCTTGCACGTAACGCTCCCGGTCGGCTTCGCTGGCGCTCGCAGTCATCGCCACAATAGGGATATCGACCAGAGCCTCATTCGAGCGAATCCGCGCCAGCGCCTCGAGGCCATCACAGCCTGGCATATGAATATCCATGAGTACCAATGTGGGCCGCTTCTGTTCCGCCAACTCCACTCCCTCTTCGCCACTTGAAGCCACAATTGGCTCGATACCCCTCATGCTCAGAAGACCCTTGATGACCCGCAGGTTCGCAGGATTGTCATCAACTACGAGTACACGGGCATTAGGATCGAACTGATACGGCTCGCCTTCTTCAAAGTGATCCTTCCCGGGAAGGCCCAACGGCCCAGACTCTGACTGCCCAACCCCGAGCGGCAGAATAAGCGAGAAAATGCTTCCGCGGCCTAACTCGCTCTCCACGCGAACTTCGCCACCGTGAAGCGCCGCCAACCGGCGGGTCAGGGCCAGTCCGATTCCACTTCCTCCCAAAGCGTCGTCTCGCTTGCGATCGACTTGATAGAAATCCTCGAAGACCCGCCCAATGTCCGCCTCTGCGATACCTATTCCACGGTCCCACACCTCGATGCACAGCCAACCCTCACGCTCTTTACGACAACGAACTCCAAGAACACCCCCATCCAGCGTGAATTTGAACGCGTTCGACAGCAGGTTGTAGAGGCACTGACGCAGGCGTCGCCGATCGACTCTCAGCACCGGCGCATCGGAGTCTACATCGTTGATAATCGTGAGACTCTTGTCGCCGCTTCCCAACTCGATATTGCTAACTACTTCATGGACTATCTCACCCAGTTGAACATTTTCTAAGACGAGTTCGACTTCGCCCATGGTGATCTTCGTTACATCGAGTAGGTCGTTGATCAGTTCAAGGAGATGATTTCCGGATTCTTGAATGCTCTCCACGAAGCCGGCCTGATCTGCGTTGAGTTCTCCATAGTGACGACTCTCGAGCAGTTCGGCAAAGCCCAACACCCCACTCAGTGGCGTCCTCGTCTCGTGACTGACCCAGGACAAAAAACGCGACTTCGCGATATCTGATGCCTCAGCGACATCCCGCGCCTTTGAAAGAAACTCCGTCTGATCTCGCAATTGCTGGTTAAGCCCAGTTTCAACTCGCTGGGCCCACCAATTCCGCAGAGCTAGCGAGCCCACCAGGACAGTTAAGGTCCCTGCTGAAATCGGAAGGATTTCCCTGTCCACTCCTGGACCGTATGCGAACCAAATTGCCGCCGTAACCGCCACCGCCAAAGGAGCAAGAAGCGTCTCGATTTGCCTCGCCCGCTTTTCCTGTTCGACGGACTCCTGGGCTCCGAGCCTCCCAGGCGCAACGTACTGTTGCTCAGAGGCCGCTAAGTACCACACGGTCGACGCTAACAGATAAAGTATCGAGAATGGGTTTGCCCACGCATCCAGATCATTGATGAGGAAATAGAGGTAAGAAAAATATTCGACGACGATGCAGAACATCCCGATCAGGAGAAGCCCCACGATCGCCCGCTTTTGCCCCTTGAAATGGAGCGTGGCCAAGGCGAGCCCGGTAACGGTCGTCGCCATGATCACCGCACCCTGGAAAGTCTTCAGAATCGCAAGTTCTGGCTCGTCATCGCCGTTTGGAAGCCATTGGTAGACGACCAATAAATATGCGAATAACGTGGAAGAGAAAACAATTCCAAGGTTGCCTGCCTGTACGAGCGGAATTCCGGAGATCTCTGACTTGTCCTGATATAAGAGCATCCCGCCCAGTAGACAAATCATGGAAACGGCATATCCCGCGGTGGCCAACACCGTCAGCGGAGATTCCGACACCGAGAAGACTTCGAGAAGTGCCCAGAACGCCTCTGCGGACGACATGCACAAGAAACCGAAGGCGATCGCCAACCAAGCCGCTCGCTCCCTACCCTTCAAACTACGGGCGGCCCAGAAGGCTCGAATAGCTGCGAGAAGTGGTAAAGCCGGGAAGCAGAACGTGACGTACCAGTAACCCAGAGTGCCCCACGGATATTCGCGAGTGATAAAATACTGACAAATCAGTATCGCAATCGCGAATCCACCGAGGATCATCGTTCTGCGGAGCAACGGGTTTGAGGACAGTTCAGTTTGCTCGCTTACTATCGCAGCATCGGATCGCATGGCAACGTACAGAATGCCACGACCCACGAGCGTACGCCACTCAGCACCACAACGCGAAGATCTCGGCGCATCGCATTGTCCGAAGGCTGGCTGAACGCGTGCCCGGCGCCTGAGCGCCCTGTAATGTTCTAAAAAGGCGCCGGCTCGAGGCCAAGTGCTGCCTTCGCAGCCTCACGATAGCTGCGGTCATCAAAAACTTGATGGCCCGCACCGATGTACATATCGCGAAAGCATCGCTGAAGCCGACTCGGGTTACGCATGCCAATGCTCCCCGATGCCTCCCAGGCAAAGGTGACAGCCGATTTAGCCACGTGCTTGACGACATAGTTCGCGTGCGCCTTCGACTGCCTCACCGCCTCCGCACAGACTGCTTCTTCGGCGCGGCACTCGATAAGTTCTACAGCCTGCTTGTACACCGTTGATATCTGGATCCGCGCGGCATTGATCGCCGTCTGATGAAAACCGAAGTCGCGCTGGAATTCCTCCTGATCGCGTAGCGCAGCCGATCCAAGTCTCGTACGGCCTGCCTTGGCGATCTCTGCGATCTCGTAAAGGGCACGGGAAGCCACGCCCAACGCCCATGCGCAGGAACCGATGCTCCCGTAGGCCTGGGGCCCAATGGCGAAGATCGCCCCACCGCTCTCTGGCGGCGCGTATCCCATGCTTATATTCCACGTGGCGCCCGCCTCGACGAACTGCTCGGGAACATCGTAGTCAAAGCTGCCGGTGCCCCGAAGTCCCATGGTATCCCAGTTCCCCTTCATGACGGCCTTCTCCGCAGGCACAAAGAACCCGATCAATGGAAGTTTTCCGTCGGCGCCCATGGGTGCCGGGACTCCGTCGCGCATCAGGATTGCGCCGCCACCGATAAATTCTGCGTGCGCCGACCCACTTGCGAACTGCCAACTCCCGGAGACTCGATACCCACCCTCTTCTTCGTGGGCCACGCCGAGGGGGGCAAAGTGGCCAGCACCCGTCCGCAGGGCCGCAAATTTCCGCGCGTAGTCGGGATCGATGTAGGCCAGATAGGAACCGGTGATCGCATTCTGGGTGAACCCCCAACCCGTTGCTCCATCCGCAAATGAAATTTCTTCGCAGACACCCATGATCGTGTCCACATCGGCCTCCAGCCCACCGATTTCTCTGGGCGTACTCATTCGAAAGAGACCCGCACGCTCGATGGCATCGACCACCGACTTGCTCATCGTGCAAGTTTTCTCGATAGCCTCTGCTTCCGACTCGATAAGTCCGCGAAGGGCGAGAGCAGCTTGTATCAGAGCAGAGTCGGGCATCGGTCTATCTCCTTCTCTCAGCCAGGCACCACGGCATCAAGTACGCGTCAGAAATACTCTTGCCGTATTGTGGCGAACTCCATGGTCGCCCGGTGGGCAACTACGGCTGGTAAACTTCGCATTGCCCCAAACGCCATCCATTGAACACCATACACAATGACCCGTTTTTCCTTTTCACTCTCTCCCGCGTTCCGCCAACAAGTAGACAGCGAGTGCGCGTCGATCGAGTTCGGTCAATTCAAAGGTCGGCATCGGGGGCTGCGGGGCCAAGAAATAGTTTTCAAGGTTCTCCAGGGTGTAACGGTCCGTTAGGTCCTCAAGTTTCTTGACGGCGACACCTGGGGCCGCAAGGCCTGCGACATGGCAGTTCCCACATTCATTCGC
The DNA here is from genome assembly GCA_012959865.1 of Myxococcales bacterium. Classification (GTDB taxonomy): domain Bacteria; phylum Myxococcota_A; class UBA9160; order UBA9160; family UBA4427; genus JAZXM01. The sequence continues at coordinate 42 of DUCH01000026.1, read as the reverse complement.
GGCGAAGAGCGTCGCACCGCGCGCGCGCAAAGCCTCGCGCGT
>DUCH01000025.1 GCA_012959865.1 Myxococcales bacterium | reverse complement strand
TCGCAATCGCCGCCAGGCCAATTGGGCCCGCACCGAAGACCACGGCCTTTTCGCCGGGCTGGGCGCGGCCGCGATTGACCGCCTGCATACCTACACCCAGGGGCTCCGCCAAGGCTGCGGCCTCAAAAGGAATTCCGTCCGGTATAGGTACCAAGCTCCTGCCCTCAGCGGCGTTGCGCACGAGCAACCGAGGGGTGAAGCCTCCCTCACCGCCTCCGTTGCCGATCTGATTTTCGGCGCCCAGGGGATTCACAACAACGCGATCGCCCGAGCGAACGCCCCGAACTTCGGCGCCCGCGAACTCGACGACGCCCGAAAGCTCATGACCAATGGGCATGGGCGAATCCGTCGGCCCAGCAACCCCACCGATCTTCACGTAGCCCACATCGCTCCCACAGATTCCACAGGATGCCACGCGAACCACCGCGTCCCGGGGACCGGGATCGGGACCTTCGACAGAGTCCAGGCGTACATCCGCGGGGCCGTGGACATTGACCTGCAACTGGTTGATCACTCGACTACTCCAATCTCGCAGGCTTGCGCCGGAGGCGCCTTCACCAGCGGAAAATCAGACCGGGATCAACCCACCGGCCACCGTTCGGGCCGAGTCGCTAGCCAGCCACACCATTACACGCGCGATCTCCTCGGGAAGGGTCCAGTCGGAGAAATCGGCATCGGGCATTGCGGCCCGGTTCGCCGGGGTATCGATAGTCGTTGGGACCACGGCGTTAACCCGTACGCCACTGGCCGCCATCTCGGCGTGCAGTGAGCGGGTCAGCGCGACGATGGCGGCCTTGGATGCGCTGTAGGCCGCAATTCCCGCCGGACAATCGAGGGCAGCCTGGGAGGCCACATTGATCACCGCGCCCCCGTGTGCGCTAAGCGCCTTGGCGGCCGCGCCGGTCATGCAGACCGCAGTCCGAACGTTCATTCGGTAGAGGCGATCCCAGATCTCGATATCGCCATCCGAAACCGGGCCCCCTGCCGCAAAGCCGCCTACGCCGTTCACCAGGACATCCACCGAGCCTGCCGTCTCGACAACGGCAGCCGCACCATCGGGTTCGGTAAGGTCCGCTTCGACGAGAACCATTGCGTCATGGCTGGGCATGGCCTCGGCTTCGGCCTCGACAAACCAGGGGACGGTCACGCGAGCGCCCTCGCGCAAAAAAGCTTCGACAACCCGGCGGCCGAGAGCTCCTGTTCCACCGGTCACAATCACACTTCTTCCCGATTCTTTTGTCATGGCCGTCATGATAACGGATTGGGCCGGCCTGCCATCGGGTCGGCACAGCCAACGTCCCCGAGCATCGAGGCCCTACTCGAAGCCTCTTTGATCGCCGAGCGCGTGGGCGTCGCCGTTCAGCGCGCCGAAATCCCAGGCGCCGAGAGGTCAAAAGGTCTAAGGCGCCGAAGTGGGCTCGGGCTTGGAGGTCGTCTCGGCGGCGGGCTTGCCGCGTCCTCGAGCTCCCCGGCGCCTTCCGCGCCGGGCCGATCCCTTCTTGGCGCGAGCCTTCTTGCGCGCTTTCTTCCTTGATTTTTTCCCGGCCTTCTTGCGCGCCTTCTTCTTTCGCAGGGGCTCAAAGAAGCTGCCCGGACGCTCCCCCGCTTGCCTGCACATATCGCAGGCGCCGCATTCACCGCCGGCCTCAACGCCAAAATAGCTTCGCAGCATCTGGGCCCGACAAACTTCCTGGCTGGCATACGCCTCGATAGCGTCCAGACGCTCGGTGTCCAGTTTCCGCAAACGCTGAAACTGCTCGGTCAAGCGACGGGCCTGAGCCACCAGATCATCGGGATGAATAAGCGGTCGAACGTATTTCTCCGTGGTGATCTCCACCAGGCTCGCGGACTCAAGAACCGCAACCACCGCCGAAGTCACCCGCTGGGCGATTTGCGCCGATGCGGCCAGATCGATGATATCGGGGAAACGCCCCTCCTCCACGTAGGCGACGAGCGCTTTGACGAGCTGGAACAGTTGTTGCGGACGAACTCGACTCTGACCCAGCAGAAATTCGTGGATATCTCGGTCGTCGAAGTGGTGAAGCAGGATGCAGTGGGACTGCCTGCCGTCGCGACCCGCACGACCCGCCTCCTGAACGTATTGCTCTAGGGAAGCAGGTGTCTGAAAGTGAACCACATAGCGAATGTCGGGTTTATCGATTCCCAGGCCAAAAGCGCTTGTCGCCACCATCACGAGCCGGCGGCCGCGCTTCATGAACAATTCCTGTTCCGCTTTGCGCTCGCTGCCCTTCATCCCCCCGTGGTATCGATGAGCCGGAACCCCCATGGCGCGAAGCGCGCCGTGCACTGCGTCCACTTCCTTGGTGGTTGAGCAGTAAATAATGCCCGGGCGCCGGAGGCGTAGAATCAGCCGGGTAAGCGCTCTCAGCCGGGCGGTACTGCCACATTCGATAACTTCGAAGCAGAGATTCGGACGATGAGGCGACGCCGCGATAACAAGCGGGTCCTGGAGATCGAGGATTCGAATCAGATCCTCGCGCACAGAAGCCGTGGCAGTTGCCGTTAGAGCCAAAACCGGCGGCCGACCGTAGCGCTCGAGCATCTCGTGCAGCCGCAGATACGCCGGGCGAAAGTCGTGCCCCCACTCCGACGCGCAGTGCGCTTCGTCCACGGCAAAGAGCGAGATCCCGGTCTCGGTAAGCGCCGTGCGAAGTTCCTCACCCGAGAGAGTCTCCGGGGTGGTCATCACCAGGAGCGGCCCGCCTTCGGCGATTCGCGCCATGGCTTCGCGCCGGGCCTTGCCGCGCACGGTCCCATCGACTCGCACCACGGGAATATTTCGCTTTTCGAGGCTACGGGTCTGGTCCTCAAGCAGTGCAAGCAAGGGCGAAACGACCACAACCGGCTTCGGAAGAATCATCGAGGGGATCTGGTAGCAAGCCGACTTGCCGTACCCCGTTGGCAACACTACGAGGGCATCGCGCCCCTGGAGACTGTGAAGAATCGCGCGTTCCTGCTCGGGATAAAGGCGTTCAATTCCCAGCCGCTCTGCGGCCTTGACGAATTGCGCCTGCTCCTCGGGGCCGATTTCCATCGCCACGTCACTGACCGAAACAAATTCGGGCTCATGGATCTCGACCGATTCGACCGCGGGCAGAGCGACCGGGGGGCGCCGGGTCTGGCTTTGGGTCGATTTCCCGCCTCGACGAGAGCGCCCGGGCTTGCCGCTCCGATTTCCCCGATCCCCACCTCGACGGCCGGATCGTTGGGGAGCGGAGCCGTTAGAAGCGTCGGTTGACCCCGAAGCCGAGGACGCCCCATCGGATTGCGAACCGCCAGCCGAGGAGTCTCCGCTTCGAGCCCCGTCGGAATTCGGCCTCGATCGACCTCGGCGGCGACGCGAACCCGAGCGCCGACCCGCGGACTTCTTTCGCCCCGCAGTTTTCGCTGCCGTGGGCTTCGCGGACCCATCGCCAGAAACGCTCGCCTCGGAAACCGCCGAAGGGGTTGCACTCGCCGGAGAGGTTCCGGACGCGCCTTTCTCTTGGGATTTCTTACCGTCTTCGGTTACGGACATATCAAAATCCGGACACGACGCCTCAAAAACTGCGTCGCCGACCCTCCATCCGGGCTAGTCAAAACCAGCCACGAAAGTCAACTCAACTCCGCACACTGAGGAACAAAAGTCAGTGCGCGCTGCTGCATGAAAGAAACACTATTCGGCTCCCGCACGCCCAGGCCCAAACGCGCCACACACAGAGTCTAGGCCCTCGCCTACCCCCGCCTACCTCGCCTACCTCGCCTACCTCGCCTGCTGTCTCACCTCTCCATGGCTCCGCAAGAGCAGGAGGAACGGCAGGCATCGCATCGCATCACGCCAGGAATAAATGACTCGCGCCCCTACTGGGCACCAAGTACAGCTACCGCAATGTGATGCACGCTTTGCGACAGGGGCGTCGAGAACCAACCGCCCGACGAAGGACCGATCATACACACAATCCCTGGCTCCGCGCACTCGTTTTCGGCGGAATCGCCCCCAATTGCTCTAGAGAACAGAAAAAAAAGGAAATTGAGCACCAATCGCGATTGGAGCACCGAAAGCCGCAGTCCTGCGCTGGGAGTCGGCACCGTATCGCGGCGGCGGATCGCCCCGGCTAAACTCGCCCTTTGCCCTCAACGGCCATGACATCAGGGAGAGTTCCATGCGCACCGACCTATGCGACTGGTTTGGAATCGACGTTCCAATTTTTGCATTCACCCATTGCCGGGACGTCGTCGTCGAGGTCAGCAAGGCAGGCGGTTTTGGGGTCCTGGGCGCCGTAGGCTTCACCGTCGAGCAGCTCGAAACCGAATTGCAGTGGATCGATGAGCGTATCGGCAACAAGCCCTACGGGGTCGATACCGTCATCCCGGGCAAGTACGAGGGCATGGGCGAAATGGATCCCGACAAGCTCGAAGCGCAGCTGCGCGCATCGGTGCCCCAGCAACACAGGGATTTCGCCGCCAAACTGCTGAGCGACGCGGGCGTCCCCGAACTCCCCGAGGAAGAACAATCCGATCGTTTGCTGGGCTGGACCCTCGCCACCGCGCTGCCCCAGATCGAGTGCGCCCTCTCCCACGACAAAGTCAAGCTGATCGCCAATGCCCTGGGGACTCCGCCCCCCGATGTCATCCAGTCGATTCATGGCACCGGGCGCAAGGTCGCCGCGCTGTGCGGAAGTGCCTATCAGGCGTTGAAACACAAAGAAGCGGGAGTCGACATCGTCATCGCCCAAGGGCATGAAGGCGGCGGGCACACGGGCGAAATCGGCAGCGTCATCCTCTGGCCCGAGGTCGTCGAGGCGATTGCCCCCACCCCCATGCTCGCTGCCGGAGGCATCGGAACCGGTCCTCAGGTAGCCGCCGCGCTCTCCATGGGGGCGGCGGGGGTCTGGACCGGATCGATCTGGCTCGCCGTAAAAGAAGCCATGGGGGCCATGGCCCAGAAGGAGTCGTACCTGTCGGCGACCAGCCGCGACACGATCCGCTCCCGATCGGTCACAGGAAAGCCCGCCCGAATGCTCCGCAACCGCTGGACCGAAGCTTGGGAAGCCGAGGACAGTCCCGATCCGCTTCCCATGCCGCTCCAAGGCATGGTGACTCTGGACATGGTCCGACGCACCCATCAATATGCGGACAAGGCTCAAGACGTCGCGTTCAATCCAGTCGGCCAGATCGTTGGCTCGATGAACCAGATTCTTCCGGCGCGAGACGTACTCTCGGGCTTGGTGGACGGATATTACGACGCCCTCGACCGACTGAATTCCTTGTCGCCTGAAGATTGACCCCCGTCGTCTCATTCGAGGACAACCCAACCCCACCCCTTCACACGACGTGCAACAACTCGAGGTTCCAATATGCCGACCAACTGGGAAACCGCTGACATCCTGAAGACCCCGATGGAGATCTGCTGGCAGTTCGACTATGAGATCAGCCACGAAAAATTGAAGAATCTCTACAGCAAGTCGAAACGTCTGCAGTGGGATGCGGAGCGAGACCTGGACTGGTCCATCGAGATCGATCCTTCGCGACCCATCGTGAGCGAGACACGAAATGGAATCGACCGCATTCCGCTCTTTCAGCGACTCTCCGACAGTCAACGCGAAACTTTCGTCGCCCACTCCACGGCCCACCAGCTCTCGCAATTCCTTCACGGCGAGCAAGGTGCCCTGATGACCGCAGCGGCCTTGACCCACGCCGCACCCGATTACGAGGGGAAACTCTATGCGGCCACCCAGACCATGGACGAAGCCCGCCACGTCGAGGCCTACGACAGCTACATCCAGAAACTCGCCATCATCTACCCAATTTCACCCTGGCTGAAGTCGGTGATCGACGACACCCTCCAGGCCGATCATTGGGTAAAGATCGCCATTGGGATGAACATGGTGGTTGAGGGGCTCGCTCTTGGAGCATTTCACAACATGCGCCGCACCACCACGTGCGACCTCTTGCGCCAGCTCACAGAACTGGTCCTCCGGGACGAATCTCGCCACGTAGCCTTCGGAAATCTCTATGTCGGGGAGGCCATCGCCGAAATGCACGACGACGATCGCGAAGACGTCGCCCAATTCGCCTTCGAAGTGATTCAATCCATCGCAAACGCGATCGGGGGTGTCGACGGCGCAGGTCCGAGGCAACCCGATCCGGGCTTTCTCGGGGTCCTCGATCAGGTGGGTATCGACCACGAAGATTTCATTCGCGCCCTCGTCGAAGCCGGTACAGCGGGCTTGAACGCCGAAGTGCCTGCGGGCCAGGTCCATTCCTTCAAGGATCTCATGCTGCCCGCGCTGGTCCGCGTGGGCGCCGTGACCGACCGCAGCCGCAGCCTCTTCGCCGAGGCCGGCATACCGGTTTGGGAAGACTTGAGCGTCATCGAATCAATGGAGGACGCCAATTCAGGCGACCTCTCCTTAGACCCGCGGCCTTCCTAGGTCCGGGGTCCACGGGTTCGAAGTCGGAGAACTGCCTTCGCTCAGCCGTCGATGCGGCGGTACTTGATTCGATGCGGCGTATCGGCTTCGCCTCCAAGGCGTCGGCGGCGGTCGGCCTCGTAGTCCTGATAGTTGCCCTCAAACCACTCGACATGGCTGTCGCCCTCGAAGGCCAGAATGTGGGTGGCGATGCGGTCGAGGAACCAGCGATCGTGCGAAATGACCACCACACATCCAGCGAAACTCACCAATGCATCCTCCAGAGCACGGAGGGTATCGACGTCGAGATCGTTGGTGGGCTCGTCGAGGAGCAGGACGTTGCCCCCGCTTTTGAGGAGGCGCGCCAGATGAACCCGGTTGCGCTCGCCGCCGGATAGCGTTTCCACTCGCTTCTGCTGATCCGGCCCCTTGAAATTGAACGACGACACATAGGCACGCGAGGGAACTTCGCGACGGCCTACGGAAATCATGTCTTCGCCTCCGCTGATCGCCTCCCACACGGTTTTCCCCGGCTCCAGAGCGTCCCGGGACTGATCCACATAAGCGAGTTGAACCGTCTCACCCAGGCGAATCTCGCCGGCATCGGGTTTCTCTTCGCCAACGATCATATTGAAGAGTGTCGACTTCCCCGCTCCATTGGCCCCGATCACACCGACAATCCCGCCCGGAGGGAGCTTGAAGTTGAGATCTTCGATCAGAATCTCGCCGCCGAATGCCTTCCCCAACCCATCGACCTCCACAACGACATCGCCCAAACGCTGGGGCACCGGAATCGGGATTTCCACCCGGTCCGGGCCGCGGTCATTGCCTTCCGCGAGAAGTTTTTCATAGGCGTTGATGCGCGCCTTACCCTTGGCCTGGCGCGCGCGCGGGCTCATCTGCATCCACTCAAGTTCGCGTTGCAGGGTGCGAGAATGCGCACTGGCCTGCTTTTCCTCGACCGCAAGCCGCTGCTGCTTTTGTTCCAACCAGGAAGAGTAATTCCCCTGCCAGGGAATTCCGCGACCCCGATCAAGTTCCAGAATCCAGCCGGCAACGTTGTCGAGGAAATAACGGTCATGAGTCACGGCCACAACCGTACCCGGGTACTCGGACAGAAACCGTTCGAGCCAGGCCACCGACTCGGCGTCCAGATGATTGGTGGGCTCGTCGAGAAGAAGCATATCGGGCTTGGAAAGAAGCAGGCGGCAAAGCGCCACCCGGCGCCGCTCTCCGCCCGAGAGCGTGGTGACATCGGCTTCGGGATGCGGGCAGCGAAGTGCATCCATCGCGACCTCAAGGGTTCTCTCTATTTCCCAGCCATCCACAGCATCGATCTTGTCTTGGAGATCCGCCTGCTTGGCGAGCAGGGAGTTCATTTCATCGTCATCGAGAGGTTCGCCAAAACGCGCGCTAATCGCGTTGAATTTTTCGAGAAGCTCGGCGATCTCTCCGACCCCCTCCTCAACGTTGCCCAGCACCGTTTTATTCGGATCGAGTTCGGGCTCTTGGGCGAGAAAACCGACCCGAATTCCCTTCAGGGGCCGAGCCTCCCCGAGAAAGTCATCATCGATTCCCGCCATGATGCGGAGCAAAGAACTCTTCCCCGCACCGTTATGGCCCAACACCCCAATCTTCGCCCCAGGGAAAAAAGACAGGCTAATTTGATCGAGGACGACTCGCCCCTCGCCCACGACCTTGCGCAGGTCGTCCATCACAAAAACAAATTCATTGGCCACGATCGACTCTCCTTCCAGGGGCAGGAGTGTATCGAGGTGGCCGAAAATCGCGAACCGATCACTTGGATCGGGGATCACGCTAAGCTGGTGCCTGACCTCCAACCCGCCGAGCCCAATTCGTACCCATGCGAGCGATATTCTCGATCCTTGCCCTGACGATCATTCTCGGCTGCAGTCCTCGCGATGCCGATCGGATTTGCGTTCTCGTGAACGACGCGAGCCCGGTTTCCCTGGCCATCGGCCAAGCCTATGCGGAAGCACGAGGGATCCCCCAGAGCCGCATCATTCACCTGAACATCCCCGTACCGGACCCCGCTCTCGGCGATGATCGCCATGAATCCATCGAACGAGAAGCC
>DUCH01000024.1:1017-8562 GCA_012959865.1 Myxococcales bacterium | reverse complement strand
CGGTTGGGTCTCACTGACTGATTCGGTCTCTACCGGTCGACGATCCTCGCGCCGCGCCCAAATCTCCGCCTCCCGGTTCTGCATGAAACCACTGCGAAGCGCCGAGTAATAGTCGATCGAGCTTTCCTCCAACGCCTTGAGTTCTTCGTAGTGGCTTTCTCGCTGAGAGAAGCCCGAACTCGTATTGAAGAAAAGAGCGTCCATACCGGGCAGAAAAAAGAACGTGGGGTGAAGCAGCGAATCGACCCCAAGGCCCAGCGCATCCCGCACGTCCGAGGGCCCAAAGAGCGGCAAAACGAGATAGGGACCGGTTGGCACCCCGGCAAGGGTGAGCGTCTGACCGAAATCAGAGACATGACCCGGAAGTCCCCAGGCCGTTGCCGGATCGAACAGACCCCCGATTCCCGCGGTCGAATTAATGACCAAACGGACGAGAGTGCGTCCGGCGTCCGCCCATTCGAGCTGGAAAATATCGTTGCTGAGACTCTGGGTAGAGTTCACATTGGTAAAGAAACGGTTCACCGATTTGCGCGCGGGTTCGGGGATGAGATACCGGTACCCAATGGTGAGCGGGTCAAAAATAAAACGGTCCAGAAGGCGATTAAATCCGAGGGTTCCCCGATTGACGGGTTCAAAGGGATCCTCGATCTCGGAATTCTCGAGTTCCAGATCGAAGTCAAAATCATAGAAGTCGTCGAAATCGTCCAGATTGTCCAAGGCGCCGTCGGAGGCGCCGAGACCGGGGCCAAGGTCGGGGCCAACATCGGGGCCAACATCGATGGGGACCGATGCAACCGACTCGCTGCCCAGTGATGTGGGGGGCCTAGCGCCCGTGCCCTCCGCCGCCGAACCGACTTCGGCTGCCCGCCCCGGAACGGCAAGCAACACGCAAATCCCGAAGACAAGAGCGGGCAGGACGCAACTTGGGCTGGGTCTCCCCGACTCTGGGGTCTGAGCATCTTCGCAACGACGGGAGTCATGCATCGGGGCGGAAACTACAAGAACGCAACAGCGACGGGTAGCGCTTGCCCTTCATCTGAGGCTAAAATACCCCAAATCTAACGGGCTACGCGCCACCCTGGCCGAATTCGCGTGACTTGGACGAATCGGGTGGGTACCCTCACGGTCCTCTAGCAGCACCGAAGGGCTTTGTGTTTCGACCCCCCCATGCCACGGAATTTGGCTGGGCCCCCACGCCGACAAGTAAATAGATTGGACCCTCGCGAGGGCACCCACGAACGCAAGGGGATGGAACCGCGATTCGCACGGGCGAAATAAAGGGCCCGAACCCGAAATGGGAACCAAGAGGAGAGCCTAGCCCGTGGATGTGTTGCGGAAGTGCAGCGAGGACACTCGGTACCGCGAGCTTCGCCGCGCGGATCTCTACACTTATTATCGCGGCATCTCTTCGCCCCAAGACCCAGTCGTCACCATGGACGGCCAAAAAGTGGTCATGCTCGGATCGAATAACTACCTCGGGCTGACCAGCCACCCGGCCGTCAAGGAAGCTTCGGCGGCAGCGGTGATGCGCTACGGAACGGGATGCGCGGGTTCACGCCTGCTCAACGGCACACTGGACCTTCACATCGAGCTCGAGGAACGCCTGGCCGCCTTCATGCGAACCGAAGCGGCCCTGACGTTTTCAACGGGTTTCCAGGTCAACCTCGGCGTGCTCTCCTGCCTGCTGGGCCGGCAGGATGTGGCCTTTCTGGACAACATGGATCACGCCTCGATCATCGATGGAGTCCGCCTCGGCTTTGGAAAGTCGCTCAAGTACAAGCACAACGATATGGCGGACCTGGAAGGGAAGCTCGCTCGGACCCCCGATGACAAGGGGAAGCTCATTGCCGTCGACGGCGTCTTCTCGATGGAAGGTGACATCGCCAATTTACCCGAAATCGTCAAATTGAAGAACACCTACGGGGCTCGGCTCTTGGTCGATGACGCTCACGGTATCGGAGTCCTCGGAGAGTCCGGGCGCGGCACCGCCGAGCACTTCGGCATCGAGCACGAAGTGGATCTCACCATGGGGACCTTCTCGAAATCCCTGGCGACCGTGGGCGGCTTCATCGCATCGAGCGGCGAGGTCGTAGACTTCATTCGCCACAACGCGCGATCGGGCATTTTCTCGGCCGCAATGCCTCCGGGAACCGCTGCAGCCGCCCTCAAGGCCATTGCGATCATCGAAACTGAACCCGAGCGCCGCAAGCAGCTTTGGGAATCCACCCACTACATGAAGCAAGAACTCCAGGGGCTCGGATTCGACACCGGTCACTCGGAATCACCGGTCATCCCCATCGCGGTCGGTGACGACCTCACCGCGTTCTCCATGGCGAAGCGCCTCCAAGAAGAGGGCGTCTTCGTCAATCCCATCGTGACCCCCGCCGTCCCTCCGGGCCAGGGTATGATTCGGACATCCTATATGGCGACCCATCGACGCGAACATCTCGATCTTGCCCTCACCGCCATCGCCAAGGTGGGACGGGAACTCGACATCATCTAGACCGTTCCCCTCTTTGGATTGTTTCCCCCTTCGGACCGCCCCCCCTTCGGGCATCGATTGATCGACGGGACTTCGGGAGGGCCATCCCCTTTCAGGACTCGGGCGGGCTCTCTGCCAAGCGCCGCCGTCCCACCGCATCGTCGACGAACTGGCGAGCGGTCCGACCCGAACGACTGCCTCGGCCGAGCGCCCATTTCAGGGCCGCTTCGCGAAGCACATCGTCGAAGTCCTCGATTCCAGAGCGGAGCAGGCAGTGGTTGACGATCGCGAGGAAGGTCGTCTGGTCGAAGTTATAGAAACCCAGGACAAGCCCAAATCGGTCGGCCAGCGCAAGTTTTTCGTCGAGCGCCTCGCCCAAGTGAAGTTCGCCCTCCTCGTCGAGCCGGGCGCTGCGATTTTCGGCCATGGACTCGGGCACCAGATGCCTTCGGTTACTGGTGGCCACGAGGCAGACATTGTCGGGCCGTCCTTCGAGACTGCCATCCAGGGCCGCCTTGAGCTCCCTGTAGCCAACTTCTCCCGGACCGAAGGAGAGGTCATCGCAGAAGAGCAGGAAATGATGGCCCCTGCCCGGGCGCAGCGCCGCGAGCACCCGTGGCAGCTGCACCAAGTCCGACCGATCCAATTCGACCCCCTTGAGACCCCGATCGCCGTAGCGGGCCAGAAGCCCACGGATCGCGGACGATTTGCCTGTGCCGCGCTCCCCATAGAGCAGCACGTTGTTGTAGGGAAGGCCGGCCAAAAACTGGCGCGTATTGCGCTCAAGGGCTGCCAAGGACTCGTCGACACCGATCAAATCATCGAGGTCAAAGAGCAGCGGATCGGGGATCGCGACCAGGCGGCCTCCGGGGACTGCACGCTCCCACCGAAAGGCCCGGTAGCGCGCAAAATCGCCGGTGCCGAGCGGCCCGGGAGCCCTTTCGTCGAGCAAAGTCTCGGCGAGCGCGAGCACGCGCTCCAGGCGTTCGAGCAGCCGCTTAATTCTTCCCATCGAGTTCCTTCCGTTCGAGGCATTGTAGATCCCGCGCTGGGGAACGCCGCCCTCACCCCCGCATGAGAGGGGGAGTCCAGTATCCTACTTTCCTTATGCCGTTTGTCGCCCTCACGATTCTTGCCCTGATTGGGTTGCTCTTCGCGCAATTTTTCAATCAACGGCTCGCAATCTGGATCGCAAAACCCCTGGCCTCCGCCGGCTTCGTCGGCGTGGGGATTGCCGCAGGGGGACTGGGGCTTGTCGCCCAGGGCGACCTTTACGCCGCGGGGCTACTCGCCGGGCTGGTGCTGTCGTGGTGGGGCGACGTGTTGCTCATCCCCCAGGATCGTCCGCTCGTTTTTCGTGCAGGGATTTTTGCCTTCTTGCTGGGCCACGTCGCCTATGTGTTGGCCTTCGCGAGTCTGGGCCTCGACCTGGCGGCGGCGGGGCTGGCGGCGCTCGTTCTGCTCGTCATCGCGATCGGAGTATTGCGGCGGCTCGGGCCCGTCGTACCCCGTGCACTACTTTTTCCCGTACGAGCCTACGTGCTGGTCATCAGCGCCATGCTGCTTTGTGCGGTGGGCGCCGTGGCCGAGGGCGGCAATCCGGGCATCGCTCTGGGCGCGGCCATGTTCTACTTTTCCGACCTCGCCGTTGCCCGGGATCGTTTCATCGCCCCGGGCTTTGTCAACGCCGCCTGGGGGCTGCCGCTCTACTATGGCGGGCAGTTGGTTCTCGCCGGGACCCTCGGCTGATGCAGTTGCAGAGCGGGCCGGAGGGCAGGCCTTCAGTTTCTCGGAAACGTCGAAAGGTCGAACTCCGTCGAACGGTCTGGAAGGGGACGCTCGATCGCTTCCATGAACAGCTCTAGGAACCGGTAGGTCAGCCCCCAAACCACATGGCGACCCGGCTCGCCCACCAGAACGCCGGGGAATTCCATACTCCCGGTCTCGGCAGAGCGGTAGGCGACATGTCTCTCCCGATCGAGAATCCCCGTCAAAGGAAACCAGAGCGAAGAACGCACCTCGGAAACCTGAAGCGCCATGGGTCCGGGTTCCTCGGCGAAGAAAACGTGTGCGCTGACCACCAGACGACTCTGATCAAAGCGACGGTGTCCTTGGATATCACCCAGGCCCCCGATGTATTCGGCGCCGCCAAGCGAGAGTCCCACCTCCTCGAGCGTCTCGCGCTCGGCCGCCGCCCGGGAAGTCGGATCCCCGGCCTCGAGCCGACCACCGGGAAAAGCCATATGGCCCGACCAAGGATCCCCCGACCGAGTCGCCCGTTCGATGAACAAGAGCTCGGCTCCTTCGCCGCCCTCGCGCAAAACCACCGCCACAGCCGCCCGGTCAAGCCCGTCGCTCCCCACCCGTTCGGGTTCAAACGAGGCAAAACATTCGCGAATTCGGCGGACTCCCGGCATTCGGCCACCATAGCGCGCGACCGGGGAGCTCACGGCCGGAGAATTCAAGTAAATGGACATTTCGACCCAGTCCTCTAGCCTGCCCACAATGGATATCCGAGGAAAGACGTTTCCCGCCGCGCGACGACTTCTCAAGAGCGCAGAAAAGGATCCCGCCCTGGCCCGGAGTGCGATGCAAAGCCTGTCGTTCGAGGAACAGGTGGCTGCGATCTGCGAAGCCCCCGTGGCCATGCGCGGGGCACTGCTCGAACTCTCGGATACACCCGAGGCGCTCATTCCCCTGATCCCCGAGGCCGAACTCTGCTTCACCTGCAAGCAGCTTGGAGTCAGCGACGCCAGTTGGATCCTGAGCCTCGCGACCACCGAACAGATCATCGCCTGTATCGACCTTGACGCGTGGAACGGGCTTTCGCCAGCACCGGAAAAACTCGACGGCTGGATCGCCGCCCTCGCCGAGGCAGGCGATGAGAGCCTGCTCCGAGCCTGCCAGGGAATGGATCCCGAGATGATCGCCCTCTACTTGCGAGACCACGCGGATGTCGAACTCAAACCCTCGGGCGACGAAGACTGGCAGCCTCCAGAGGGTGGACAAACTTTCGAGGGACAGTTCTACCTTATTGCCCGTCGAGACAACGATGATCTCGCTCCACTGCTTCGGCTCCTGCAGGTTCTTTTTCAAAAGGATTACTGGCTTTATTTTCGCATGATGCACTCGGTCCGCGAGGAAATCACAACCGAGATCACCGATTGGGCGTTGCGCTGGCGAACCAATCGCTTGGAGGACTTGGGATTTCCGTCATGGGACCGCTCCATGGGGATCTACGGCCATCTGCGCCCGGATCGGTTGGCCGATCTTCCGCCCGAACCCATCCCTACCCAACTGTTGGAGTGGGACCTTCCGGTCTGGATCACCGCGCTGCCCGCGGCGGCGGATCACCGTCACCCGATCTTCCGTGCGGTGGTCGATCTCGACACCGACGAGCGGGCGCGTTTCTTTTACGACTTCCTGTCACTCGCCAACCGAATTGCGGTTGCCGACCGACGGGATCTGGGCGACAGCGACACCCTGCCCGATACCATGGAGAAAGCGGCCTCCATTACGAGTTTGGGCCTGGAATTCATCGCAAGCGAAACCGGCGTCGCGCCCGTGGACGTACTGCGTCGAAGCGACGTGAGTCGGCTCTTCCGGGTCGGGGTCAACCTGCAGCCCGAAGGCGTGCGACCGTCCTTTTCGGAAACCGATGAGGACTCGAGTGAGAACCCTGGCGAGGCCCCCAGCGAAGGCGATGAAATCGGGTCCACGAGCCGCACGCACTAAATTCCATTGCCGAATAACGAACAAAATAAAGCCCGCCCCGGAGTTCATGGATCCCCAGGGCGGGCCCGATCGGCTTGAAGATCTTCCGTCGCGAAGCGACTAGAGGTCAACCGCCTTCAAGGTCTTGCGCTTGTTGCCAACCGCTCGCGCCTCGGCGCCCTTGATCATGTCCCGAACAACCGCATCGAGTGCACCATAGAACTCAGAGCCCACATTGCACTTTTTGACGGCGGCTTTGGTCCGCGCCTTCGAGATGATCAGATCTCCGGACTTGCCCTTGCGTGCTGCCTTCTTCTTCTTTTTCTTCGCGGCCATGTGACCTCCCAATTTCCGGTCTGCCCACCGTCACGGAACTCGTGACGACAACCGCCGGTAACCCCCTGCTGTGTTCTCAAACACGGTGATTGGCGCGGATCATAAGGGTTTCCGTCTTGGAGTCAATCGAAAAGGCAACGAGAGGGTCTGAGAACGTCGATTTGGACACTTGCGATTCCGGCCTCAGCGGGGGGTCAAGGCCCGAAAAACTCGCGATTCGGGCGATCCAACCGGGGCGCGAGACTCGAGAATACCGCGAGAGGAACCGGACAATCGTCGGAAACGGTGGTTTAACCCCAATTTCGACGGTTTTCACCGATTCGGAATAGTTTTCAAAGACCATGACGAATGCGATGCAAATCCCGGAAAATAAAAGCGCTTTGCCGAAAACCGTTGAGACGAGGCGGCGAGATGGGTAGCGTGGGGATCCGTGAAACCCCGATCCGAGCGATTCGCCCATTCTTTTTGTTCCGGCGCTTTTCTCAATGTGCTCCATTGGGGGAACGAAGAGGATCCTCCCCTCGTCTTGCTCCACGGAGGGGGGGCCAATGCCCACTGGTGGGATCATGTGGCCGCCGAACTCGCGCAAAACCACCACGTTTTGGCACTCGATTTTCGCGGGCACGGCGACTCCGACTATCCCGAAGAACTCGAGGTCGGCGCATTCAACGCCGACCTCGAGGGGCTCTGCGAACACCTGGGCACCCCATCGATCAGCCTCGTGGGCCATTCCATGGGCGCACAGGTCGCCCTCGACCATGCCTCGCGTCATCGCGAAACCCAAAAGCTGGTACTCCTGGATCTCGCACGGGGTGCCAGCCGAAGATCACGGCGGGTCGCCCGGCTGGCACTCTCCCTCCGGCGCACCTATCCGAGCCGAGCCGAAGCCATCGAGCGGTACCGCGTGATCCCGCCCTCGGAACACATCCGGCCCGAATTGCTCGGCCAGATCGCTACAAACTCGCTGCGCGAGGAAGAGAATGGGCGTTGGGGCTTCAAATTTGACCCTCGCT
>DUCH01000024.1:0-727 GCA_012959865.1 Myxococcales bacterium | reverse complement strand
AAGAAGTTGACCGTTCTCCTCGGGCCCTCCATTGCGCAAACCCCCCGAACTCCGCATTCTTGGCTTGAACCTACCCAGGGGGGCTGCGCTTGATTACGATCACGATGGCTACCGTGATCGACTCCACTGCCCAGAGGGTCTGGCGCGCCCTGACGGAGCCCGCCGAACTCGTTTCGTGGGATGAGCAGATGCTCGCCCCGGCGGATGACCTCGACCGCTACCCGTTTCGCGGCCAACACGCGCGCTGGCGCTACCGCCTGGGTTCGGTGCAACTCGTCATGCACGACCGACCGTTGGAGATCGACCCGCCCCATCGCCTCCGAAGCAAATTGAATATCGGCTCGCTGAGCTACGAGCGAACTTTTACTCTCCAAGCCGAGAGTGCAAACCAAACCCGTCTTTCGATGCGTCTGATCGCCTCGAACTCGATTCCCCTGGTCGGCGAGACCATCGATCGCTTCGACGTCCGGGAGATGGCCACCGCGCAGATCGACACCACCCTGCGATCCGTTCAGAAATGGTGCGAAGAGAACCCTTGATCTCGGTGCTGGGCCTCAGCCCGCTCGCCGGACCCGGCGATGAAGGTCTTTGCGATGAAGGTCTTCGCGATGGAGGTCTTCGCGATAAAGGTCTTCGCGAAGATAAAGGTCTCTGCGAATCGGGCGCCCTAGAGGACTTCTTCCGCCAGGATCCTCAACAACTCGGGCTGCCCGCCCCCGACCAGCAT
>DUCH01000023.1 GCA_012959865.1 Myxococcales bacterium | reverse complement strand
GGCAGGCTGTACCCCGAGCCCGAACATGAATTTCGAACCGCCTATCAGCGCGACCGTGATCGGGTGATTCACTCCCGGGCGTTTCGGCGTCTGCAATACAAGACCCAGGTTTTTGTCCATCACGAGGGCGACCACTATCGCAACCGTTTGACCCACACCCTTGAAGGCGCCCAGATTACCCGGACCATTGCTCGTGTGCTGGGCCTCAATGAGGACCTGGCTGAGGCGATTGCTCTCGCTCATGACCTGGGCCACACACCCTTTGGCCATGCGGGAGAACGGGTTTTGGCCGAAATGCTGGTGTCTGAAGGGGGGTTTGATCACAATCGGCAATGCTTGCGCGTGGTCGACCTGTTGGAGCAAAGGCACGTTGAGTATCCCGGTCTCAACCTCAGCGATGAGACACGCGAAGGGATTCTGAAACACGGATGCAATTGGACACACCCGGTTGAGTTACCCGAATTGCTCGCTCAGCGTAGTCTCGAGGCGCAGGTGGCGGACGCCGCCGATGAAATTGCCTATTTGAATCACGATCTCGACGATGCGCTTCGGGCCGAATTGTTGACGTTCGAAATGATCGAGGATCTTCCCCATCTGGGAAATTTGATTCGGGAAGTCGACGCAGAATACGTATCGGCACCCGATCCGGTTCGGCGCTCATGGATCGTGCGGGGCATGATTAATGGCTTGGTGACCGACTTGATCGCGACGAGCTTTGCTCGAATCGAAGCCCAAGGGCTCGACTCGCCCGACGCCGTGAGACGCAACGCGACGCGAGCGATTTCTCTTTCGGACGAACTGGACCGCGCTCGCCGCGAACTGAAGAGCTTTCTCTTCGATGGTTTTTACAATCATCCCACGGTTCTCAGTCGGACCGGGCGGGCCGAGGCGGTTGTTGAGGATCTCTTCAGGGCATTTTCCAAGGATCCCGCGCGACTGCCGGAGGGGGTGCGCGGGCGCTGTGGCGAGGAGGGGGAGGCCAGGGCGATTGCCGACTACGTGGCCGGTATGACCGATCGATTCGCTCTGTCGGAGCACAGGAAGGTTCTGGGCTCGGAGCACGGAGTGGATCTCTAGCGGAGCCTTATCGGAATTAGCGGGCGATGGGCGGGCCTTGGGCCGCCTTCTCGTCTAAGATTCGGCCAGCCGCAGTTTGGCCTCGGGGTCGGCTGCGGCGCTCGTTTGGGAGCGCCACAGGATCCCTTAGCTGCCCCCGACCCCCGGGAGGGTGGGCGATTGGCGGCTTTTCGGAGCGCTTGGTTTGACGAAGTCCATATTCGTGGAGAGAGAAGTTACTGAGATGCAGTCATGAGTCTCGCCGAAAGCTTGGAGAGCGCGGCAGAAGCAATGCCCGAGGACGCCGAGCAAATTCGCCCGGCCAACGGCGATCCGTTTCAACTGCTCGATCTTCTCGACGATGCGGCCGGCGTCCGGGTGCTCGCATGGCTTTTTGTCAACCAGCTCGAGTCCGGAGAAGAACTTGCCTCCGCGTGGCTCGAGGAGGAAGAGGGAGCCGCGATTGTCGTGTCGGTCCCGGAAGCCGAGATTCCGAAGCCTGGCAGGAAGGCTTTGCGGCGCCTTGTCCATCAGGCGCGCTCAAGAGGTATCGACGTAGTGGACGATGCGAGCGGTGTTCCCCATGTGGGTCGCTTGCCCGATTTGAACGAAAAAATTTCCATGGGGCACGTGTCGCCCTACGATCCTCGGGGCGGTCGCTTGGTGTACATCGTGGAGTCGAGTCCGAGCGGAGGGGCGAGGGTCTTTGAAGCTCTTCTCGATGCTGACCGGGGCATCGTCGACTTTCAAGTCTACCGGGCGGGTCGCCGTCAGGTCGGCGACTTTGTCAGGGACCTGACGCGTCGTTCGCGTTTCCCCGCCGTCGAAGCCGATCCTGGGAGCGTTCGTGCGTTGATCAGTCGTCACCGCGACGTGCAGTCGCCGGATCTTCCTCTCCCCAAAACGTTCTCGGAATGGCGTGTAAAGCTCGGCCTCGAGGGAGCTGGAATCTTAACTCCGGGCGAAGAGGTTCGAAGCGAACTGGGCGACGAGATCGGGGCGGGTTCGATCGATGCCTTGGTGGCGGAAGTCTCAGAGGGAAGGCTTGGCCCGTGGCCTCCGAAATCGGCTTTTCTGGAGAAAATTGTAATCTTACTTCTCGACGAATTTTCGAGCGTGGATCGGGACGATCATGCGCTCGAGGCACGGCTCAACGAAGAGGTGCAACGCCTCTACGCGGAGGGAGACACCGCCAGAGTCAACGCGGAACGATTCGAGGAGACGGCATATATGTTCTGGCGGGGTGGCGAGAACGGACTCGCTGGGGCCTGTCTAGCGACTGCAGATCGATTGCGCGGGGGAAATCTTGAGGTTGGGCCTGTTGTGGCTGCGCTTATCGTTGGCGTGCGGAGCGCATTGCAACAGGAGTTGGAGCAGAAGCTCGGTTGGGCAGAAGTTGCTGATCCGGTTGGATCTAGCTCGATAGAAAACTCATAACGGCCGAAAAACAGGCGGTGTATTCATTCTCCACTGGCGTCGTGTAGCTGCGAACCGAGTAGTAGAGAGTGCCCGCCAAGGATATTGGCCGAACTGAAGGGATCGAAGAGATGATGAGACGCTTTTCCCGCAAACGGCGGGGCGAGGGAGCGAAAAGAAGTTCCGAGGTTATTGATGCGAGCCGTTGGTTGGCCCGTATCGAGGAAACGAGCGCGATTCCGGTTTCAAAGCTCGAGGTGATCTCCGACGAGTCCATTTCGGATCGCCTCGCAGTAGTGGGGCGCGGTCTCGGTGAATCAGGCGAAGCGGTAATCGTCGCGTTTTCCCCAACCAACGCCGGAGACGCTTTGTTGGCGGGCCTGGCTACCGGGGTGCGGCTTTCGACCGATGAGGCTTTCACCGGGGAGGTCTTCGCCATCGCGCCAAGCTGGTCGATCGTAGCGCGTCGTCGGCTGGGCCTGGTACGGGTCGAGTTGCCCTTCAAGCTGCGGCCGATCAGCGCTCCTGAACTGGCGGCGAATCGGGGCGATGTGGAAGCCGAAGCGGATCTTGAACCGACTGCGGTGCGGCTTGATACTGTGGGAAGACACTTGTCGGACGCTGAGGAGCGCGAAATTTTCCAGCGAGCGACCCGAAGTCTCGAGGGGCTGGCGGCCAAGCATGGCGGTGCGGTTCGTGGGGTGGGCCGGAGCGTCGAACTCATCGTGTATGCCCAGCGAATGGCCGAATTGCGGGCGGACGAAGGGGCCGCGGCACTGCACATTTTCAGCGGTCAGCGGCAGAGTACAAATCTGTCGAATGAGACCCTGGCGGGTGCGTTCGACGATCTTGAAGGCCAGATCCGGCGTAGACTCAACGACAAGAAATTGCGAGGCAGCGAAGAAGCACTGCGAGCGAACACCCTCAACCCATTGATCGAGGCATCCGGACTGCGCGCCGTTTCCCGTTGGCCCACGGGAGCCTCCGACCGCGATGCAATTGATGTGGTGGGCCTGGGTATTGACGGCCGTCCGGCCGCCGGGGCCGGGCGGAAGATCCTCGATCTTGCGGCACTCGGAACGATCTTGGATGGTGTTCAAAAGTTGCGGCTCGCGATGCCGGTGATTTTTGCCGATGCCTCTGCTCCAGTTCGATTTGAGACGCCGGAACTGCTTTTGGCCGCCAAGGAGTTCGGAGCAGCGGCTCTTCAAGTTTTGTCAGCCCTGGCGATGGGGCACTCCCTTTACGAGATCCGGGCTGGCCGCGACCAGAAGGTGAGCCTGGAGGCGGTGGGGGCCGAAGAGGCTGTGCGCTCCATGCGCGATGGCCCGCCCCGACGCCGTCGGCAGGGAGGCCGTTCGAGTCGCGGTGGCGAGGAAGGGAAGGGCGCGCCTCCCGAGGCAGCGCCGTCGGATTCCCCGGTCAGTGAAACTCAAGCCGAGCGCGGCGGATCTCGGCGCCGAGGTCGGAGAGGTGGCCGTGGTGGTGAGAGGTCGCAGGAGGGCGAAGCAAAGGCCAAACAGCCGCCCGAGCGCCCTGGTTTCGAGGAGGTTTCACTCTTTGATTTGGATGATTCCGAGGGGAAAGAGGAATCTCCGGGTCCTCGCCGTCGCGGGCGTCAGCGCCAGCGCGGACGGCGCCGAAGCGAAGGGAGACGCGATGGCAAGCCGGACAGCCAAAACGGTTCAGGGGATGGAGGTCAGGCCGAGGAGGGCCGCCCCTCGGCAAAGCCTTTGCCACCGTCGGGAGATCTCGCCGAGGACCAAGAGATTTTTGCCGATGATCTGACGGATGTGCTGTCAGAGATTCCTGACGATCTGCCGGCCCTGCAGCCGAGTCCCAGTCTCGACTATACGAGTGATGACCTGGAAGAGGGCGGCGACGACGATGGCGACCGGGACCGCCAACGTGAGCGGGACAAGCGACGCGCGGTGCGGAAGGCCGATGTTGCGGATGTCCCGGTGGCGGTGGACCCGCCTCGGCCGCCTCGGCGACGCGCGGTGATCGTCTCGGCGGGCGATCGCGACTCATTGCTATCAGCGGTTTTGCTCGCCAGGGACGTTCGTCTGTTGGAGGGCGTGTGGATCTATAAGCAGTCCGAACTGATGAATTTCTTTCGAGAGGTGATGCCCGACATTCAGGAAGGTGTTCCGATTCATTTGGTGGGTTTCGTTCCCTCCCCGGCGGCGGACGTTTTGCAGGCGGCTGCCCTCTACCGGGATCGCTTGACTTGGTACGATCACCATTCCTGGCCTCCGGAAGATCTTTTTGCTCTCAAGCAAGCCATTGGCGAAGACGCGGTGCATCACGTAGCGGGCGCGGGCTCAACCCTGCCGCTGGTTCTCGCCACGAGTAGCCGGCGGAGTCGGTTTTCTGACAAAATGGTTGATTTGGCCTGCGGTCGGTTTACCGAGCACGATTACGAACGCTGGGGTCGTTTGTGGTGGTCGCGTTTGGGAGAACTCGCCGGAAAGTCGGGTGGCATCCGTTCTGAGATCGAACCGCTGCTGGCGGGGCGACCCAGCGACCTCGCCAAGGAGGCAGCGCGTGCACAAGTGCCTGAAGCACCAGGAGAGGTCGCGTACGTCGCGGGCCGCGACTTCAGGATTGTTCACTTCGCGGGCTACGCGTTGGTGATCGTGAACGCTTCGGAAGGAATCGACCTTCACTTGGCGTCGCGAATCGCGCGAGAGCGCTATGAGGCGCAATTGTCGCTTGCGTATGCGGAGGCCTCGAACCTTCTCATCTTTGGCGGGGAAGAGACGGGTGGACGTAGGACGCTCGACTTTGGAGCGCTGGCCGAACATCTCGCTGAGAAGCTGGACTGGGTCCAGGCTCTGCCCGATGACGACCACGTCGCGCGCTTTCTGGTAGACGAGTTGGATGTCCATCCTGAGCGGCTCGATGAGGTCGTTGGGGAGATTGCGATGGGCCGCTCGATTCTCGAGCGGTAGAGGCCGTGGGGCTTGAGACGGAATTTGACCTGGTCGAACTTTTTTGGTCGGCTCAGGGTGAGGGCCCCCATGTAGGGCGCTCAACGCTCTTCCTGCGCTTCGGCGGCTGCAATCTGCGTTGCGGTTGGTGCGATACGCCGGGAACATGGCGGCCTTCAAGGGAATGTCGGTTTGAAACCTCCCCAGGGAGCGGGGAGTTTGAAAAGGCGGCGAATCCCATCACGCGTCAGCGCCTGGTCGAAGCCATCCGGGCCTTGGCTCCGTCGCCGGGAAGCTTTCTCAGCCTCACCGGAGGTGAGCCGCTTCTCCAGCCCGCAGCCGTGGTCAGTGCTGCCGAGATCGCTCGGGAATTCGGCTTGCGGGTCTCCCTCGAAACCCACGGGCTAGCTGTGGAGGCTTTGTCTCAGGTGATCGAAGCCATTGATTACGTGTCCATGGACTGGAAGCTAGAAAGTGATGTTTGCTGGGCAGAGGAGGCCCCAGGGACGAACTCGGGTTCGAAAGGATTCAGCGAACTTCACACCGAATTCCTCTCCCTGATCCAGGAAAGAGGCGTCGAGTCGTGCGTAAAAGTGGTCATCACGTGCGACAGCACTCACGAAGAAGTGGAAGAGGTCTGCCGAGTGCTCGCCTCCACGGCACCGAGGGTTCCGCTTATCCTTCAGCCCGTAACCCCCTACGGCCGGGTTCAAGCGCAACCGTCGGCAGAGGTATTACTCGACCATCTTCGGCGTTGCGACGAGCGGCTCGCCGATGTCAGGCTGATTCCGCAGACCCATCGGGTCTATGGAGCCCGCTAGGTGGCTACACAACCACTCGATAGGACTGCTCGACAGCACCACTCGATAGAACTGCTCGACAGCACCACTCGACCGAATGTTACGCGGCGCTCTCGCCATCGTTTTTGCCGCCGCTGCTCTCTTCGCGGAGGCGGGTGAGGCGATCCTCCAAGTCGTACTTGTTGATTCGGTAGCTCAATGTACGCCGCGTGAGGCCTAGGAGGTCGGCCGCTCGGGTACGGTTGAATTTCGTTTTTGCCATTGACTGTATGATGCAGCGCATCTCGATCTCTTCGAGGGTCTCGGGCGCTCCTCCCATGGGCAGTTCGATGTCCGCGCCCACTTCTTGGCCCAGGCTTCGGGCGAAATCCTGAATCGCCACCGGCAGGTCGGACAATTGAATTTCCTCGCTTTCGGCTAGAACCGTTGCGCTCTCTACGGCATTGGCGAGTTCCCGAATATTGCCCGGCCAGGGGTAGTGGCGGAGAATGCGGACGAGGTCTTCGGGGAAATGAACCCGGGCGTAGCCTGTATGTTTGCGCGCCGCCTGGGCGACGAAGTGGTCGAGCAGGTCGGGAAGATCGTCAATGCGGTCGTGCAAGGTGGGAACTTCCAGGGGAACGACATTGAGCCGGTAGTAGAGGTCTTCGCGGAAATCTCCGCCTCGAACGGCCTCGGCGAGATTCCGGTTGGTGGCGGCCACGATTCGGACATCGACCTTGATACTGCGCTGGGCGTCGCCCACGCGATGGAATTCGCCGTCCTGCAGTACTCGCAGAAGTTTCGGCTGAAAGGTTCGGGAGATTTCGCCGATTTCGTCGAGGAGAAGGGTCCCGCCGTCCGCGGCCTTGAAGAGGCCGTCGCGATCACTCGTGGCGCCAGTGAACGAGCCCTTGGTGTGTCCGAAGAGTTCGCTCTCGAGAAGGCCCTCGGGAAGGGCCGCACAATTAATTTTGATAAAGGGGCGTTCTGACCGCCGCGAAAGTTTGTGAAGGAGTTCGGAAACCACTTCCTTACCCGTGCCCGACTGGCCCTGGAGCAGCACCGGGACATCTGAACGCGCGACCTTGGTGACTTTGTTCAGCAGGGTCAGCGTGGCCTCGCCCCGGCCGACGAAATCACCCCAGGCGTCCTGAGTTCGGGCTTCTTCCCGATCTTCATCTTGGTCTTGGCTCTCATTGTCGGAGCCGAGGATTTTGGCCAGGAGAGGTAGGAACTCGTCCTCGATATCCATTGGCTTTTCGATGTAGTCGATGGCGCCTCGCTTCAGCGCATCTCGAGCGGTTTCAACGGTCGCATAGCCGGTCATCATCACGACCTCGCATTGTGGCTGGATCTTTCGTGCTCGCCCCAGCAGTTCCAGGCCCGTCATGCCGGGCATGTTGAGATCGGTCACGAGAAGGTCGTAGGGCTGCTGCTTGAGCAGGGTTAGTCCGTGCTCTGGATCGGTTGAAGTTTCGACATCGTATCCCTCGCGCTTGAGTATTCGATCAAGCATGGTGCATATATGGGATTCGTCGTCGACGATCAATACTTTTGCGCTCAAGGGTGGAACTCCCGAGTGGAGGGGGTGGGACGGGGGTATTTCTAGTGAGAATGCTGAACAACCATAGCCGATTCATGAGGCATCTTGGTTACTAAGGGCGCCTGTACAGCGGTCGATGTGGGATGTGCTTGTGGAGTTTTTGGGAACATATCGAGGGAATATCCGGGCTTGGGGCCGGGTAAAGTGGGCTCTAGCATCGAATCTCGTCGGATTGGTGCGCGAGTCTGGACGAACTCGATACTCCCGGGCTCGATTTTACGGAAAGCTAAATTTGAGATTGAAGAAAATTCTTCCGTTTCTCTGCCAGGTGTCGAAGGGCACCTGGTCCGTTCCGAAATAGTGGATGTAGCCGCCAGTGAAGAAGAAAGCCTCGACCAATTCGTAGTCTCCCCAGAGTCGAAGAATTCCACCCTGGAAGCCTTTCTCGTTGGCGAGGCCGACTCCGAGGGCGTTTGCGCGGAGTCTACCGTTGAAAAATTCGGATCCGACACGAAGCGCAGCTTCAAAACTGTTCTCGTAGACGTAGTTCGGAAAGAATTGGAGCCAGGGGTCGTAGTCGATCACGTGACGATGGGCAAAGTCGAGCGAGACCGTGGTGTCGCCGAAGCCGTAGTACTCAAGGCCCACCATCCAGTCGAATCTTGACAGGCGCTGGGACGAGAGGGCGTAGGGAGCTTCCTGCGTAGGGGGCGAAAAGGCCGGATTGGGAACCAAAAATGTGTAATCGAGTTCGTCGAGAAACGCGACTTCGGCCTTGAGAAGCCAACTGCTCCGGGTGTAATTCAGTCCAGTCCCGAGCATGGTGATGCGATCGTGGCCGG
>DUCH01000022.1 GCA_012959865.1 Myxococcales bacterium | reverse complement strand
CGAGGCCCTTGTCGGGGTCCTTGTCGGCGCATCTCGGGGCGTGGCTGGACGGGCTGCGCAAGCAAATTTTTCAAGGTCTTGTTTCGGGAGCCGATGAGCCGGGTCTGCGCGGAACCGGATCGGCTGAATCGGGGGGCCTGCTGGCGGCGCTGGCCGTGGGCGATCGAGAAGGGTTGAGGCCGGCCACCCGGGACGCGTTTGCGCGCCTGGGCATTGCCCATGTTCTGGCGGTATCGGGGCTTCATCTCGCCCTGGCCGCGGGTCTGGTTTTTTCCTTGGCGCATTTCGTGTTGGGCTGGTTGGGGGATCGGGGGAGGGACCTGCGCCTGGGCGCCCTGGCCGCCGCCGCGGTGGGGGCCGCTGCTTACGCGCTGTTGGCGGGTTTCGGAACGCCGGTTCAGCGGGCCTTGGCCTTCGTATGGGCGAATCTCTGGGCGCTCACTTTGGGCCGCCAAATCCCATTGGCCCATCTGTTTTCGATCGCGGGGCTGTGGGTTGGACTCGCCGCACCCCAGGTGCTCTTTGAATTGGGTGCGCAACTCTCGTTCTCGGCAACCGCGGCGCTCTTGTCGGCCCACCGCAATCCGGCGCAGGACCCGCCGCCCGACGCGTCGGTTCTTCGCCGCACGGCCGGGCGTTTTCGTTTTCTTCTTCACTTGTCGGCGCTGGCCCTCGTCGCCACCGCGCCCTGGTTGGCTTGGCGCGGTCTGTCCCCGGGAGGGGCCGGATTGCTCCTGAACCTCGTGGCCATCCCGTGGATCACTTGGGTGCTGTTGCCCGCGTCACTGCTCGCCGCGAGTGTGGTTGGCCTCGACACGAGTTTCGCGAGTTGGATTCTGGGGGCTGCCCACGCGGTGGCGGGGCTCACGCTGAATGCCGTTCATGGGCTGTCGAACACACTACCGAGCTTGCCGCTGGCCTACGGTCGGCCACAATGGCCTGCGCTGATCGTGGCGGCTGGGCTTGCCGTGGTTGCCTGCCGGCAGTTGGAGACGCGAAAAGCGGTGATCATCGCTCTGGCGGGGGTTCTTTGGCTCAGAGGCGCTCCCATCGCGAATCTGGCTTCCCCGCCGCCACGCTTTGTCATGTTCGACGTGGGGCAGGGGGATGCGCTGCTGGTGGAGGGCGAGCGGTCGGCCATCCTGGTCGACGCCGGCCGAGCGATTCCAGGCAGTTTCGATCTCGGTCGAAGCGTGGTGGTCCCGGCGTTGGCCGCACTGGGTGTTGAGTCTCTCGACGCGGTGGTGGCCACTCACGGGGATATCGATCATCGGGGCGGCATTCCCGCCGTCCTGGGTGCGATCCCGGTGGCCGAGGTGTGGCTTCCTTGGGGGGGAAGGAACGATCCGGCGTTCGGGTCGGTGCTGGAAGTCGCCCGGCTCAGAGGGGTGAAGGTCATCGAAATGGGTGCGGAATCGCCGCCCAGGCAGATCGGAGATCTCCGGGTGACGCCTCTTTGGCCGCGTCGCGATCGTGAAGGCGATTCGGCCAACGCGCGGTCACTGGTGCTGGCGCTTGAACTGGCGGGCTGGCGCATGCTCTTGACCGGGGATATCGGAGTCGGGGTCGAAACCGAACTCCGGCTCTCCGGGGCGAACCTCGCTGCGGATCTTCTGAAAGTTGCGCATCACGGGAGTGCCGGATCTTCCAGTGCCGAGTTTTTGGGCGCCATCGGGCCGCGGTGGCTGATGCTTTCGGCACCCTGTGGTGGCGGATCCAGATTGCCTCATCCCCGTGCGCTGAAGCGACTGGTGCGTTCGGGTGGCCGATTGGGTTGGACGGGCCGGGACGGTGCGGTGGTGCTTGGCTTGGATTCCGGTCAGGGTGAGTCCGTTTTATTCTCCGCGCCGGGTTGGGGGGGCCCCCGTCCTTGCGGGGGCGCTATTTCTTCCCCGCGACCCGCGTGGCGACAGCCCCCGCTGAATCCCTAAGATGGGCGGCTGACGCCATGGCAAATTCGAACGGAGATCGCCCCCAGGAGGGCCAGCCCAAAGGCGATGTTCCCGGCGAGCCCGCTGAACCCGCCGAGGAAGGCCAGGACGGCGGCGTAGGCTCCGGGGAGCCTCGGGCGTCCTCGATGCAGGCCATTCGCGCTTTTTGGAACAATCCCGCCTATCGGTTCATTGCCCTCTTTCTCCCCTATCTGGGTTTGGCGTCTTTTGGGTACCCCATAGTGGTGAAGCATTTTAACTGGATCATCCAGGCTTTCATTCGGGCTACGGCGGGAATCGAGTTTCTGATCTTTGACTTGGTCTCCGGCGACGCCAGACTGGACGGAAAGATGGTCTGGTACGGCCAATTTGTCGTAAAGATCATCGATGAGTGCACGGGGCTGTACGAGATGTTGATCTTCACCGCCGCTGTCCTGGCATTTCCAACGAGTTGGGCAAAGCGCGCCATTGGAGTGTTCCTCGGTTGTCCCCTGATCTATCTTTTCAACGTGGTGCGCATCGCGGGGTTGATCGTGGTGGGTCGGCACTGGTCCAAGGCGTTTGAGTTCATGCATCTCTACTTCTGGCAAGCAACGATGATCGTCATGATTACCTCGGTTTGGCTGCTATGGATCGTCAAGGTGGTGCAGCGTGAAGATCAGACCGCTTCTCATTCTGATTGAGTTCGGACTCATTTCCGTCCCATTGGCCTGGTGGTGGACTCACGGCGGCCTGGATAGCTACTACGAAATTTTCAAGCGCTTGGCCTTTCCCTTGCTTCAGGAGCTGGGAGTGGAAAGCATTCGGGCGGGCCTGGTCCGCGACCGCTTGGCGGGATACATCCCATTTTTGGTCCTCATGGTGGTGACCCCGCAGATGTCGATCAAGCGGCGACTCGGTGGCCTTGGCCTTGGGTTTTTGGCGATTTTTTTTGCCCATGTCGCGTTGGGCTATTGGTCCTGGGTGTGCTTCATTCGCGATGGGGAAAGCGTCGAGTCGATGGCGCGGTATTTCCCGGCGCTGATCCTCACCGACGCCGTTCCCTTCGTTGCCTGGGCGATCGCTGCGAACAAATTTCTGCTCGATCGGTTGAAGCGGGTACTGCCCGCACCCGATGGGTCCTCGGAGATCCAGTCGAATGCGAAGGGCTCGGCACCTCCGCCGCAGAGTTCGCCTTCGGCTGAGCGCAGAGGCGCGGAGGGGGGAGCGACCCGTGGCGATGGAGGGGCCGATGGATGAACTCGGGATGGCCGCTTTAACGCGCTCGATGAGCGAGGGCCCGAAGCGTGTTGTGTGGAGCCGCCATTGAGTCATCCGTACGGAAATTGGCCTTCGCCGATTCAAGCCGAGCAACTTGCCCAGGCCGCGCTCCGTATTTCCCAGCCGCGTATCGAGGGCAGCGCGGTGTACTGGCTGGAGGGGCGACCCACGGAGGGCGGGCGCCAACAGGTCATGTGCGTTCGGGATGCTTTCGGTGACGCGGCATCGATTCCCGTGGAGTGCAGCCCCGGCAGCGTAAACGTTCGCACCTTGGTGCACGAGTACGGGGGCGGCGACTACCAAGTCGCCGGCGGGCGGCTCTTCTGCGTCGATTTTTCGGACCAGCGCATTTATGGTTTTGAGAGTGGACGTTCGGCGCCAATCTCGCCGCCGGGTGGTCGCTATGCGGACTTCGTCGTGACGCCCGATGGGGCTTGGCTGATCGCCGTGGAGGAGCGAGCCCGGGAAGGGCAGGAGCCCGAGAACCGACTCGTCGCCTTTGCCCTCCCCGAGGCCGGACTGCCCACCCGAACTCATGCCCCGCTGGTGATTGCCCAGGGCCATGATTTCTACAGCTTTCCAGCGATTTCGCCCGATGGCGCTCAGCTCGCTTTTACCGCTTGGAGTCACCCCAACATGCCTTGGGACGGTACGACGCTGTTCGCCCAGGCCTGGGGGAAGGAGGGACCCCGGGGTTCAGCGAGAGCCGTCGCGGGAGGCGCGAAGGAGTCCATCTTTCAACCGACCTTTTCGCCCGCCGGGCGATTGACCTTTGTGTCGGATCGGAGCGGGTGGTGGAACCTTTACCAGTTGAGCGCGAACGGCGTTGTCTCACTCTGCACCCGGGCCGAGGAATTTGCGGGGCCTCAGTGGGTTTTCGGTTTATCCCGTTACGCGTTCGTATCCGAGCAGGAAATTCTCTGTGTCCACGGGGTGGGCGGACACAGCCGGCTGGGACGACTCGATCTTGGATCGGGAGGCTTGGTGGATATCTCGCTTCCCTACACGAGCTTCGAGGGGCTCCGCGTGGAACGGGGCAGGGCGTGTTTCGTGGGGGCAGGGTCGGCGCGGCCTTCGGCTGTGGTGGCGCTGGACCTCGCCGGGGGCGGTTGCCGGGAGCTTCAGCTGGGTTCGGTCTTGGAATTCGATTCGGCGTGCTTGGTTGCTCCCCAAGCGCTCGAATTCGAGTCCGCTGGGGGCAGGCGCTCGCACGCCTGGCTGTACGCTCCCCAAGCCGGCCCCGGAACCGACGCAGCGCGGGGCGAGCGCCCTCCGCTTCTGGTCAAGAGCCACGGCGGCCCAACCGCCGCCGCCTCTGCGGCTCTGGACCTGCGCATCCAGTATTGGGTGAGTCGGGGGATTGCCGTCGTGGATGTCGACTACGGGGGATCAACGGGCTACGGGCGGAGCTATAGGGAACTCTTGCGCGGCCAATGGGGCGTGGTCGATGTCGAGGACTGCGTTCAGGCCGCCCGCGTGCTGGCCTCGGATGGAATCGTTGACGCCGAGAGGCTCGCCATTAGCGGAGGGAGCGCGGGGGGGTATACAACCCTTTGCGCGCTCACCTTTCACGATACGTTTCGCGCTGGAGCCAGTCATTACGGAATCGGCGATCTAGAGGCGCTGGCCCGGGATACCCATAAATTTGAGGCCCGCTACACCGACGGTCTGGTTGGCCCCTATCCCGAAGCCCGCGAACTTTATCGGGCTCGCTCGCCGATTCATTTCCCCGAGCGACTGAATTGCCCCGTGGCCTTCTTCCAGGGTCTTGAAGACAAAATCGTTCCGCCCCAACAGGCCGAGGCCATGGTGGAGGCTCTGGCTCGGCGCGGGATCGCCCATGCCTATGTGCCTTTCGAGGGTGAGCAACACGGTTTTCGCCAGGCCGAGAATATTCGCATGGCCCTGGAGGGCGAACTCTATTTCTACGGGCAGATTTTCGGTTTCGAGACCGATGCCAGTGCCGGGCGCATGAGCATCGTGGGGTGAGTGGGGTTTCGCTCGCGACCGGCGACTCGCGACTTCTGACTCGTCCCTTCGTGCTCTGCAGCCTGAGCAACTTTCTTCAAGGGATAGCCTTCTGTCTTTTCCTGCACCTCCCTGGATTTTATTCCGACCTTGGGGCGAGCCCGGTGGTCATTGGTTGGATGTTTGCCGCCATGAGCGCCGTGGCCATTGGGATCCGTCCGTTTCTCGGCACGGCGATGGACCGCTTGGGTCGACGCGTGCCGATCCTCTTCGGAAATGGGCTGAATGTGGTGGTGATCGGCCTGTATTTGACCGTCGACCACATGGGGCCTTGGGCGCTAATCGTTCGGGTGCTTCACGGGATTTCTGGAGCGACCCTCTTTACCGTGCTGTTCACCTACGCGGCGGACTGGGTGCCTCCCCAGCGGTTGACCGAGGGGCTGGCGATATTTGGTGTTTCGGGAATGGCTCCCATGTCCATCGGGGGCATACTGGGCGATCGTATTCTTGCCGACGGAAGCTACTCGACGCTCTTTCTTTGGGCCTGGGTGTTCGCCGTGATGGCACTGTTGACCGCGTTGCCCCTCCACGACGCCCCGAGGCGCCCCCCCGATCCCTCGAAGCCGCGAGGATTTACCGCGGCGCTCACCCAGCGCGATCTGCTGCCGCTTTGGTGGATCGGCGGAGTCTTCTTCGCTGCCCTGACGGGGATCTTCATATTTCTGAAGACGTTTATCATGGCCCGTGAGGTGGGTTCGGTGGGGATGTATTTTTCGGGCTATACGGCGGTGGCCGTTGTTATGCGCCTGTTCCTGGGTTGGTTGCCCGACCGAGTGGGGCCCGTCCGGGTGTTGGCCCCGGCGCTGTTGGTCTTTGCCGCAGGATTTCTGGTTCTGGCCGTGGCCCGCAGCGCGGGAATGGTTCTGCTTGCGGGGGTTCTCGGGGGCATCGGGCATGCCTACACGTTTCCGATCCTTTTCGGCATGGTGGTCAAGCGCGCGTCGGAACAGCAGAGAGGGAGCGCCATGGCTATTTTTACCGGATTGGCAGACCTCGGGGCGGTGGTGGGGGGACCTCTCTTTGGCGGACTCCTCGAGCAGACCAGCTATGAATTCCTCTACGCGGCGGTGGCTGCAACCGTGGGGCTGGGTCTCTTGATCTTCCTGCCCTGGAATGCGCGGCTAATGGCCGCGCCGGGGACGGGGTCTGGCTAAATGGTGACGGGGGGAAAGGCACGGGGACCGGGTTGGCTGGCAGCAATTGCCTTGGCGGCGGCTTGTGCTGCCCCTCAGGGCGGATGGGACTACTCGGACTTGCCCGCGGGTCTCGGAGATCGGGCGGAGGTTCGGAATTCGAGATTGTTCGACTCCGCTCCGCATTGGGTTCCGTCCGACCGGGGCCTTTTGCTCTTCTTGTGCCGCTGGCCGGATCTCGCGCCGATTCCCGTCTCCCTTCCGCAGGATGCCGATTCCCGCGAGTTGCGAATTCTGCGAGTGGCCCTGGCGGCTTGGTCGAATGCCGGTCTTGGGATTCGCTTTCAGGAAGTGGTACCCGACGCGGCTCGGCTGGAAATTCTTTTTACCCCGTCCGGCGGCGGTTCACCGCGAGGCAGCGGCGACGCCTTGGCGGACTGTGCCATTGACATCGGGCCGAACGGTGTGGTCTTCAAAAAAGGTCAAGTGCAGGCCCGAATCGTTTGGGCTTCGATCCACTTGAACCGGCGGCAGGCCGACGCGCTGGGGCGGGAGATGGCGCTGGACGACGACCAACTGCTTGGCGCCGCACTGCATGAACTCGGCCATGCCTTGGGCTATTCCGGGCACCCTGTACAGGGCGCGTCCATCATGCAGCGAACCACCGACGAGGTCAGGAAAATCGGGGCTCGGGTGGCGTCGGGCGCGCCGCTTATCGATCCCAACTTGAGGGCGCTCTACGCGCTTCCCAGCGGCGTGGTTGTCGGACGCATCCCACTTGGCCCGGATTCAGCTCGGCTGCTGGCGCGATTTGACGCGAGCGCGAGAAAGGTCGATTTCGACGGTCCCTTTAGCCGGGTCGGCGATACCCGGACCCGCTATTTCTACCGGGGCGATCAAGGAACTGCCTACGCGCTGACGGCGACACATTGGCGCCCGGGCGGGGCGCAGAAGGCAGAGATCGCTTTCCAGGCCAATGCGGCCGCTCAGGTTTTGCTTCGCCTGGCCGGTCCCACGAAAACTCCGGTGCCTTAAGGCCTATACGCCTGGGGCGCGGGGCGGGACTACTCGGGTTGTGGCTCGAGTTGTTTTGCGAGGTCCAGCAGGCTCTGCGCACTTTTGCTCTCGCCGAGGGCGCGGAGCACCATCCCGAGACGAAAATGGGCAACGGGGTCCCTGGGTGTCAACTCAATCGCCCGTGCAAGGTGCTCTCGGGCCGCCGTAGGGTCGGAGGTTGATTGTTTGTAGAGCGCCCATCCCAGCGCGCTCTGGTAAACCCCTTCTTCGGGCCAGACGTCCACTGCGGATTCGAGATAGGGGAGGGAACCATTGAAGTCTCCCATGCGAAGCAAGATTTCACCTTTCCGATAGGTGGTCTCCGCTTGGGTGAGGAATTGGGCAGCCTCCGCTGACAAATCCCCGCGTTGTTCGGCGTCGTAGGCCTGTCTCGCCTCGGCATTCGAGAGGATCTCAAAGGCCTGGGAGACCCGAGAAAAGACCTCAGAGGCTTCGGACTTGATCTCTTGGAGGCCCAGACGGGCCAGGGCGTCTGGGTGATACCGTTTTGCGGCCTTGAGATATGCCTTCTTTATAGTTGCTGTCTTGGCGTCTGGGGTCACGTCGAGCAACTGATAGTAATTGAGGGTGTTCTGGGTCGAGTGAAACTGTTGAATTTCCGCGCGCAGTTGGTCGGCCTGGCCGCCGGCATGCTGACTGCTCCGGACACCTTGAGCAGCGTGGGATTTCGGGTCGTTGGCAGCGCCCGGCAGTGAGAGTTCTACTTCGGCCCGAAAGCTCGCCTCGCGCTCGTTTTGGTCTTCGGGCGGTTCTTCGGAAAATTCGATGGCACCCAACTCGTCGAGCACCCAGAGAGCCGCGAGCGCCGCCGGTGAATTCAAGTTTTCGCCCAGGGCATCGCTCAAACGGCGGGTTCGCTCCAAGCCGCAGAAGAGCGCGGAATGCGAGGCGCTGAGTTCCAGACGTTTCACGGCCTTGACGAACCCGGGTCCCGGGTGGGGGTAGAGGTTGAGACGGGGTGAAAGCGTTGCAATCAATTGATCGGCGCTCCAATGGCTCGCCAACGCCTGGTGGATCAAGGGCGGCAAATCCCAACCGAGAGGCCCGATGTCGGGGTTCTCGATTTTACCGGCCAGCAACTCGAATTGACCTTTTTGCCAACACATCGAGGCGACTAAGCGGCGCCGAATCAGTTGCCTCAACG
>DUCH01000021.1 GCA_012959865.1 Myxococcales bacterium | reverse complement strand
ACTCTTCGACGAGGGAATCGTCGTGTTCTTTTCGATAATCGTCGTAAACACGCCGCCCTGGGTTTCGACCCCCAACGAGAGCGGGGTGACATCGAGGAGCAGGATATCCTCTACCGTACCGCTCAAGACCCCCGCCTGAATGGCCGCCCCCTGGGCCACCCCCTCATCGGGGTCCACGCCCACGCTGGGCTTCATGCCAAAAATTTCGGCGACTTTGGCCTGGATCAGCGGCATCCTTGTCATACCGCCGACCAGGATCAGTTCATCGATGGCCCCTATTTCGATCCCAGCGTCTTCCACCGCCGTACGGCACGGGGTTTCCAAACGAGCCACTAGAGGCATCGCCAGTTCTTCGAGCAGCTGGCGTGAAAGCGTCACTTCCAGATGTTTGGGCCCCTCGCCGGCGGAAGCGACGAATGGCAAATTGATATCGGTTTCCTCCAGCGAGGAAAGCTCGTGTTTGGCGCGTTCAGCGGCTTCTTTCAGGCGCTGGAGCGCCATGGGGTCCCCGCGCAGATCAATGCCGTGCTCGGTTTTGAACGCATTCACCAAGTACTCAACAACGCAACTGTCGAAATCCTCGCCACCCAGGTAGGTATCGCCATTCGTACTCTTGACCTGGAAGACCCCGTCGCCGATTTCGAGGATCGAGATGTCAAAGGTGCCGCCGCCAAGGTCGAAGACCGCAACGGTTTTCTCGGCGCTTTCATCGAGCCCGTAGCTGAGCGCAGCCGCGGTGGGCTCATTGATGATCCGCAACACTTCGAGACCCGCGATGGTTCCCGCTTCTTTAGTGGCCTGGCGCTGGGCATCGTTGAAGTAAGCGGGCACTGTGATCACCGCGGAGTCGACTTCTTCATCGAGGTAGTCGCTCGCGGTCTCCTTGAGCTTCTGGAGAATCGTCGCGACGATTTCTTGGGGCGAACAATCGCGCCCCCCCATGGTCACCCAGGCGTCGCCATTCGCAGCCTCCACGATGGGAAAGGGCGCCACCGCGGCAAACGCTGAAACTTCGCTGGAAGCAAACTTTCGCCCGATCAAGCGCTTGATGGCAAACAGCGTTCTCGAAGGGTTCGTGACCGCCTGGCGCTTGGCGATCTGGCCGACCAGTTTTTCGCCGCTCTCGGTGAGAGCCACCATGGAGGGAGTCGTTCGCGATCCCTCGCTATTCGCGATGACCTCGCTGGCGGAACCCGACATAAAGGCCACGCACGAATTGGTGGTCCCCAAGTCGATTCCGATCACGGCCCCCATCCTGTTCCCCCTCCTGCAGAGCTTTGCATTGGATTCGCAAAACCAAGAATTCCGGATTCATTTCTTTTCGGCTTCATCATCCGCTGCGGACTCGGCCTCGTCTTCGTCTTTACTGGGCTCCCGAGCGACAAGCACCCGCGCCGGGCGCAGCATCCGGTCGTTGATCAAGTACCCCTTCTGGAGCACTTGAACCACCGAATTGGGCTCAACCGAGGCATCGGGCACCTGGCCCATGGCCTCATGGAACGCGGGATCAAAAGACTCCTTTATGGGTTCGACGACTCTGACTCCGTGTTTTCCCAGAGCCCCCAGCAAATCGCTCTGGACCAGTTCAACGCCCTGCAGAACGCTCTCCATACTCGCCGACGCGTCCTCTGCAGAATGCGCAATCGCACGTTCAAGGTTATCGACCGTAGCCAGTAAATCCTTGACGAGATTCTGGTGCCCGTACTGAAGACTCTCCTGACGTTCCTTAAGACTTCGACGCCGGAAATTCTCAAACTCGGCCTGCAGGCGCACCAGGCGATCTTGAGCCTGCCCCAGTTCCTCTCGCAGGGCCTCGAGTTTTTCCTCGGGCCCCGGCTCCACGGGGGGCTCCCCCTCGGCGGAATCGGGGGCCGGGTCGCTTACCGATTCACTCGCTTCGCGCAGGGCCTCGGCGAGTTCCTCACCCGGCTCCAGCGTCGGCGACTCCACGGCCCCTCGGCTCTTCTTCTTCGGCGGCGTCATCTCGTCCCCTTCGTCGGGCGCCCTTAGGGCGTCAGCTTTTCGGTCACCAGGCGCGAGCAATAGCTCACCAGGGGGATCACCCGGCCGTAGTCCATGCGATTGGGTCCGATCACGCCGAGTACGCCCAGGGCCGATTCGTCCGGGCCCGCCCCGCCCCGGCTCGACCCCATGCCCGATGGGCTCGTGGCACCGTACGCAATCGCCACCAAGGCACAATCGCCAAGACCCAGTTCCTCGAGTTCTTCGCCCAAGGAAACCGAAACCCCGTCCCCCGGTTCCTCGAGAACCCGTCCAATGACATCGAGCAGCCTTCGATTGGTTTCGACGGCCTCAAAAATGGCTCGGGTCCGATTCGGGTCGTTGAATTCGGGCTGGCTGAGCAGCGCGGATCGCGTGGTGATCACTAGGTCTGCTTCGTCGCCCGCCGAAACCGCAAAGGCCCGCAAACCGAGATCTGCGGCCCTGAAATAGGTATTTTTCGCCTTGCTCCGAAGATCGTGGATTTCACCCTCGAGCAGGATTCGCATTTCGCCGAGGGTGTGGCCGGGCAATCGCTCGTTGAGTTGGGCCGCCACCGAGTCGAGGTCGGCCTGATCCCCGGAACCCCGGTCCTCGATCACGCGCTGCTGGATCGGACCCGCTTCGGGGACAAGCACCGCGAGCAATCGATCGCGGGCCACGCGGACAAAGCTGACATGGCGCATGGGGACCCGTTCGATGCGCGGCGCCACCACGAAACCGAGTTGATGGGTTCGCTCGGAGAGTTGCTGGGAAACCCATCGCGTGACCTGATCGCCCGGAACCTCGTCGCACGCATTCGAGAGCGAGCGGCGATCGAAATCCGCGAGTTCCTGGGGATTCACGAGTTCCTCGACAAAAAGTCGAAGGCCGCTCGCGGTGGGCACCCTTCCCGCCGAGGCATGGGGCTTTTCGATCAATCCGAATGACGCCAGATCCGCCATGGTGTTGCGAATGCTCGCGCTCGAAAGCGCAAAGGGCAGAAGATGCGAAACCGTCGCCGAAGAAGCCGGGGCGGCCTGGGCCACATATGCGGTCACCACCGCGCGCAGAACCATCCGCTGGCGTTCACTCAACCCCGGGCGGAATTCATTCTTTCGGCGGCCCGGACTCATAAAGATCCCCCATCGCTCGGAAAAACATCAATAAATTCAGGAAAGTGTGTCTACCACCCCAGCGGCGGACCGTCAATCGTTCCCGCCGAACCCGCGACGAATCCGCGACCTGGATGCACCGCCGCAAATCGCCAAGAGCGGCCTGGCGCTCCCTCAGGGTGTCTGGAGCCGATTCCTGGCATAGAGTCGGGCGCCACCACAAATGAAAATACACCTCGATTCTTCCGCAGGAGAAATCATGCCCATCTTAGAAAGAGACGACCTGAAACTCCACTACGAGGAGTTCGGAACCGGTTTCCCGGTGCTTCTCTTCGCACCCGGCGGGATGAACTCGACCCTCGACTTCTGGAGCCGAATGCCCTGGAACCCCATCGACGTGCTGTCCGAACACTTCCGCGTAATCGCCATGGACCAGCGCAACGCCGGGGGCTCGACGGCGCCGATTTCGGGGACCGACGGCTGGAAGACCTACGCGTCGGATCACATTGCGCTTCTCGATGGCCTGGGCATTGCGCGCTGCCATGTGCTCGGCTGCTGCATCGGCGGCTCGTACAGCCTGGGGCTGATCGAAGCCGACCCGGACCGGGTGGCCGGGGCCGTACTCGTCCAGCCGATCGGACACATCGAGGCCAACCGCGAAGCTTTCTACGCGATGTTCGACAGCTGGGCCGATGGACTGCGCGCTCACCGGCCCGAAACCTCCGAGGCCGATTGGGCGGCGTTTCGCAGCCGCATGTACGACGGCGATTTCGTTTTCAATGTCTCCCGAGATTTCGTGCGCAGCGTTCAACACCCCCTGCTCGTCCTCATGGGCGACGATCTCTACCACCCCGAGACGATCTCCCGGGAAGTGGCAGACCTCGCTCCCCGCAGCGAACTCGTCGAAGCATGGAAGGAAGGGCCCGCCGTCCAGGCGTCGGCAGCGCATGTAGTCGAGTTCCTCCAGGCCCAAACGCCCTAGGGCGTCGGCCCTAGACAAACTCGGCGCAAACCGTATCGGCCAGCATGCGACCCGAGCGGCTCAGTTTTAGCCGACCATCCCCCGATGCCTCGAGCAGCCCGCCGTCGAGAAAGCCGTCGATCGCCGCGCCGAACTCGGCCCGGGGCGATACGCCGAACTCGGCCCGAAAGGCCGCTTCATCGAGGCCCTCTTCGCAACGCAGCGAGAGAAAACAGGCCTCGGCCATGGCCACGCCCCGATCGAGAATTTCTTCCTCTCCGATCGGCCAATGCCCCGCCCCGATCGCATCCATCCAGCTCTGGCGCACGCGCGGGTTCGCGTGGCGAGCGCCGTGGGGTCGCCCGGGGCTCGCGGGATCGGTCGAGTGCGCCCCGACCCCCAAGCCGAGCACCGTCCGTCGCTGCCAATAGCGCCGATTGTGGACCGCTTCGTAACCCGGCCGGGCATAGTTGGTGAGTTCGTAGCGCCGATACCCCGACGCAACGAGCCGCTCCTCGATGCGCTCCACCATGCGCGCCGAACCCTCCTCGGGATACGGATTCATCCGCCCGGCGGCCGCGGCCCGGCCAAAAGGCGTCGGCGCCTCGAAGACGAGTTCGTAACAAGAAATGTGTTCGGGCCCAAAGGCCAGGGCCTCGGCGAGATCGGCCTCGAGCATGGCGGGCGTCTGGTGAAGCGCCGCGAACATGAGATCCAACGAGAGATTGGCAAAACCCGCTTCCCGAGCGGCCGCCAGGGTGCGCCGGCATGCATCGCCGGTGTGGGCACGGCCCAGGGCCTTGAGGAGCGAGTCGTCAAAGGACTGCACCCCCAGCGAAAGCCGGGTCACCCCGGCCTCGGTGCGAAAGCCGGGCAGGTGCTCGCGCTCCACACTGCTCGGGTTGACCTCCAGGGTCACCTCAACTTTCTCCGAACCGGGGGAAAACGCGGCCTCCACGGCCTCGCGAATCCGGGCCAGGGAATCGGGACGCAACAGCGAAGGCGTCCCGCCGCCAAAGTAAAGGCTGGCCAGGGAGCGACCCCGAAAGGTTGGGGCACGAAGCGCCAACTCCGCCAGCACCCCCGCCACATAAAGGTCCTCGCTCGCGCGCCAATCCCCCGCCTTGGAACCGCGCGAGGCCACCGCCTCCACGGCGAAATCGCAGTAGGGGCAAACCCGGGTGCAAAAGGGGATGTGGACGTAGACGCCCAGGGAGGAATCCATCGCACCAATGTAGGCCAGGCGCGGGCGCGGGGAGGAGCGCTCGGGTAATCTCGGCCGACTCCGTGCATGAAGAAGACATCTACTACGAGAAACTCGACAACGGCCTTACCCTGCTGCTGCGCGAAACCCATCGGGTTCCCGTGGCCAACGTTCAGGTCTGGGCCGGTGTGGGCTCGGCGGACGAACGTCCGGGCGAAGCCGGTCTGGCGCACTTCCACGAACACATGCTCTTCAAGGGCACGGCGTCGCGGGGGGTGGGTGAAGTCGCGGGGGAGATCGAGGGCGCCGGCGGACGGGTCAACGCCTATACGTCGTTTGATGTCACGGTCTACTACGCCACCGTGCCCGGCGCCGCGCTGGGCACCGCAGTCGATGTGCTCGCCGACGCGGTCACCCACTCGATTTTCGACTCCGACGAGATCGCCCGGGAACAGCAGGTGGTCATCGAAGAGATCCGCCGCTCGGAAGATTCCCCGGGCCACGTTCTCTCGGATATCAGCTACCGCCAGGCCTACCGGGTGCACCCCTACCGGGCGCCGATCCTCGGAACCCCCGAGAGCGTGGCGGCCCTCGACCACGACCGCTGCCTCGACTTCTTCGGTCGCTGGTACGCGCCGGACAATCTAACCTGGGTGGCAGCGGGCGATTTCGACGCCCCCGCCCTGGCGGCGGATCTCGCCGAACGCTTTGCCTCGGCGAGTCCGGGCGGCGAAAGGCGCGAGCGCCCGACCGAGCCGAGACCCGACGCCTTGCGGAGCGCGGTGGAGCGGCGCCCCTTTGAAGCCCAACGGTTCGACCTGGCCTGGCCGTCGGCCCGCTTTCGCGACGAGGACGCCACCTACCTCGACTTGCTCGCCTTCGTGCTCGGCGAGTGCGAATCCAGCCGCCTGGTGCGCGGCATTCGCGAGGGCGCGGCGTTGGTCGATCGCATCGACTGCTCTTCCTACACCCCCTACGACCGCGGCCTCTTCTCCATCGGACTCGAGAGCAACGAAGCGCGCAGTCGCAAAGCCCTCGAGGCCGTTGCCGCCGAGGTGGAGCGGCTTCGCATAGAACCCGTCAGCGAGCGCGAGCTCGAGCGTGCCCGGGCCAATTTTCTCGCCAGCGAACACTTCGAGCGCGAGAGCGTCTCGGGCATGGCAAGCAAGCTCGGCAGTTTCGAAATCCTCGGCGGCGACTGGCGAGCCGAGGCGCGTTATTTCGAGACCCTGCGCGCCGCCACCCCCGAGGACCTGCTCCGGGTCGCCCAGGAGTACTTGGCGCCCGAGCATCTCGCGGCCAGCGCGCTGATTCCCGACCAACCCAGCGAAACCCTCGACGCCGACGCCATGGCGAGTGCCCTGACCGCCGGTGCCGAACGCGCCCACAAGCGGGCCCGATCGAATCCGGCGCCAGGCCCCGAAACCGAGCGCGCTGGCCAGATTCCGCCGGCCACCGCCGAGGCCCCCAGCGAACCCGCCCGCCGATTTACACCCGCATCTACACCGGGATCTATACCCGAATCCGCACCGGGATTCGCCACGGAATCCACAACGGGATTCACCCGGAGATCCATCGGCGTCTCTGCCGACGCCGGCGCAGCCGGGGTCGATGCCCTGCGCACTTATCCGCTCCCGGGCGGAGCGATCCTCCATGTCGCGCCGCGCCGGGATGTCCCGGTGGTGGCCCTGCGGGCTGCCTTTGCGGGGGGACTCGTCGCCGAGCAGGAAAAGACCGCGGGTCTTTCGTGCTTTCTGGCCTCCATGTGGAGTCGCGGCACCCGAAAGCTGAGCGCCGCCGAATTCGCCGAGGCGGTGGAAGACCTGGCGGCCGACATCGGCGGCTTCTCGGGGCGCAGCAGCATGGGGCTTACCCTCGAAGCCACCAGCGACAAGCTGCGGCCCGCCCTGGATCTGTTTCGCGACGTGCTTCTCGAGTCGCGCTTTGCCCAGGACGAATTCGAGCGCGAACAGCGCGAAACCCTGGCCGCCATCGATCGCCGAGAGGACCAACTCGCCCAGCGCGCGTTTCAACTTTTCGCCTACACGGAATTTCGCGAACACCCCTACCGGCTGCCCATGTTGGGCGAGCGCGAAAGCGTCGAGGCCTTTACGCCCGAACTCGTTCGCGCGCATCACAACCGCCTGATCTGCGCGCCCAATCTCGTGATCGCCGCCGCGGGCGATGTCGACGGCGACCGCCTGGCCGATGATCTTTCCGAGCGACTCGCGGGTCTTCCGGCTGACGAGTTCGTGTCGCCGGCCGCGCCCCTGGAAACCCGAACCCCTGGAATCCGTCAAGCCGCCGAGCAGAAAGACCGCGCCCAGGCGCATCTCGTGGTGGGCTTTCGCGGCCTCGCGGTGGACGATCCCGACCGCCTCACGCTCGAAGTCATCTCGCAATTGCTGGCGGGCCAAGGCGGACGCCTCTTCCTCGACCTGCGCGATCGCCGCAGCCTCGCTTACTCGGTGAGCGCCATGAACGTCGAAGGCGCGGCCCCGGGGTTTTTCGCCGTCTATATAGGTTGCGCGCCGGAGAAAGTCGACGAAGCGCGCAGCGGGATCTTCGAACACCTCGAAGCCCTGGTGGACGCGCCCCCGGGCGAAGACGAACTCGCCCGCACCCGGCGCAACCTGGTGGGGAACTTTGCCATCGACCAACAACGCAGCGCCGCCCGGGCCGCACACATCGCCCTCGACGATCTCTATGGGCTCGGCCCGACCGCGCACCTCGGATACCCGAAACGCGTGGCGGCGATCGAGCGGGACGATGTGCTCCGGGTGGCCCGGCGAATCCTTCGCCTGGATGCGTACACCGAGGCGTTGATCTGCCCCTAGCCCTGCCCGACCCGAACACCCCAAGCGCCGCGAAAGTTCTGGCTCCAGTCTCGATTCGCCAACTGTGGACCTCCTCCCCACTCAGGTCCCTCGGCCATAGGTTTCAAACACTCTATCTTCAGCCGGTCTTCAGCCTATTGTGTCAAAATTGCTATATCGTCGTTGGTGACACGGTGCCTCGGGCCACGGCCCGACAGTTCACCCAGTAAGATCGCGGGAACAATTTCCAGAACAGCAATTTCCTGAGTAAGGAACATTCATTGGGCAAACTCTCTTCGTTCAGCCTCGGGTTCATGCTGCTCTGCCTGACGGCGGCGATCACCTGCACCGATTCAACCGGAACATTTTCGGGCAGCAGCCTGACGGCCCAGGTTCCGGCCGAGGTGCCGGCCGAGGCCAA
The DNA here is from genome assembly GCA_012959865.1 of Myxococcales bacterium. Lineage (GTDB taxonomy): Bacteria > Myxococcota_A > UBA9160 > UBA9160 > UBA4427 > JAZXM01. Next base: position 131 of record DUCH01000021.1, on the reverse strand, counting down.
TCTCAGCGACGGGAGGGATCGGTATAGCCTCGCTTGCGCTTCGTGCCATGGACCCGCCGGTGGGGGAACGGCGTTGGGCAATTCGCTGCAGGGGTGCGAGTCCTGCAGACAGAGTTTCGACGAATTGCAGC
>DUCH01000020.1 GCA_012959865.1 Myxococcales bacterium | reverse complement strand
ATTGCCTCCAAGGGAGTGACCAATACGCCTCCCCGGGGCTGCTCAAGCGGTGTATTGAGTCTTTTGAGGAGCGATCCGTACCAGAAGAGGGCGACCAACCCGTAGGTCAGCGCAACTGCGCCCGCGACCCCTCGAAAACTCCAACGGATGACACGCTTCTGGGAGCCGAGCAGGGCGAAGAGACGCTGGGCGATCAATGGCGCGGCGATGAGAATGGGTTGGTAGACGTTGATGAGGTGATTGAAGTCAGCTCGGGGGAAGACGCCCAGATAGATCAATCCGGCCGCCGCCGAGACACCGAAAAGAGACGCATCGATCCGCTTGCCCGCTGCACGTCCCGATATCCAAGAGAGGACGAACCCGATGCCGAGGATCAACGGCGCAAGCCAGTAGAGGAGTACATGAAGTCGCTGAACGAATTGGCCGGAACCCAAGACAGGGACCGGGGGCGAGTTTAAGATCGAGTAGGATAGATAGGTGAGTTTCTCCACTCCGGTGGAGAAGAGGTCCGGGTTCCAGAGTTGCGAAAAGCTCGCGTACGCGATGTCATGCCGCCCTCCGAATTCGAAGGGGTGAACGACCAAACTCGTCCATGCATCTCCCATTGCGCCGTGTGCAACGAGGTAGGCGAGAAAAGGGAGTCCCACCGCGATGGCGGCCAATGCGATCAGGCCAAGCTCCCGCCCCGCCCCAACCAGGGCTTCCCCCACGGGCTTTCGCGCTTCGAGCTTCATGGCCATGTACGCGACCCCAATGCCGAGGGCCGCGAAGACTCCGTAGTTCTGCTTGAAGCAGACGGACAAACCGACGAGCACTCCTACCCAGACGAGATCCCGGGTCCTGGCCTCGCGCTGCCACGCAAGCAGGCGCTCCACGGCCGCCAGGGCGAATAGAATGGCCACCGGTGAGTAGAAGGCGAAGGTCCAGGCGGGGAATGCCCAGACGGAGAAGAGCAGCAGGGCCGCCACGGCGCCGATCCCCCACGAGCGACCCGCCTCCGGCGCGACGATTCGATACCCGGTGATCGCGAGAGCGACGTAGGCGACAACGATGACTGCCCGGGAAACGAGAACACTGGGGCCCAAGAGTGCGAAGGCTCCGGCGAGGGTGAACCAGATGCCCGGCGTAATGAACGCATCCATGTCGCTGTAGAGCACGCGGCCGTTGAGAAGGTCGAGGGCCTGCTGGAGGAGATAGCCCTCGTCGGAAAGGATGATGGCGCGGCGGCAAAGCGGCCAACCAAAGGCGAAGGCGGCACCCGCGATGATCGAGTAGATCCAGATAGGCCGATCGAGTATTCCGAGCCGGCGTTTGGGGACTGTCACAGTCGAATTATATGAGTGACCCGGGAGTCCTACAAGATCGGGCTGGGGCTCAAGGGGCCCGGCGGACCAGCCCGATCCAGTGAGTCCCTCCCCCACGGATTTCGCGCACGGGCTGGAAGCGGGTCTCGACGTAGCGGGCGAGATCCGGGAAAAGTTGTTCGAAGGGGGGAAACTCGGGGTACATCCGAGGGTTTAGAATCGCGCAACGCACCCCGGCAGCCTCGGAGCGCTCGATGATGAGATGGCCGTCCACGTTGCCCGGGATGGCCAGGTCAAAGGGCGAGGGGTTGGGTCGATCGGTCAGGAAGTAGAGAATGGGGATATCGGGCAGGACCAGGATGGGCTCGCCGGGCTCAGCGCAGTCCTGAATGAAGGCCACCGCCCCGCCGATCAGAGCTCGATTGGGTTGAGAAACCTGGACGGAGGCGCCCTCGAGACCCAAGGGTTCAGGGTGAAAGTCCATCACCGAGGAGGAAGTCCGGGCAGCGATGACCAGGGCCGCAAGGGTGAGCCCCCCAATGAAGACCCGCCAGCCCCAGACCGACCCCATGCTGGCCTTTCGTTTCAATATTTTTTCCAACCCGTCGCCCAGGAACGCGAAGAGGAGAAGGATGGGGATCATCACGAAGGCCAGGTGCGACCAAATCGCCGAAGGAAAGATTCCCGGTGCGAAGATCACTGCGAAAAGGACGACCGCGCGGGCGGCATTCCGCGCCGAGCCCCGTGCCCCATGCCGAGTGAAAAAAAGCAGGGTCGGTGCTGCGATCAGGGCCGCGATGGGAAGTCCATAGCTGGCTCGGATTGACAATGAGCGCAGCCCAGGCGTGATTTCCAATCCCGCGAAGGGGACACCGTGTACCAACGCATTGAAGAGTGTCGGGGGGGAGTAGAGGAAGATAAATCGCCCATCGCCCGAGGGATGCGCTCCGAAGATCGGGGGAATCGGATTGTTGAAATCATTCAGCTGGGAACTCGCGAGGGAGAAAATCGTCGAATCCAGTAGGGCCAGGAGCACGCCTTGGCGCGCCAGATAGAGGCCGACCACGGTGGTTAGGGCGAGCCCGGCCGCTGCGATAGGAAGAAGCGAGTGGGCCGCGGTTCGCTCCGCGAGAGCCGATTCCCTGCGGTTGACGAGCAGTCCAGCGAGCAGTCCGGCGAAGATGAGAGCACCGAAGTTTTGCTTCGTGAGCGCGGCGGCGGCAATCAAAAACCCCATCGCGATTCCATCGCCCAAGCGTCCAGCCTCGAGGTATCGGAGCAGAAACACGAGGGCCACCAGTCCGAAACTGAGGCTGAGGGTCGAGTAGTTGAACATCGTCAATACGGGGAAGCCGACGGCAATGAGGGCCAAGTAAAGGAGGGGAGGTAGCCAGGACCAGTGCAGCGCGACCATCCGGTACGCGATGCTGTACAGGGCGAGGGCGCTGGTGAGATTGACCACCAACCCGGCCCACCGAAGCACAAGCGCATCGCGGCCAAAGACCTCGAGGAGCGCGGTGGCAATCAGGTAGATGCCCGGGAAAATGCCCGTATGTACATCGGCGTACAGGCGCTTGCCCGAGGCCAGGGCATCGGCGGCCGCGAGCAGGTGCCCCTCGTCCATAGGAATGAGGCCGCGGTCATAGAGAGGAAGCTGAGCCACCAGGGCGATGCCGGCGAGCAGTCCCGCCCCGCCCCAGAACGCGACCGGGCTAGCTTGGGTAGTGGCGCCTTGCCGCTCGGTGAGCCCCGTCATCGTGCCTCCTTGTATAGGCCATGTGTGCGACTGCTACAGTCCTGTGCATGACCGGAGGCCTTTGGCGGACACCTTGGGACCGGGTATGCGGGGGCCGGGGACCCCGGGGCGCCCAACGGGATATTTCTCGAGATGACGCGTAGCTTTCTCCTCGTCCTTTTCGGCGCGCTTCTCGGCGCGAGCCTGGTGGGCCTCAAGATGGGACTCGGGGCGAGGGAGGAGGCCCGCTCCCCCGTTCGGGTTTCGCCAAGCCCGGCTCCGCCCCCCGAACTCATCGCTGAAATTGAGGGACTGCGTCGCGAACTTGAGCGCGCGAGGGCCCTGAATCTTGCGAAGCGAGACGAATTGGCCCCCGACCCGGTTGCGTCGGATCTGGCCGAAGACCCGGCTGATTTCGCCGGGTTCTCCCTCGAGGCAGACCCCACGGAGGGATCGGACCCAGAGCCAGGGATTCCCTGGTTTGATGCTTCGGCGCTGGAGCGTGAGGGTTGGGCCGCCGGCGAAATCCGCCGGATTCGCCTGCGTTGGGAAGAGTACGAGATGGCAAAACTTGAAGTCGAGAACCAGCGCGCAAGGAAGGTTCCCGGCTGGAAAGAACTTGTAAAACGGTCTCTCAAGATCGAAACTGACGTCCGTCGCGATCTCGGCGAGGAAGGCTACGAGGCCATGCGCTTTGCGGCGAATCAACCCAACCGTGTGGTCTTGACCGAACTCCTCGAAACTTCCCCGGCCGCCCGAGTCGGCCTAGCGCCCGGGGACGAAGTGCTCAGCTACGACGGAAAGCGGATCTTCACATCCTCCGCGCTCCAACGGCTTACCCAGGGTGGCGAACCCGGTGCTCTGACTGAAATCCGAGTGCTGCGTGACGGCGAAGAGCGCCGCTTTTTCCTGCCCAGGGGGCCGCTGGGCACCCGTCTCGAGGCTTCGGTTCGCCCTCCTTATCGCTGATTCGCTGGAGGCGTGTCAGGAAGAGGCCGGCGACAGACCGCGAGCAGGTCGAGGCAATCGGGTAGGGCGGGAAGGATGGGAAAGTCATCGACTTTCACTTGGGGCAGGCCGTCCTTTCGTTGAATGCCCCTGCGAACCACGACGGCGAGGCTGGCGAAGAGGGCATCGACCAAGCGCCGGGGTAGCCGGTTGCGGAGACCCAGCGGGTCGAGTCGCACGATCGAGCGAATCCGCCGGAGTCGGGCGTCGTAGTAGGCCTTGGGTTCGGGCCGAGCGCTGACTCCGAGCATTTCGACCTCGGCGAATCGGCTTCGGAGAAGGTTGCCGAGTTCGTCGGCCTGGTATTCATGAACGTGGAACGGATTTTCGCGGTCCGACTCCAGAATGTTGGGGGTGGTGATGAGCGCTACGCCTCCGGGCACCAGCAGGCGCGCGATGGCATTGACATACGGCTCGGGATCTTCGAGGTGTTCGATGACTTGGAAGCTGACCACCATGTCGAAGATCTGTGGGCGGAATGGGAGATGGGCCGCGTCGGCGCGTATGAACGAAGCTCGAGGGTGCCGGGCTGCGGAATCGGGGGAGATGCGGTCGACCGCGAAGGTCTGTGGGAGCGCTTCGGCGAGCTCGCTTGTGCCGTAACCGGTACCGCAACCGAGGTCGAGAATTCGTCCATGGGCTTTCGCCTCGCCCATTGTCTTTCCCTTCGCCTCGCCCTTCGCCTTTGCCATCGCGATCGCGTAGGCGTATGCGGCTCGGTGTCGGACGATGTCCACGGCGAAGAGCGGACTGTCTTGGTGCAGTCGCTCGCCGGTGAAAACGAGTGGGCTCATTCGGTCCTTTCCTCCGAGGTCTTCTGGGCCGCCAAGGCTTCGGCGGTGAACTCCCTAGCGAAGACAAGCCCGATCGCGGCCCGAGTCACGATGAGTCCAATGGAAAGGGTCAAGCTTGCGGCGAGAAGCGCCGCAGGCTCTCCCCAGGCTTTGAAGAGTTCTACGAAAACCACTTGGCCGGTGCCCAGACCCGCTACCGCGATAGGAAGAACGGCGACCACGAGCAAAAGGCAGACGTTGACAGCGAGGGAGAGAATCGGAATTCCGCTGACCCCGAATCCATCAAGGACCGCCCACCCGAGGCCAATGAAGTTGGCGGTGAAGATCAAGCGCATGCAGATCAAGCGCAGGAGTACCGGTAGCGGCAGGGTCCGCGCGGCGTGTAGAACCCGCCAATCGCGCAACCGATCCAACCATCCCAGGGGAAACGGTGCTCGCAGTACAGCAAAGCCCAGGCCGATCGCCGCTGCGGCCAGGACCACGACCCCGGCCTGGAGGCCCGGTGTGGGGGCGCCCATCAAGGCCGTACCCACCGCAACGATCCCGACCAGGCTTCCGAGGTCAAAGAGCCCGATGACCATGACGGCCCCTGCGGCCTCGGCGAGGGACATGCCAACCCGCCTTCGCAGCAACAGGGTGACCGCTCCGATTCCCAGCGCGTAGTTGACAATGCCCAGGGGGTAGCTGGCCGCCTTGATGCGAGCAGCAACCATGAGGCTGGAAAAACCGTGGGTATGTGAAACCACATCCACCAGACAAATCGCCTCGATGAAAAGGCTGATGACTAGGAAGACGAGAAGCGCCGGAACGAATATTTCAGCCGCTTCGGGGGTGAGCTGATTTCCGAGTTCCGCGAAATCGACATCCTGAAACACCCAGATCAGGAGAACGGCGCTGACCAGGAAGGGCAGGCTCCATCGAATCCACCTCATCGTGAGATCCGCCCGCTGGGAAAATTCGGCGATTGGGGCGCTGGGCGTGGCAGTGCGCGGTATCCCTGGGTCATGAATGGCTCCGGGCATTTTCGATGGCGTCGGCCATTTCGTCGGCTGCTCGATCCCAGTCGAAGTGATTCGCCCATTCGAGGGAAGCCGCAGACATTTTCGCCGAGAGCTCATCGCTATCGAGCAATTGGCCGATCCGGCGTGCGAAACCTTCGACATTGCCCTCCGGCACTAGGTACCCAGTTTCTCCATGGCGAACCGAATCCCGCAGGCCATCGGCATCGCTGGCCACCACCGGGGTTCCCACGGCGTTGGCTTCCATGACGGTGAGTCCCCAACCTTCTTTTTCGGACGGGCAGACGCACACCCGGGCCTCGGCGAGAAGGTTGTCGCGCTCGGCGTCATCGACGAATCCCGCGAATCGCGTCCGTTCGGCAAGGCCGAGTTCCTGGGCCAAGGTTTCAAGGCTTGAGCGGGCGGGTCCACGACCGACGATCACGATAGGAGTCTCGGGGAACCGATCGGTGAGATTCGCCATGGCACGAAGCATAACGTCGATCTTCTTGTAGACCTCCAGCCTTCCGACGTAGATAACACCTTGGCCCCGGACCCGGTCGGGATCGACGCGAATGGCTGCGGGCGCGATTCCAGGATGACTGACGACAATGTTCTCGCTCGGGACTCCCCGGGTGATCAGATCCCGACGGGTGCTTTCTGAAATTGCGATCACGGGGCGGGATCGGTAGAGAGCAGGGATCAAGCGCTCGGAGGTCCAGACTGTGGCCGCCACGGGCCAGGGCACCTGCTGAAAAGCCACCTCGCCGAAAAGGTGATGGCAAAGTGCGAGAACCGGGGCCTTCGAATACGCGGGGGAGTAATAGGGAACCTTGTTCAGGCACTCGACGACAACGTCAAAGAGCCCTGCGCGGGTCTTGCGCGCCGTCTGCCAGATCGCCCGGGGGTAGTAGAGGGGTAGCGGGCCAAGTCTCCGAACCGCGATGCCTTGAACATCCTCGGCGCTCCGGCAGCCAGGAAAGGACGCACTGAGGTGATGGATGGAGTACCCACGCGAAGCCAAGCGCCGAAAAATTTCGTAGACATGAGTTTCGGCCCCACCGGTTTTCGGATGCAGGGGGTCGCGTTCGTTCAGGAGCAGGACGCGGCACGAAGGATTAGATGCTCTAGTCACGGGAGTTCGATTTTCCGCGGTGAATTCGGCTCTCTAGAGGCGCCCGAGGGCATCGGCGAGTCTCAGCCACCATACGACCCAGAGCGCTTCGAGGCCAATCCGGAAGTTGAGTTTCGACGTTCCGCGCGTTCGATCTACGAAAAAAAACGGAATTTCCTTGATGCGGGCATTCTGCTTGACGAAGCGATAGTTCATTTCGATCTGGAACGCGTAGCCGTTGGATCGGACGTGTTCAAAGCCCATTGTTTCGAGCAGTTCTCGTCGCATGCAGCGAAATCCTCCGGTGGTATCGCTGATGGGGAGGCCGCTGACTCGCCGGGCATATAGGTTTCCGAACCAGCTGATGAGAATGCGTTCAATGGGCCAGTTCACCACGGTGATCCCATTTAGGTAGCGAGATCCGAGAACGACATCGTAGGATTGGATTTCATCGAGGAGTTCGGGAAGGCTGCTCGGTGGGTGTGAAAAATCCGCGTCCATTTGGATGATGTAGTCGGCGTCAAGCTCAAGCGCTCTGGCCAGTCCGGCTCGGTAGGCGGGCCCCAGCCCCTGCTTGGTCTCCCGGTGTAGAACATGGACCCGCTTTTCCGTCTTGGCGATGCTGTCGGCAAGTTCGCCAGTTCCGTCGGGAGATCCATCATCGACAATGAGAATTTCCAGACGCTCGTCCTGGCCCAGAATCGCGGGGACGAGAATCGGAAGATTTTCGGCCTCGTTGTAGGTGGGGACAACGACGATGGCGCGGGTCATCTGCACTCCTCGGAGGCGGCGCTGATAAATTGGCCGGGGGACTGCCCAGGGTCCGGAAAACGGCGCCGGAAGCGGAGCAACCGGCGCAAGACCCGCAACACTCTACTGCTTCCATGGGGCTTCGGCCAAGCGACTAGGCCCAGGAAGCTCACCCGTTCGAGCGAAACGCCTGCGGAGCTCCGATAGCACTTGCTACACGCCTCGGATAGGCTCAGCGTGTGCCCCGATTTTTGCTTCAATTTGTGTTGTTTTCTGCTCTCCTCTGCCTTGCTCCGGCGAGCGTTTCCTCCCAGGCTCGGGGCAGTTCGGCGAAGACCATTCCGATTCACTACGAACAGCGAGAAATTTCGGAATTAGTGACCGCGATCGCTCGCAGTACTGGCCGTCGATTTATCTACGGCGACGGTCTCCGGGGTCGAATTTCGATCACCGTACCCGGCCGGGTCAGCCGAGACGAGGCGCTGGCCCTTCTCGATGCTGCCCTTCACATCAAGGGCTTTGCGGCGTTGCCCATCGGTGAAGACACGACGAAGATCGTCCCCATTACCGAGATCAAGAGCGGCGCTCCCCTCACCGACAAGCCTCTCGACCCGGAGCGAGAGAGACCCATCACCACCATGATTCGCGTTACCCATGCCGACGCGAATTCTCTGGCGACAGCGCTGAGGCCCTATGTGGCTGCGGAGGGGTTGGCTCTTCCGTATTCGCCGACCAACAGCATAATCTTGGCGGGTACCGAAGCCCGGGTCAGTCGGCTGATGACGATCATCCGCATTCTCGATCAAGCGGCCGACGAAAATATAATGGTGCGCTTCCTACGCCATCGATCCGCCCCGGTCGTCGCGAAAGTCCTCGAGACTACCTTCAACCCGGGTTCCGTAGTGGTGAACCATGCTGGCATCTGGATCGATGAGCGGACCAATCAAATCGTCGTACAGGCTCCGCCCGCCAAG
>DUCH01000019.1:635-8684 GCA_012959865.1 Myxococcales bacterium | reverse complement strand
CCTCAGAGCGTCGCCCAGCCTTGCAGATTCGCCGTTGCTGGGGCACCGGGGAGAAGCCTCAGGCCGACGAGTTCCGGGCTGCGGAAAAATTAGCACAACGTCCCTGCTGTCCTCAACCACCTGTTTCGCCGACGATCCAAGGGCTTCGAGTTCGCCGCTTCCTGGGAGTGATTCCAAGGCGATGAGTATCTGGCTCAATTCCCTGAAATCCGGATATACTCACCCGGCGGGGCCCCACCCTTCACCGATTTACCTCACACGGTCGCCAGGAGCCTCTGTGAGAATCGCCTTCGTCTCTGCCAACCGCGAAAAGCTACCCGATGCGGTCATCCCGCTCGGGGTGTTGAGCGTCGTGGCGAGTATTCCGGACCACCACGAGACAACCCTCATCGATCTCTGCTTTGAACGCTACCCCCTGCCCACCCTCCAGGAAAAGCTTCGGGCGATCGATCCCGCGGTAATCGCCGTGGGAATGCGAAATATTCAAAACGCGGCCTACACGGGGCTAGATGACCAGCTCAACTACTACGCCGAGTTGTTGGCGTCCATTCGCGAGGTCTGCACAGTGCCGATCGTACTGGGAGGCAGTGGCTTCAGCGTCATGCCTCGTGAGCTGATGGAGAGGCTCCGACCCGACTACGGGATTTCCGGCGAGGGCGAGAAAGCTTTCCCTCAGCTCTTGGCTGCCATCGAAGCCGGTGGGGAGGGGCTCGATGCGGTGGGCAATCTTCACCGGGTCGTGAACGGGGAAGTTCTAACCAATCCGGCACCGGCGGCCTTCTTCGATCTCCACCAGATGCCCAAGCTCGATCGTACCCTCCTTGATTCTCGCTATTACGAACGCTACCGAATCGAGTCGATCCAGACCAAACGAGGCTGCCCCCTACGCTGTGAATATTGCACCTACCCAATCATCGAAGGCCGGATCGGTCGCACACGGGAACCGTCTGCGGTAGTGGACGAGATGTTCGAGGCCATGGAAGTTCACCCGGAAATTTGCCATTTCTTCATCGTGGATTCGGTCTTCAATCTTCCGCGCACACATGCAAAGGAAGTCTGCAAAGAGATGATCGCGCGCGATTGGAGCGTGCCCTGGTCTTGCTATACCAATCCTCTGGGCTTCGATACCGAGATGGCGGAACTCGCCAGCGCCGCCGGCTGCACGGGTATGGAAGTGGGCTCGGATTCTGGCTGTGATCACGTGCTGAAGCGCTTGCGCAAGGGCTTCACAACGGATCACATCCGTCGTCTCCACGACATCTGCGAATCCACCGGCGTCAAGGATTGCCACACCTTCATCCTCGGAACCGAGGGTGAAACGACGGACGATGTCGAGCGATCGGTGGAGTTCATCGTCGACCTCGACCCTTTCGCCGCAATCGTGATGATCTGGATCGATGATTACGAGGCTCTCGATCCAGTACTCCGAAAGCAACGGCTCAAATTCCGGGAGCAAATCGAAGCCAGGCTCTACGATCTCAAGGACGAGTTCCCGTACTGGATCATCCCGCCATTGGGCGTGAATTTCTCGAAGACCTTGTTCCGACGCGTGCGTCGCGACGGCAACCACGGCCCACTCTGGGAGCATGTTCGTGATCTAATTCCCGTCCCAGAAGCCCTGGCGCGGAGTAGCCGGAGCGACACAGACAAACGCCCTCTCAATCTTCCCAGCGATTGAAGATGAGGGAGGTGTTGATGCCTCCAAAGGCAAAGTTGTTGCTCATCACGATCTCGGTTGCAGATTCGCGAACTCCATCGCGAATGTAGTCGAGTTCTCCGCAGCGGGGATCCACCACTTCCAGGTTGAGGGTGGGGGCCAACCAACCCTCACGCATCATTTCGATAGTGATCCAGGCTTCGATAGCCCCACACGCGCCGAGGGTATGCCCGAGAAAGCTCTTGAGTGAACTCGTCGGCATGCGGTTGCCAAACAGTCCATGCATCGCGAGGCTCTCGGCGATATCACCGGCTTCGGTCGCGGTGCCGTGGGCATTGACATAGTCAATTTTCTCGCACTGCAGATCCCCTTCGGCCAATGCGACTTCCATCACTCGACGCATACCATCCGAGTCGGGATTGGTAATGTGTTTGCCATCGCCATTTGTCGCGAAAGCAAGAACCTCGGCATAGATGGATGCACCGCGGGCCTTGGCATGTTCGAGTTCTTCGAGGATCAAGGTCGCCGCCCCCTCTCCGACAACCAGGCCATCGCGATTCTCGTCGAATGGGCTCGGGGTCTCGCGTGGTGCATCATTTTTGGTGGAGGTGGCGAACAAGACGTCGAAGACGGCCACGTTGGCCTCGTGAAATTCTTCTGCACCACCGCAAATCATGACGTCCTGCCGGCCGCTCTGAATCGCTTCGAAGCCAAAGCCAATACCCTGGCTTCCCGAGGTACAGGCGCTGCAGGTGGTGATGATCCGCCCACGCACACCGAAGAATTGACTGAGATTCGCGGGGACCGTATGGCTCATGAATTGGATGTAGTGGGTCGGACGAATTCCGCGCACCGTGCCGTCTGTGAGGCACTTTGAATAGATCTGCATGGCGGAAGGGCTACCGCTGCTCGAGCCATAGGAGATTCCCATCCGTCCATCCCCCAGCAGAGGGGATCCGCCGAGTTGAGCATCCAGAAGGGCGATCTCGGTCGCCCGTGTCGCCAACAGCGAGACACGCCCCATACTTCGGACGCTCTTGCGTGAGTAGTAGGAGGGAACCTTGAAATCGTCCAAGCAAGCGGCCAGGCTGGTTTCCATGCCATCGATCTCGGCGAGTTTCGGCCGGACCGAAACGCCGGAACGTCCCTCACGAAGATTCTTCGATACTTCTTCCCAATCGGAACCGATTGGAGAAAGGCATCCCATTCCGGTCACGACCACGCGACGCGTCATATCATTCCCCCGTTGACCGAGACCACCTGCCCTGTGATATAGGAGGCTTCGTCCGAGGCAAGAAATGCCACCGCTGCAGCTACCTCTTCGGCACTTCCCATTCGTCGCATCGGAATTATCTTGCTGATTTCTTCCAGCGGGAGACTCTCTGTCATCTCGGTCTCGATTAGTCCGGGCGCGACACTATTGACTGTGATCTTGCGCTTGGCCAACTCAAGGGAGAGCGAGCGGGTCGCCCCGATGATGCCGGCCTTAGAGGCGCTGTAGTTCACTTGTCCTCGATTTCCAATCAGCCCAGAGACCGATGACATTGTCACGATACGCCCCCCCTTGCGGGCACGAATCATCGGCATGACCAGCGGATGCAGGACATTGTAGAAGCCATCTAGATTGGTACGGAGGACACTGTCCCAAGCTTCACCATCGATACCTGGAAAGGGATGGTCCGAATGGACGCCCGCATTGCAGACGACACCGTAGAAGGCGCCGTTCGTCTCGAGATCCGCTACCAGAGTTTGGCGCACTTGTTCACGGTCGGAAATATCGAAGGACAGCAGATCTGCCTCGCCCCCCGCCTCGCGTATTGCGATGGCGATCTCCTCTGCCGCGTCCTTGCGCTGCCGGTAGTTGATCGTGACCCGGAAACCATCGCTTGCCAGTCGCTTGGCAATGGCCGCGCCAATTCCGCGACTTCCGCCCGTCACGAGCACTCTTCGCGTCACGATCTTCCTCCCGTTTTCAGGGTCATTTCGAGTTGGGACTCATCTTCGGGCAGGAAGCAATTGAGGCGCCCCTCCGCCAGAAGTTCGTCGCTCTCTTCATCATGAATGCTGCAATCAAAGGACGCCATGCCGGTAGAGTCTCCCCAGATGTGATGGGACCGCACACGGAGTCCCTGGCCCGCATCGTAGCGGGTAGTGGTAAAGCGCAGCCGCCGTGAACTGACCAGGAGTCCGATTCGCGGGGACTAGCCGTCGCGCTGGCCAATCAGACCCGAATGGGTCGCAACGCACTGTGCCATCAGTTCAAGTCCCAACCACGCTCCAGTACTCCCGTCGGCATTGGCGAAGATCCCGTCGGCACAAATCACCGCTCGGCAGACCGTTGTGTCGCCATCGTGCTCCAGGACCTCGGACAGCAATACCATCTCCCCCTCGTGAGGAAGCAGGTCGGCAATTGACGAAAAATCACTCATCTAATTTCGCCGTACAAACCAGGCGACCGACCGAGAAGTCGCCGTCTTCATCAAAGAGCCGAAAACGAAAGTGATCCAGCGTCTCGTAGGCATCGAGGGTCAGGGTGGCGCATTGGCCCGGCAACAGAGGTCGCTTAAATTTGAGGCCTTCGACCTGAAACGAATCCGGTTCACCGCCCCGCCATTCCAACGCGTACCGAATCACCCAATCGAGCTGGAGTACTCCGGGCACTACGGGGAATGCCTTGAAGTGGCCCTCCAGGCAGCAAAGATCATCGGGGATAGGAAGATCGACCTCCCATTGACGAGGACTCTTGCGCATGTTCTCAACGTCTGGATCGAGCTTTACCCCGGGTCGCCGCAAGATCACGCGGCGCTCAAGTCGAATGTTATCGACGCACAGAGCACATCGGTGAGATCATAGGGCGTCTCGCCTAGTATTGAGCCGAGGGCCCTCATGCTTCGGCGAGCCGACGCTCGATCAGATCCACGGCATCCTGGACGATTCGCAGGCTACGCAGCTCCTCCTCGCTGATGTCGAGCGAGGTCTCCCGCTCAATGGCTACGGCCAGATCGATCGCATCGATGCTATCGAGGTCGAGGTCATCCATCAGATGGGCCGTCGGAACGACACAAGACGGGTCGAGCTCGAATGAGTCGACGAGCACCGATTGAATTTTCTCGAATATCTCTTCTTTGGTCACTCTCGTCGGTTCCTTACTTCTCGCGATTGCTGGCTACGAAGGTGGCTAGGCTGCTGATACTCGCGAAGTGGATACGGTCTTCGTCCGGGTCGTCGCCGGAAACGATTCCATACTTCTGCTCTAGAGCCATGGCGATTTCGAGCGCATCGATTGAATCCAGGCCGAGTCCCTCACCAAATAGTGGATCACCGCTTACGATGTCCTCCGGCGTAACGTCCTCGAGAACCAATACCTCGATGATAATGTCCTTGAGTTCAGCTTCTAACCCAGCCATCCCGACGATTGTCGCGCCGGATGTCCCCGCAGCCGTGCCACCGATTTCAGACGATCCCATTGCCTAGCTCCGCTTCAAATTGAGTACGCATGTATTCGGTTACCTTCCGTGCCGCCAGCGGAGGCGCCAGATCACTCTCCGCAACGTCTGCTGCTCGAAAGGGCTTGCCCCCACGTAGTGAATAGCGCAGACGCGATTTCGGCATAGCGTACCAGCGTTGTCCCTTCTTGAGGGCGGGCGGATCGCAAGTGATTGAAACCGGGAGTATCCGACAACCTGTGCGCAGCGCCACATGGGCGGCACCCCGATTGAAACGACCCAACCCTTTTTTCGGAGATCGCGAGCCCTCTGGGAAGATCAGCACCGATCGCCCAGCCCGTATGCGAGCACTGCAGGCCTCAATGAATTCATCCCCACCCTGGTTAGGAATGTAGCCAGCGGCGGTCAGGATCCCGCGCAGCGCCGGGTTCTCCCATGCCTCGCTCTTGACCACGCAATCCCCCTGGGGGACAAAGGAAAGCAGGAAGACCACGTCCAATAGCGTCGGATGGTTGGCCACGATCAGAGTCGGCTCGTCATTCAAGCCTTCCATGCCCGAGGACTCGATTCCCAGAATTCCAATCCAGACACCCAGGCGGACATACCAAGAGAACCAAGTCTGAATTCGAGCCTGGGCTCGCAGCTCGCGCTCGGATTGCGGATAGCCCCGATCGACGATCCGAAGGACGCCGTGGGCGAGCACGACCGAGCCGGTCCCAAAGACCGCAAACAGGAAGCCGGATCCCGCCGCTCGCAGAATCAATTCGATGCGGTCGAGGATTCGGCGAAAGCCTTTGTCTAGTATTCCAGCTTGATTTGCCACGAAGCCTGCTTCTCCCGTCAAGTCCCGACTCGGAACTCTTGAGTCTCATCTCTCAACTCCCGAGCCCGCTATTGAGCTCAGGCCGAAAATGAGCGGAACCAAAGTACAGCTTGCATCCCGGCAATGTTTGCATCCAGCGGTTATGCGAGCCACAATATTAGCCCGTTTGACGCGCGTGAACGACGTGCTCCCCTTCCATCAACAGAGCGCAGCGGCAATTCGAGATGCCCCAATTGAAGCAGACTCAAAGTGGGCCAACGATTGCGCAAAAGGCCAAAGGCCAGACCTTTCGGCGCGTGCGTGCGGCCATCGTTCTGGTAACCAGCCTTGTTTCGACGGCGATCCCGGCGACGATCGGAAGTACGATCGTCGCTGCACTGATTGCGGGAACCGGAGCCTTTACGGTCCTCTGTGTCTCAGGCACTCAAAACATCGCCCGCGCTGACGCGACGGCGGAGCCCCTCGAAGTGCTGGCCGCTCGCTTTGCGGCGATGCCCGGACTGAGTGCCCACTTTCGCGAAGAGAAGCACCTTGCCCTGCTCATGGCACCGCTAAAGAGCGAGGGCACGCTGTACTTCTCACCACCGGGTCTGCTCGTGCGGCATGTCGAGTCTCCGATTTCGTCCAGCGTACTGATTCGCGAGGGACGACTCTCAATTGTTAGCGGGCGGAGCAAGATGAATATCGACCTCGAAACCAATCCAGCCGTTCGGGTCTTCGTCGACAGCCTCCGTCTGGTGCTGGCAGGCGACCTGCCTGCCCTGCGGATTCTCTACCGGGTCGAAATGCTCGCCTTCGATCCGGCGGATCAAGGGGCCTGGGCACTCTCCCTGAAACCGCTGGACCCGGCCCTTGAAAAAGTGCTGAAAGTCATCGAACTGCGGGGCAGCGGAAACCGCCTGGGCGAGCTTCGCGTGCAGGAGGTGAATGGCGATCTGAGCATCACGCAATTTTCCGACGTGAATAGCCAGCGTCTATTCAGGGCCGAAGAGCTCGACTCACTCTTTGCGCTGCCGACATCGTGAACCCACCTCGGCGAGGTGTGGTCGCCGTGTTCAGCGGTATCTTTGCTGCCATGGCGCTCTTTCTGGCCATGCGAATGGAACTCACCAGCGGACTGGTGCACTTCCTCTCGAATGAGGGAGACCGTGAACTGGCAGGTCTCTCCCGCAGCCTGGCCGATTCTGGCCTTACCCGGGGCATGGTCCTGGTGATATCCAGCGACGATCTGACGATCAGCCTGGCCGCAGCCGCAACGTGGCAGGAAGTGCTTCGCTCTCACCCCGAGGTGGAGCGGATTTCATCCGGCCCCAATCCGGATCTGGCGGATGCGGTCCGCACACTCTATTTCGATCGCCGCTTTGCCTCCATCTCCGACGATCCGGAGCTGGAGTTCCCGTCGAAGTTCGACGATGCTGGACTTCGAAGTGCCGCCCTACGTCTGCGTGAAATCCTGAACCTGCCCGAAGGTGCGCTCTTCAAGGATCTAGCCCCCGCCGACCCGCTGTTCTTCTTTGGCGATCTACTGAATCGATTTCGCCTGGCTCAGATGGGCACTCTGGATGTAGTCAGCGGCCAGTTCGCTGCCATCGAGTCGAAGAAGGCGGTGCTCTTCCTCACTACCCATCACTCTCCCTTCGCCTCTTCGCACCAAGCGCCCCTAGATGCCTATCTGCTCGAGAGCTTTTCAGCTCTCAATGACGAGTACGACGGGGGGCTCGTGCTTGAGCGTGCCGGGGTACACGGTTTCTCGGTGGCCTCCGAGCAATCGGCAACCCGCGATGCAGCCCGCATCACGCTTTTCTCGGTACTGGGAATCATACTCTTATTCATCGTGCTCTTTCGTTCCCCGGCATTGCTGGGGATCGCCGTTCTCCCCCTGGTCGGCGGACTCCTGACCGCTGCAACCGGAAGCCTGATTCTATTCGGCGAGCTGCACCTGATGACCCTCGTCTTCGGTGCCACCCTGCTCGGCGTATGCCTCGACTATCCGATTCACTATGCCTGCTATTACACTCTCGTACCCCAAGTGCCAGGTGGCCCTAGCCCGATTCGGCGAGCTTGGGGAGCGATTGCCATGGGCGGAGCCACGACCCTGGCAGGCTTTGCGGGGCTTGCATGGG
>DUCH01000019.1:0-582 GCA_012959865.1 Myxococcales bacterium | reverse complement strand
GCGCGAAATAGGGGTCTTCTCAGCGCTGGGTATCGTCGGGGCTCTAGCCACGACGCGGTTACTTCTTCCTGCCCTGATGCCGCCCCAACGCCCCGCTCCTGAAATCCAACGACGTGCGGCGCGCGGGCTGGCGTCAATCCTTGACGGCATGGGACGGCGCCGGGCATTGCTCCTCGTCCCCGTCGCAGTCGCAGCCCTCGTTTGCCTCGTCGGTCTACCACGATTGGTATGGGAGGACGACATCTTCTCCCTGAGCGCTCCCGTAGACCCGATTCGCTCGCAAGAAGATGAGCGAGTTCGAAACCTGGTATCCCAAATGGACGCTGGCCGATTCATCGTGGCCCTGGGTAGCGATGATGAAGAAGCCCTCCAGACGAACGATGCAATCCACAAAAGACTGCTTCGCGCAAAGCGCGAGGGACTGCTGGAGGACTTCCGCTCCCTCCACGTCTTCGTCTCCTCTACTGCGCTCCAGGAGAAGAACCAGCTGGAACTGTCTCGCGTCCCCGACCTGGCATCGCGAACCTTGGCGGCCCTTTCACTGGCGGGATTTCGTCCCCAGGCCTTCGGAAGCTTCACACG
>DUCH01000018.1 GCA_012959865.1 Myxococcales bacterium | reverse complement strand
AGCATGGGAATTTCCTCGGACGCTGCGCAGCTCTCCGTATTTTATGACCATGATCAATGGCAACCCTTCACCATGGTCAACCTCATCGGGATCAGGGAAACTGCTTCTTACGAGAGAACAGTATCTGCGTCTGGTGAGATAAGTCAGCCGGGCAAGAAAGCGTACGCGCGCTATGCCAGAAATACTGCGATCGAAGTGTACCGGCGCGGAGGAAATTTCTATTGGGTAGCTACACCCATGACTGTTCTGCTTGGAGATTCAGATCATCCTCTGGGCCAGCACTGGTCGCAATTTGTTCTGGTTCGCTGGCCATCTCGCATGGCAATTAGGCACCTGATCCGCTCAAGCAATTTCGACCGAGGGGTCGTTCACCGCGATGCGGGTCTCTCGAGAGCCATCTCAATTCCGGGTACACCGTGGCCGGAATTTTCTCGCTACTCCATCTAGCGCTTTCCAGCAGAAGAGGGTCAGCGACCGCGCTTCCCCAATAGCCAGGGCCGGAGGGCGGAGGGCGGAGGGCGGAGGGCGGAGCGTATTATCGATTCCGTGTTTGGGTAGCGTCGAGGAAGCTCCAGATTCCTGGGACCGGAGGCGCTACTACGGATACAGCGAAAGATTTCAGAACTCATGAATAAATCAACTGTTTATTCTATTGCGGCATTGGAAACGCACGCGGGCCGTAGTTCTAAAAGAGAACAAATCCTTGGATTCCGAACCCATTCATGAAAAGTCAGCGGATAGGAGAAACAAGGGCGAACGAGACGACCACGGTGCACAGCAGAGGCTTCGCGCGGGTTTTTTTCGCCTTCTCGCCACCGAGACCGCCGGCCGGCCGGCTAAACAGGAGTCTGAGCCATTAGTCTTGACCAAGGACAATGACATGTTTCTACGCTCCTTGTGGGATTGCCTCTATCAGGTTCCAGATCTTCTCCTCAAGTTGACCGAAATTGATCGGCTTCTCGACCCAGCGTCCGCTGAGAGAGGAAAGGAAATCTTCCGCCTCTTTGACGAAAACGCCTCCGGTCATGAAGAGCATCTTATGCGCCGCATCCGGGCGCCGCCTGAGCAGTTCCGCATAAATATCCATGCCTGTCACTTGCGGCATCATCAGATCGCAGATCACGATATCAAAATAGCCGTCGACGACTCTTCCTATAGCCTTCCTGCCGTCGCTCTCGACTACCACATCATGGTGTGCCAGCGATGCGGCCAGGGAGCGAAGGACCAACTCTTCGTCGTCGATGATCAGAACGCTCAAGCGGCTCTTCCTTGCAACGCGACTCCCCGAGCTCGGCTTCTCCAGCTCGGAGTTTAAGGTGTCTTCGTCGATGCGCTCGAGAGTCACGACAAACGCGGTCCCCTGCGGCGACGAATATTTGATCTCAATGGTTCCCCCCATCGCCTGGAGAACGTTCCGCGTAATGGAGAGCCCCATCCCCATGCCGAAGCCCACGGCCTTGCTCGTGACAAAGGGTTCGAAAATTCGGTCAATCAGGTCAGGGTCGATGCCCGCTCCCGTATCCGAGACTTCGAGTAGGATGCGCCCCTCTCGCTCGCTCACGGAAATCCGGATCGCATTCGTTTCGCTGGCCCCCGGCTCGATGGCATGGGCCGCATTCGTCAGCAGATTGATCATGACCTGGAGGATCCGGCCCTGGTTGCCGAGAACCCACACATCCGCAGGGCAGTCGATCTCGAGTTCGGCGCGGTGGCGAATCTCGTTGCTGGTCATTTTGGCGGCTCGATCAATGGTCCGGGCCAGATCAACCCGGGCGGTCTCCTGCTCGCTGGTATGGGAGAAGGTCTTCAGGTCTCGGACCAGGCTCGCCACCCGGTAGGCCCCCTCAATGGCTTCGGAGATCATCAACTGGGATTCCTCGCGATTCGAGGTCGTACTCTCCTGCTGCTCGGCCGACAGGTATCCCTGTAGCAGTTCAAGATTGCCTAGCACGTAGGTCAGTGGATTATTGATTTCGTGCGCCATCCCCGCCGCCAGACTACCCATGGAGGCCGCTCGCTCACTCCGAACCATTCGCGCCTGTATCTCGGTGCGCTGATTCATTTCATAGATCAGTTCGTTATTAACCCTCTCCAGCAAGCCCCGAGCATGTTTCTGTTGTCCCGCCAACGCCGCGAGCATCACACCCATCGCGATGATTGCGGACAGGCGATTGGCAAGACTCTGCTCCCGCTGCAGTTCATCGGGGACATAGTCGGGAATTTCGATGCCGTACACCGGGGCAAACCAGAACAGCAGGGCCAGAATGAACACGATGCCCGTAAATACCCAGCCCACCCTGGCACTCACCAGCAATGCAGCAAGCACCGGGATCACATAGAGCCATCCGAAGTTGGGATCCCCGATTCCGCCGGAGCACCAATTGCTGTAGACGAGAAGGATGAGCAGAGCCGCGGTAACGACCACCCCACCGGTCGATGCATCCGCCCCCTTTCGCACCCAGACAACCACCGCCGCGCCTACAATCATGGTAACTAACACCGAGTAGGAGAGGCTGGGAATTCCCATCTGGTAGTACCGCAGGGCAAAAAAAGGCCCCATCCCGATGAACAGAAAGGTGACTGTGGTCAGCACTCCTACGCGACGACGATCTTGCGCCCGAAGCAGGTCCGACGACCGATTTAGCGAGAAGTTTTCCAAGCGCCGCAGTCTAACGAATCGGCGGCCAAGTCCGAGTCCGAGTCCACCCCGAATCGCCATCAGAGCGGTGAAATCCATAAAAACCCTGAGACTACACTGGATAACACTCCCACTCGGATAACCACCCTTCCCCCAGATCGTGCCGGGCGCGACTACGCCAGCGACCGGAATCCGGAGAACCCGGGCGATCGATCACTGAATCGCCCCGGATTTTGCGAAGACTCTGGCCCGCCCCGGGTTGAACGGAGGGAGATATTTGGATTCTGCTGCCATAATCGAGATCGGAGGTCGCTGGCCAGAAACAGAATGGAGAGCGCGATGGTGGCTTCGACCGGAGTGTATCCCGTCAGCAGAACTCGGACATACAGAGGCCCTAAGCTAAGAGACATCTGATGGGGTCCGAAGGACCCCAAGGAGTGTCTCATGACCAAGCAAAGCAAGCAGTCCGCCGAAGCAGCAGTACGTGACATCCGCCGCCGAACCCGAAGGAAGTTCTCTCCGGAGGAGAAGATCCGCATTGTTCTCGAGGGGCTGAGAGGTGAGCAGAGCGTCTCCGATCTGTGTCGAAGAGAAGGCATCGCGTCGAACCTCTACTATCGATGGAGCAAAGACTTTCTCGAGGCCGGCAAGAAACAGTTGGCTGGCGACACAGTCCGAGAAGCCACCACTGACGAAGTCAAAGACCTGCGAAGCGAGAACCGGGAACTCAAGGAAGTCGTCGCCGAGATCACGCTCAAGAACCGTGTGCTCAAAAAAAGTCTGACAGGTCATGGCGAGGAGGATGCTTCTTGAGACGCACGGCTTCAGAGAAGATGGAGATCATCCGCCTGGTCGAAGGGACGGATCTGCCGGTGCGGGTCACGTTGAGACAGATGAACATCCCACGAAGCACGTTCTACGGCTGGTATCAGCGCTATGTCGACGAAGGCTTCGACGGGCTCAACGACAAGAAGCCCGTGAGACGACCCCGTTGGAATGCGATCCCGGAGAAGATTCAAAAGCAGGTGCTTGACCTAGCACTCGAGCGTACTGATCTCTCCCCACGAGAGCTGGCCTGCCGCTACATGGACGAGAAGCGGTACTTCGTGTCCGAATCGAGCGTCTACCGGATCTTGAAGGCTGCCGATCTCATCACCAGCCCAGCCTACATCTTGATGTCGGCATCGGACGCGTTCAAAGATCCAACGACACGAGTCCATGAGATGTGGCAAACCGACTTCACGTACTTCCGGATAATCAACTGGGGCTGGTACTACTTGTCCACGGTTCTTGACGACTTCTCTCGCTACATCATCGCCTGGAAGCTGAGCCCGACGATGGGAGCCACGGATGTCACCGAAACACTCGACGAAGCCATCGCGATCACGGGAGTCGATCAAGTCAAGGTGAAGCATCGCCCGCGGCTTCTCAGTGACAACGGCCCGGCCTATCTGTCAGGCGAGCTCCGGGAATATCTCGGCGAGCGGGGCATGGGCCACACCCGAGGCGCTCCGTACCACCCGCAGACCCAGGGCAAGATCAAGCGCTACCACCGGACGATGAAGAACGTGGTCAAGCTTCAGCATTACTACTTCCCATGGGAGCTGGAAGCGGCTCTCAGGGACTTTACTCGCAAGCTTCGCTTGCTCCCCTATTACAACAACGAGCGGTACCACGAATCGCTTAACAACGTGACGCCAGCCGATTGCTACTTCGGTCGACAGTATACGGTGTTGAGCGAACGATCGAAGATCAAGCGAAGAACGATGGAACGGAGGAAGAAGGAGTACCTGGCCCAGAAAGCGGCCTAGTCAGAAACCAAAAACTGTCTCTTAGCGAAGAGCCGTCATTGTCCAAGAAGTTTTGACGACGTATAATCTATTTCCCTGCATTGAGTGGTCGCAGCATACAAGCTCGCTGACGTCAGATTCTCGCACGGCGAGTCATCCACGCAGCGAAACTAACGATCCTCACAAAATCCGCGACCTCCCCCCTCGATGCAAAGCGTGTCGCTTGCCACGAAGCCGACCTGATGGGCTAGGATCGACCCCAATCCAAACAGCCCAGCCGGATCATCCGATCCGCCTAAATTCCAGGAGATTCCCTTGAAGCGAGCAATTATCGTTCTTTGCGCACTGCTGATTCCCACCCTCGCCCAGGCCGATACCGGCTTTCAATTCGCGGCGCCCAATATGAACGTCCCCGACGTCGAAACAGTCGACGGCATGCGCTTGTCCTTCCTCTGGGGCAAGAACGAACGTATGAGCGGTCTCGACCTCGGTTTGTTTTCAATCAGTGAAACTCGCGATCGCTCGGGCCTCGCTCTGATCATGGGCGTGAGCCGCGTGACCGCAAGTACGAACGGCGGCGCCAACTTCAGCCTCATCAACTATCACACCGGGAGTGACCGTGGGATGAACGCGGGCTTCATCAATCTCCTCAATGATGCAGGGGGCGCCTTCAATCTCGGCTTCGTGACGATCGCGCAAGGCAACACCCTCGCCGACGTCGGCGGCCTCAATATATCGAATAGCTCGACTGCCCAGATCGGCTTCATCAACATCACGAGGGAGATCAAGAGCTTCCAGTTAGGCTTCTTCAACATGGCCGAAAACGGATTCTTACCGTTCTTCCCATTCTTTAACTTCCCGAAGCAGTGAGGATAGGAAAAATAAGCTGCGTTATCCGCACCACCGATGCTAGGCGTTCTGACAGCTAAGCCTCTACGGGGCTACTCGGCCCTTCCGGGCGAAGAATGTGCAGGAGTAGATCAAAGATAGACACATCAACGGCTGTTTCATCGATCCCGGCAGTCCGTGGCAGAACGGACATAACGAATCATGCAACGGTGTCCTCCGTGACGGATATTTGAATCGTTGGCTCTTCGAGTCGGTTCGAGAGGCTCGCGGAGCAACGGAAGCATGGCTTTACGAATACAACGGCTGGTACCGCTTCCTTGGGCTCGCCAGCACCTTTGGCGCTCTTCTGAAAACCAGGTAACGCACCAGAGTGGTTACACCATTTAGTTTTCTTCGGAGTAGCCGAGCTCTACCACGCGTTTAATGTGGTCGCCCCGGGTAATGGTGTACTTGGAGATCAAGTAGGTGCAAATTACGGGCAGAGTCATCCCCAATACAAGATGTGTGGTGGCCATCTTTCGCATGGGTTCGTACATGGATTCAACTGTGGGATTGGGCACGTCAAAACCAAATGCAGAAAGCACCAGGCCCGTGATGAGTACGCCCCCGGCACTCATGGTCTTCTGGGCGAGGTGGGGGCCGGCGTTGAGAAGTCCCTCGCTCCTGCGTCCGGTCTGACTTTGACTTTCCTCGACGATGTCTGCCACCATCGAACCGAGAAGGATGAATCCGCTAACGCTGAGGGTGATCATGACGCAGCTGTGGATAAGAAGGGACCACCATAGAAGTTCGGTTCCATTGGCGGGAAAGGTCGATATCGCAGTTGAGGCATCGAGTAGCCGAAGCCCGACCGGAAGAGGTCCGAGAACAACGCTGGTCGCGAAAAGCCGCACGGCCATTTTCTTCTTGTCGCGACCCCGGGCGAATATGCTGGTCACAAAGCCGCAGGTGATTGCTACGGCGCCCTGCACGATAGGAAAGGTCCGAATGTCTTCGGGGACCCATTCCCAAAAATAGATGTTGTAGTAGTTCTCGGTCCCCGATTGAAGTCCGATGAAAAGAGCAAAAACAAGCCCTGCGAGAAAGACCACTAACCATGACCGATTGGAAAGCGTTTCTAGGATTTCCTTCATTAATTGTCTGAAGGTTGGCCTCTCGCTTTGCTCTGGGACATGGAGGTAGGGTATTCGACTGTGAAGCCCGACAGTTGAAAGGAGTCCGGAGACCAGGATTGCGACGCCTGCGATCAAGGCGAGGGAAGTGTACCCAGAAGGGTTCAGGAACGCGCGAGACCCCGCATATTCGGCTGATTCGGGAAAGAGTCCCCCCAGCGCAATCGCTGCAATACCCGCTCCCCCCACAAATCCGCACGCCGTGGAAATTCCGACCATCAGTGTGCGCTGGTCATAGTCTTTGGTGAGCTCGGGGCCGAGTGCGGAGCGCGGAACCTCATAGAAGGTCATGGAGAGGCGCACCCCGATGGCCAAGAAGAGAAGTCGAACGAAGAGCTCGGACTGGGACGCGTCCGGCATGGGCTGGAGAATCAAATACGTGAAGCCGCTAAAGGGAAGCAGGCTCGCATAGATAAAGGGATGGCGTCTGCCCCATCGTGTCCGGGTCCGGTCGGACCAGGCGCCCACCAAGGGATCGCTGACCGCGTCCACGATCAAAGCAAGTGCGAGGGCAAGGCCTGCCAAGTAAGGCTTCAGGCCGAGAACTTGATTATAGTAGAGCATCAGCCAAGAGGAGAAAACCACATTTTTCGTACCTACAGCGACGGCCCCTGTTCCGAACGCAAGAAGGGTTCGGGCACTGGCGTATTCTGCAGAGGATTTGAGCGAGGTTGTCATAGGGATAACCCGTTAGCACAATCGAAGAAGTGATGTTTTGCGCAGGTGACGTGCCTGGGGTTTTTCGCAAGGAGGAAGTCATGAGGAAGAGTCGATTCAGCGAAGAGCACTTCGCCGTGCGGAGCCGAGCGAGGACGAGGAATCCCGCACCTCGATCAGTCCCAGGCCTCAAGGTTTTCCTCGCGCCGGATCGACCTTGAAAGGCGGGCATCCAGCACGGGCAATCGATCGCATCGGTAGGAGATCCGGCGGCAGGTGCGCCGAGTGTTCGCGCAAGAACTCTCCGAGTTGTCCGAAGCAGAACGCCGCGACCGAGTCGCTGGACTACGGGCTCTGCTTTCCTTCAGCTACTGGGACGAGCTCCGACGACACGAGCGACACTCGGTCGTTACAGCAAGGCGGATCCTCTCCGCAGCGATCGCCGCGCTAGTGCGTTCCTAAGCGCCCTTCGCTCACTCCGATCCGAGGTCACCAACCGAGTCCAAGCTCTAGACACGAAAAAAACCGCCCAGCCTTTCATGGCGCGCAACAGCTGAATCCATATCGAAGACACCTTGCTGCTCATCGATTAGCCGATTGTGCAGAGTTGGCATTCGCCTAAGCAATTAAAGTTGTGCATGTTTTCGATGGGCTGACTTTTGGCACACTACGGGATCAAGTCGAGACTTCCGCGTGCAACCAGATTGCCAGATCAATGGATACGTCGGTGTACAGCTCTCGGCGTTTAGCATGAGAGGAGCTTCAAGCTGTGTATTCAGAATCAGGACCGATAGCTCAGCGATGTGTCAAACAGGGGATTGGACTGCTAGGCCCAGACCCGGACGTTGTGCCAGAAACCAGCTTGAATGCCCTACCCCCCCAAAGGAAACTGACGGCAATACTCGTAGAGCGCCATCGCAGTTGCCGAGGCCGCGTTATAGCTATGCGGCATGCCCCAGACCGGGATTTCTACCACGTCATCGAGCTCAGCCAGGACATCGGCCTGAAGCCCGAGCCGCTCATTGCCGATCACAATCACCGTTCGTTCCTTGAAGGTGTAATGATGAAGGTTCTGCGAGTGTGTGGTCTGTTCGAGTCCGACGAGGCGATAGCCCTGCTCGCGATAGGCGCGCAAAACCGGCGGTAGCGTGCGGCGTATATCGACCTCTAGGGCTTCGGCACCATCGCGCGCGATCTTGCTGATCAACTTTGCATTTCCGCAGAGTATGAGTCGCTTCACCGCGCACGCACTCGCCGTCCGGGCGATCGCCGAGATGTTTACATTGCTACGCATCGGGACACAGGCGACGACCAGTTCGCGGGGCGCGTCGAGAGGATCCCCAGTCTTGTGCCTGAGATGTTCGAATTCCATCATAAGCTTTCTTGTAATGGGCTGTTCATGATCGGGATTGGGATTAATAGTGAACCGACTTCAGACAGAGTCCAGAAGCCGGCGCTGTGCCTGGGGCGGCGCTGCGATCTTTGGCAGCGAGGATCGACACAAGCTTTGCCTTGTCGCTTCGGCCCTCCCCCACCTTCACGATCGCCCGAACGAGATTGCGAACCATCTTGTATAGGAAGGCGTCGGCCACGAAGCTGAACTC
>DUCH01000017.1 GCA_012959865.1 Myxococcales bacterium | reverse complement strand
GACCCACTTTGCAAACGTTTTCATCAACTGACTTCCTTCCGGTCATCCGGCTCTTGTCTGTGTACCTACGGGGGAAAACTGGGGGTAAGTTCGGCTCTGGATCTATCTCACGATACCGTAACCCCTTGAAAATAGGGTGTGACCCCGGCGCGGTTCGCGGGCGAGTGAAGCTCGCCCGCGCATCCGCGTGCGGGACTATGCCTAGCCCCCGCTAGGCCGCTCTAGGCTTTTCTGATGGCGTTCGACAACGAATTATCTGCCACTTCCGTGCCAGGCGGTGATCCCTATTCCCCTTTTCGAGCGACTGTCTTAGCGCCAAGCCTCGATGAGAGGATGGGGGCTCACTCACTCACCTCGGGAAGGGAATTGTTTTGCGGAAGTTTGTTCTGGCTGGGGTACTAGTTCTGATGGCGGGCGGAGCGATCGATGCAGCCAACGCGGCAACGATTCCTCTGGGCCCGTTCAACTTCGATTCGAATTTATTTGGCGACGTCCTGGTCGAGTCCGACGGAGGCGCATTGAGCGCGGGAGGTTGGCTCAACACGACCAACGTCGACCCAGGTAATCCGGGCTACCTGACGGGAGCCAATTTCGATACCGGACTCGCCAATCTAAACGGTGATTCGACGTTTTACCCGCTTCCGCTCCCGCCCCAAGCCTTCACGATCTTCTATTCGAATCCGATTTCAAATGGAGTCGGAAACGACTTTGCGATTGTGGACGCGAATTTCAGCATGCAGTTCTTCGAGGGCTACGATATTGCGGTCTCAACAGACGGAGTAGCATTCAGCCCTTCGCAATGGGTTCCTGATAGCAGTGGAATTTCGACCGGTGTAACGAAAACCTATTTTTGCTTTTGCGGTGGCGGTCCTAGTCAAGCGTATTACCAAGTGGACCTGAACGTAATGCCCCTGGATCTCGCTCTCTTCGGGATTGCGGCTGGTGACAGCATCACGGCAATACAGATTACTGGGGTCGTGGAGGCCGATCTCATTCGGGTGGCTGGTTTTCAAGCAGTCCCCGAACCCTCCACCGCCCTCCTCCTCGGCCTCGGTCTAACCGGCCTCGCGGCGAAGGGCCGGCGGCGCAATCGCTCCTAACTCTTCTGTCTGAGTACGCGGCACCCGCGCCCCTCTACGGGTATCGCTGCTCGGAGGCGACCGGCGGCCCGCTGACCTTACCGCGATCCCGCTGCTCTCCGGGGGTGGGGGGGGAGTCGCGAGCCTATGCCGTCCGGTTGCATACGGACGCGATTCAGGGTGCTGCGGAACCCGAGCAACAGAGCCTGTTTTAATGGCGAGCCTGCGCCAGCTCAAGACGAACCAAGGGGGCGCTCGCAGCTCGACCGGCCCGAGGACGGTGGCCGGAAAGGCTCGCGCTGCACGAAATTCGACGCGACGCCGCAGTCTCGCCCGCACTGCGGTTCTGCCCTAGACAGCCCTGGGGCCGCTCTAGGCTTTTCTGATGGCGTTCGACAACGAATTGTCTTCCACTTCCCTGCCATT
>DUCH01000016.1 GCA_012959865.1 Myxococcales bacterium | reverse complement strand
AGCGGCAGCGAGGAAATCAGCGAAGGGGTTCGATACTCCGATTCATGGTGATGAAGGAATCAGGCGAGGGTGCCGCCATCGACGCGAACCTTTTCGCCGTTGATATGAGCGGCGTCCTCGGAGGCGAGGAAAGCGACCAGCGCCGCGGCCGTTTCTGGCCCCCGGAAAGTGTCCAGAGGCATGATGCGCTGGAGGAGTTTGATGTCCGCTCCCTCGGGCAAAACAAATTGGTCGTGCATGGCGGTTTTGACCGAACCGGGGCAGACCGCATTGGCGCGCACGCCCTGCTTCCCGTACTCGACGGCCAGAGTGGAGGTGAGGGCCAGCACGCCCCCTTTGGAGGCCGAGTAGGCGGCGGTCCACGGATGGCCCGCAAGCGCGGCAGTCGAAGCCATGTTGACGATGCTGCCGCCGCCGTCGAGCAAATGGGGAAGCGCCGCCTGACACATCAGGAAGGTTCCCGTCAGGTTGACCTTGAGAATCAAGTTCCATTTGTCGAGGCCGAGGTCGAGGGTGTTATCGAAATGCAAGATGCCGGCAATGTTGCAGAGAGAATCGAGCTTTCCGTATTCGCTCAGGGTGGAGTCCATGGCGCCCGCAATCGCCGCGGGATCACTCA
Source organism: Myxococcales bacterium (assembly GCA_012959865.1). Classification (GTDB taxonomy): domain Bacteria; phylum Myxococcota_A; class UBA9160; order UBA9160; family UBA4427; genus JAZXM01. Next base: position 8,137 of record DUCH01000016.1, on the reverse strand, counting down.
CATCGCAAACGAGCCCAATCGCCTCGCCGCCGGCGCTACAGATTTCCTTGGCGGTCGCTTCGACGGCTTCGGCCTGGACATCGGTACAGACGACTTTTCCGCCCTCGGAAGCGATTCTCAGGGCAGTAGCCTTGCCGATGCCACCGGCGGCCCCGGTTACGATTGCGACCCGGTCGGCGAAGCGTTGCATGATGTTGATCTCCTCGGTGTCCGACAGAAAATTCTGCGGATGAATCCGGCGCGTTGCCCGGTCAGCTTCTAGTTCGGGGTGTACTTGCGGAGCTTCCGTTGAAGGCTCTGTCGATGCAGCCCGAGGCGTCTTGCCGCCTGGCTGATATTCCCTTCGCATTCCGCGAGGACAAATTCGATGTATTCCCGCTCGTGTCGATACAGACTCTGAAATTCGTCGGGAATGGGAATGTCTTCATCGGTGTCATCTCCCATTAATGCGCGCTCGATTTCGTCGGCATCGACGGGTTTGGTCAGGTAAGCGGTGGCCCCGAGCTTGGTGGCCTTGACCGCGGTGGCGATGCTCCCGTAGCCCGTAAGCACGATGACCACGGTCTCGGGCGAGCGCTCCTTGATGGTCGCGATCACATCGAGACCACTGTCTTGGCGGATCCGCAGGTCGACCACCGCGTAACGAAAATCAAGGGATCCGTGACTTCGAACGGATTTCAGACTGTCGAGCCACTCGACGCGATAGCCACGATCGCGAAACTCCGCAGTCAGTGTGTCGGCGAAGCGCTGGTCGTCTTCGACGATCAGCAGACTTTTCGCTTCGTGTTCCATGGGGTTGGCCTTGGATTCTTCATGAGTCAAGGGTTCCGGTCCTCGCTCGTTCGCGTTCGCCTGGAAAGATTACGCTTCTCCCGGAGCAGATTCGACCCTCCCCGCTCTGGGTATTGAAATGCGGGCGGTGGCGCCGCCCTCGGGACGATCTTCGAGGAAAAGCTGCGCCCCGATGGCCTCAGAGAGGCTGTGAACATAGTAGAGGCCGAGACCCACACCGCCGGGTTTGGTGGTGACAAAGGGCTCGCCCAGGTGACTTCGCACGATGGCCGGCCAGCCGACTCCGCGGTCGGATACCGAAATCTCTACGCGATCAGGCCCCGCCTCAACTGTGACATCCACCGTGACACCCGCCGCGGAATCTTCGTTGCCCGATTGGATCGCATTGTCGATCAAGTTAATGAGCCCCTGGGAGAAGGCCACCGAGGGAATCAAGGCTCGGTAGGGCCCACGTCCAACCGGGCGGTAGCGGATGGTTACGCCCTCATCATGATCGTTCGCGATTCCCCGGCAGACCTGGTCGACGAGACGATCGAGGTCGGCGATCTCGAGGCTCAACCTTTCCGGATCGAGTTGGGAGCCCGCCATGTGGTGGAGGACCTCGCCGCAGCGGTTCAGTTCCTCACGGGCGGTGATGAGATCTGAGTTTTCGGACAAATTCATCGAACGGGAGAGTCGGTTGAGCCTGAGTTGCGCTGTGTTCAAGGGGGTTGCGAACTCATGGGAAAGGCCTGCCGCGAGCGCGCCCACAGCGCGCAGGCGATCGATGCGTGTTTTGCGTTCGCGGGCAGCAGAAAGGTCCGCTTGGAGAGCGCCGAGGGTACGTGATAGCCAAGCCGTCAGAATCCAAAACACCAAGGCCACAAGAAATTGCGCGGGGAAAAGAATAGTTCGCGGCAGCAGAGAGTTCTCCAGAGCGGGCGGAATCTGCGCCGTAAATTGCATCGCGATCACGCTGACGAGCAGGATAAAGAAGAAAGCAAGGCTCCGTCGACCTTGAAGCAGCATCGCGCCCAAAATCGAATGCACGAAAAGAATGGGCACTGTGGGGTTCCATGCGCCGCCCGTGAGGGCCAAAAGGATCGATAAGACTGCGATGTCGGCACAAAGCTGAATGAAAATCTGAGGCGAAGGCAGAACCCAATCGCGCTGAAGGGCGAGCCAAGTCAGCATATTCCAAGCGGTCAGCAGCCCGATCGCGCCCGCAAAGGCCGGCAACAGCTCCGGGTCTATCATCTCGAAATACAGAGCTGGGAAAATCGAAATGATTTGAGCCGTGATGGCAAGCCAGCGGAGCCGAACCATCCAGTGCAACTTGGCCGTGACTTCGGCCGGATCGGCGGTCATTGGCGGCGTGAAGAAGGAACGAATCGCGTTCCACATGGATGTTCTACTGACCCCCGCCATCGATACCGATTCGCTGCCCGGTCGTGTATGCGCTTCGGTCAGAGACGATGTGGCGAATCGTATTGGCGATATCTTCAGGTTGGCAAACCCGGCCGAAGGGCATCTGTTCGTCGAGTTGTCGGAGATCGTCTATGCCCGAAGTGGCCTTCACCAGACGTCGGCCCATTTCGGTCTCCACCAGGCCAGGGGCAACCACGTTGACGCGAATTCCGTGTCGTCGCTCCTCCGCGGAGAGCGTGAACGCCAGAGCCTCCATGGCGGCCTTCCCCATGTTGTAGGGCGCTCCGCCAGCAGCGTTGTATTTCGTCGCCATGCTGGAAACCATGACGATATCGCCCCGGGGTTGTTCGCGCATTGCAGGCAGTACCCGCTTGCACAATTCATGCGGGCCGAGGGCATGAATTCGTACGAGTTGCTCGAGTTCTTTGGCCTCGGTTTTCAGCACGCTACGGCCTCGGCTCGCGACCCCGGCGTTATTGATCAAGATACCGACAGGGCCAAGCTCCTTTTGAACACGTTCGACCATGGCGGCGAGGCTGTCCGCGTCCTCCAGGCTGGCGGCAACGGGAAGCGCTCGGCGACCCAGGGCGCACACGGCCTCAGCACTTTCATCGGCGGCGGCTTCGTCTCGGCTGTAGTGCACCGCGATATCGGCGCCGTCTTCAGCCAACGCAAGGGCAACGGCGCGCCCAATTCCGCGACTGGCTCCGGTCACGAGGGCGACGCGTCCGTCGAGTGTCATGGGGCTCCTTCGCCTTTCGGCTGAGTTTGCGAGCGGCTCGTGTTCAGCCGCCGCTGGGGTTCGGATAGGCTAACGGATTGAAAGTACATCGGGATGTTGGGCCCGAGGGGCGCTAGGCTCGGGTTCAAATGGATCGCGACCTTTCTCGCTTCGAGCGCTACTGGAATTGCCGACTCACCACTCGGGGGCGTCGAAGCGGGGAGCCCCGGGAGGTGACAATCTGGTTCGCCCTGGGTCCGGGCACGATTTATCTGACGGGAAGCGCTTCGCACCCGCACTGGTGCAAAAATGTGGCCGAGCATCGCGAGGTCTCACTCTGTATTGGCGGCGAGGACCTCAACGGCTCCGCACGGCGGGTGGATGATTTGGAGGAGGCCCAGGCGATTCGCCAATGCTTCGTCGACCGCTACTGGCTGGCTCGCCTCTCTCGCCCGTTCGGCGGGTATAAGGACTCCATCCCCTTCGTGGTGGAAATTCAGGCGCCGACGAAGGGGTAAACCGTTCGGCGTCGTCTTCGGGGCGACCGAGGATACCCGGCCATGATAACGTCAACCCAACCAATCAACCGCGGCCGAATCGACAAGAGGAAGGGATTCCATGAGCGAGAAACCTTTTCGCCTGCTCCCGGAGGTAGGCCCCGGCAACGCGCATTTCTGGCACGGTGGCGCCGAAGGTGAGCTGCGCTTTCTGCGTTGCCAGGCGTGCGAGACCTACGTGCACCCCCCCACGCCGGTTTGCCCCGAATGTCTTTCGCGCGACCTGGCCCCCGAAGCCGTTTCCGGCAAGGCCCGGCTCCATACCTATACGCTCAACCACCATCCGTGGGTTCCGGGCTTCGACCCTCCGTATTGGGTCGCCATCGTGGACATCCATGAGCAGGCAGGTCTTCGGCTGACGACAAACCTTGTCGGCTGCGCGCCAGACGAGGTGAAAATCGGGATGCCGGTTCGGGTTTGTTTCGAGGAACGGGACGAAGGGATTTTCATCCCTCTCTTTGAGCCGGATCGAGATTGAGGGGCAGCGAGTTGGCCGTGCACGCAAGCAAGAACCTCGAGCGCCAGGCAGCGATCACAGGGATCGGTCAGTCTGCCGTGGGTCGGCGTCTGAACATCGACCCGCTGGCGCTGACTGCCGATGCGTGTCTGGATGCCATCGCGGATGCTGGGCTTGGCCGGGATGATATCGACGGTATTTCAACCTATCCCGGGGGCGAGATTTCCGGTGCGCCAGGATTCACGGGCGCGGGAGTTTCTGATGTTCAGGATATGCTGCGCCTGAACATCGACTGGTTCTGCGGTGGGCTGGAACTTCCCGGTCAACTCGGCTCGGTGATCAACGCCTGCATGGCCGTGGCCACAGGCCTGGCGCGTCATGTCCTTTGCTTCCGAACCGTCTGGGAGTCCACCGCCCAGGGAACGGGCTCGCGAGCGGGGATTGGTACGGGGGGCGGGGGCCGTTTTCGAGCCGGGGGCTTTATGCAGTGGACGCTCCCGTACGGGGCCGCCTCGGCGGCGGTTTGGATCGCCATGATGGCGCGGCGCCACTTTCACGAGTTCGGTACGACCCGGGAGCAAATGGCCCAGATCGCCTTGACTGCTCGGCGCAATGCGGGGCTCAACCCCAAGGCGATCTATCGCGAGCCGATGGCGCTCGACGATTACTTGTCTGCGCGAATGATCTCGGAACCCTTTTGCCTCTACGATTGCGACGCCCCTGTGGATGGCAGCACCGCCATGATTGTTTCCGCAGTGGATGCCGCGAAGGATTGCCGCAAACCCGCTCTGTGCGTGGAGGCTGTGGGGAGTGCTTTGCGCGGCCGACCGTCGTGGGACCAATTCGACGATCTCACCACAATGGCCCTTCGCGACGCGGCCGCAATGCTCTGGGAGCGAACGGATTTGACGCCGGCCGACGTCCATGTGGCGGAGCTCTACGACGGATTCAGCTTCATCGCCATGGCGTGGCTCGAAGCCTTGGGTTTTTGCGGAAAGGGTGAGTCCGGACCCTTTATCGAGGGCGGTGGCGCCATTGCGCTGGACGGCGAAATTCCGCTCAACACTCAAGGCGGCCAGCTTTCCGCCGGTCGTCTTCATGGCTTTGGGCTACTGCACGAAGCGGCCCTGCAACTTTGGGGTGAGGGCGAGCAGCGCCAGGTGCCCGGAGATCCGCGGGTGGCCGTGGCCGCGGCCGGGGGCGGGCCCTTGGGTGGGTGCCTGCTCTTGCGTCGGGACGGCTGAACCGCGGCCTCCCCCGGGCAATTCTCATTCGCCGGGTGAAAGCGCGATGACGACGTCGCTCTCTTCGCGAAGCTGGTCGAGGTAGGTTCGTAGGGCACGGTCTCCTGCCCGGCGCACGTATTCGCTCTGGATCTGAATTTCGATTTCTTCGAAGGGCGGCGAGACCGTCGGCCGCGCATCGATGAGACGGAGCAGGTGGACGCCAATCCCCGAGCGCACGGGTGGGCTGATCTCCCCGGGCTCGAGTTCGAGGACGGCGCCCAAGGCCGTTGGACCCAAGTATTCGCGCAGCTTCATCGCGGGCAGCAGAGTGTCGGGAAGCGGAGAGATCTGGGAGTCCCCGAGTCGGCTGGCGACTTCGTCGAAGGGTTCGCCCGCATTGAGCGCTCTCCGGGCCACTTGGGCGCGTTCGAGTGCCCGATCGCCCTCTTCGTTGTAGGGGATGCGGAAAAGAATTTGGTCGACCCGGTAGCGGCCCGGTCGCACGAAGAACGCGGCTTCTTCCGCGTAAAATTCGCGTAACTCGTCGGAACTCGGTTCACGCTCTTCGGCGCCGGACACGACGGAGTCGATCAAACTCGAGGTCAGGTTTGCGCGGACTCGGCGATCCACTTCGGCGAGGCCGAGTCCCAAAGCCCGTTGCACGAGCAATTCCTCCTCGATCATGCGGTCGAGAATATGGCGGCGAATTTTCTCGTCGATGGGGTTGCGCGAATCGCTGGCGAAGCCGGCCAGCAGACGTTCGTAGGCATCCCGGCGAAGAACTTCCCCATTCACCGTGGCCACGGCGTCCGGGGGTATGTCCGTAGGGGCGCTACTCCCAGGCGCGACAATCCCGTATGCGGCCATCCAGAGACCGCTGGCGACGCCCAGGCCGAGTAGCCAGAGAGCACGGCGGTCCGAACCGCTGGGGGTTGGGCTCGGTTCATCACGATTAACTTTGGGATCCAACGGCCTGCCCCGCTATTCCGGCGAGCTGAATTGTTCGTGGTCACTCGTTCAATCCGACCTGCGCGGGCGGCCGAGCTACGGGTATTATAAGCCACTTGCTTTCGGAAGGAGAAAACCATGAGCTTGAACCTGGGAATCATTCTGAGCGCCAGCGCCGAGCGGTCCCCCGCGAATATCGCCCTGCGGATCGACGAGGTTTCGGTCACGTATGCAGAACTGCACCGGGCGGCCGCGGGCATCGCCGCTGGTTTGCGCGCGCGAGGGATTCAGCCGGGTGACAAGGTATCCCTTCTGGTCCCGAACGTGCCCGAGTTCACCATGGCCTATTTCGGAATTCTCTACGCCGGGGCCACCGTGGTTCCCATCAATGTTCTGGCCGCGGCTCCCGAGGTCGCGTATTTCCTGAAGGATTCAGAATCGCGTCTGCTGATCGTCCATCCCCTCTTCGAGAAACCCGGACGAGCGGGCGCCGAAGAGATGGAAGTCCCGGTGGTTGTGGCGGGGGGTGACGGTCCCGATTCCCTGACAGGGCTGGCTGGGAGCGAGCCCGTCGACGGTCTCTACCCCACGGGCGCGGACAGTACTGCGGTGATCCTCTACACCTCGGGGACTACGGGTCATCCCAAGGGCGCCGAGCTGACCCACTCGAATCTATTTTTGAATTGCGCTGTCGTGGTCCCGCGACTCGTAGAAATTGATCCGGCCGAGCTTCGGGCGCTGGCGACGCTTCCACTCTTCCACTCCTTCGGGCAGACCGTGGTCCAGAACGCCACACTTGCCGCCGGGGGTTCGATTTCCCTGCTCCCCCGCTTCGAACCCGAAGCCGCCTTCAAGGTCATCGAGCGCGACGCGATCACGCTCTTTGCGGGCGTGCCGACGATGTACTTCGCCCTCCTCCATTTTCCCGATGCCGAGGGGCACGACATTTCGAGCTTGAAACTCTGCATGACCGGCGGCGCCCCCATGCCCGTCGAGGTGATGAAAGCCTGGGAAGAAAAATACGGAACCCCGATTCTCGAAGGTTTCGGACTTTCCGAAACTTCGCCCATCGCGACTTTCGGTGTCATGGACAAGCCGCGGAAGGCGGGTTCCATCGGATATCCGGTCTGGGGTGTCGATCTGGCCATCATGGACGACAACGATGTGCCCCAAGGCGAGAACCAACGCGGCGAAATCTGCATTCGGGGTCACAACATCATGAGCGGCTACCTGAATCGCCCGGAAGCGACCCGGGAGGCGATGAAGAACGGTTGGTTTCATTCCGGGGATATCGGCTACCGGGACGACGACGGCTGCTATTGGATCGTGGATCGCAAGAAAGACATGATTCTTCGCGGTGGATTCAACGTCTACCCACGCGAAGTCGAGGAAGTCCTGTACCAACACGAGGCGATCGTCGAGGCAGCGGTGGTGGGAGTCGCGCACGAGAGCCATGGGGAAGAGGTGAAAGCCGTGGTGGCACTGGCCGCGGGCGCTACGGCGTCAGAATCCGATCTGATCGCTTTTTGCAAGGAACGCTTGGCGGCCTACAAATATCCGCGTTCCGTCGAAATTATTCCCGAACTCCCCAAGGGACCCACGGGAAAGATTCTCAAGCGCGAACTGCGCTGAGGGGCTCTCTGAGCCCCCCCGGGCCTCGAGTTTCCCGTGACCCGATGAGTCACAGGGAAAAGCTTTGATCTCCCTATGCCACGCGGACCGAGGAAACCCCTACCCCCTGTATGGGTACCCACGGATGATCAGACGCCCAAACAAAGCAATCTTTAGAAAGCAATCGTTTCATCGAAGTATTCAGTGGGGTCGCTCATCGAGTTCGTTCTTAGAACCCAAACAATCCAACCCAACCCAAACAAAGAAGTCAGCCCAGAAGGCCCCGAAAGGAAGCCTGCCCAAAGACGGCCCCCCAAAAGATCTCTCTAAAACGCGTCCCCGAAGCCCCAAAAAAAATCTAGGAGAACGGAGACAAAAGCACGCAAGATCCTGACCCGGTTCGTCGATGACATTAGTG
>DUCH01000015.1:1793-8758 GCA_012959865.1 Myxococcales bacterium | reverse complement strand
CCCGAGAGCGGCGACCCCCAGCGCGGACTCGTCACGTCGGGCCTTGTGCCCAAAGGCGGCTTCAATTTCATGTGGGAGCAGCCCAATCGGGGCAAGCGCAGCGTGGGTCTCGACATCAAACAACCCGGCGGCCTTGACTTGCTCTACAAGCTCGCAGCAACGAGCGACGTCTTCCTCACCAGCTTTCTCCCCGAAGCCCGGCAGAAGTTGAAAATCGACGTCGATCATATTCGCGCCGTCAATCCCAACATCGTCTATGCCCGGGGATCGGGTCAAGGCGTACGCGGACCCGACGCCCAACGCGGGGGCTACGACGGCGCCTCGTATTGGGCCCGGGGCGGCATCGCGATGGCGCTCACGGGGACGGGTGGCGACGGTCCACCCGTCATGCAGCGCCCGGCTTTCGGCGACAGCATCGGGGGAATGACGGTGGCCGGTGGCATCGCGGCCGCACTCTTCCGGCGCGAGCGTACGGGAGAACCCAGCGTGGTGGACATCTCGCTCTTGGGAACCGCCATGTGGAATATTTCCGCCGATATCACCATGGCCAAGGCGCTGGCCGCGATCGGCCTTGACAAGGGCATGCCCAAAATGGACCGGAAGATGACGCCCAATCCCATCGTCAACGCCTATCGGACCGGCGACGACCGCTGGATCATGCTCATCATGCTGCAATCCGATCGCGACTGGCCCGACCTGTGCCAACACCTGGAAAGGCCCGATCTCATCGACGACCCGCGCTTTGCAACGAGTGCTTTGCGCGCCGAAAACAAGGGCGACTGCGTAGACGTGCTCGACGTCATCTTCCGCAGCCGCAGCCTGAGCGAGTGGCAATCCGCGCTGGCAACCACCGAGGGGGTCTGGGCACCGATTCAATTTCCGGGAGAACTCTACGAAGACCCACAGGCCTTGGCCAACGGCTATCTCCCCGAGGTCGAGCTCGCCAACGGAAGTCGCTGCCAACTCGTGAACAACCCGGTGCAGTTCAACGAAGAACCCGCCGAACTCTCCCGGGCTCCCGAGCACGGGCAGGATACCGACGCGGTCTTGCTCGAACTCGGGCTCGACTACGATGAAATCCTCGCCCACAAAGCATCAGGGGCAATCCTCTAGAACCTGCAGGATTCATCCCCGATTGCCGGGCCCGAGATCTCGGGCCTCCGTCAGCGACGGACGGTGCTCCCCGCACAGAGCGGCGCAAAGCTTTCCAACCCTTGAGCGAGAGAGGTGATCCCATGCGCGAATTGCGGGGCCAAGTCGCTGTCATTACCGGCGGAGGGAGCGGGATTGGCGCGGCGCTCTCCCATGCTTGCGCCGAGCGCGGAATGCGGGTTGCGGTCGCCGACGTCGAGGAGAGCGCAGCCGAATCCGTCGCCGAAGCGCTGCGGATTCGTGGTGCCGAGGCCATGGCTTGCCAAGTCGATGTCCGCAGCCGGGACGCCGTCGAAGAACTGGCGGGTGCGGTCGACTCGAAGTTTGGACAGACCCACCTGCTTTGCAACAACGCGGGCGTCATGGTGACGCGCCCGCTCCTCGAACTCGAGGAGAAAGACTGGGAATGGAGCCTCTCGGTGAATCTGCTGGGAGTGATTCACGCAGTTTCGGCTTTCCTTCCCGGCATGATCGCCCGTGGCGAGGCGGGCCACGTGGTCAACACCGCATCCATCGTCGGACTCGCGGCAATCTCCCAAGGGGGGTTGGGTGCGTATACGACGACCAAATTCGCCCTCGTCGGGTTTTCCGAATACCTGCGCGAGGAACTCAAGGCCGCGGGAGCGCCCATCGGTGTTTCCGTGGTGTGCCCCGGCGCGGTGACCACCCGAATCGCCGAGAGCGAGCGCAATCGGCCCGACGAACTGCAGACCGGGCCCGCTCCAGCGCACTCCGAATCGGATCCCCGGGTGGCCACCATTCCCGGGAGACAATCGCCCGAAGAGGTCGCGGCCTCGATCCTGACCGGGGTCGAAGAAGACGATACCTGGATCCTCACCCACCCCGAGATGAAGCCGCTCGTCGAGGCCCGCACCCGGGCGTTGCTCGCGGCGTTCGACGTCGCCGCAGCCCGGCGGCCGGCCTGAAGGGCACCGTAGAGCGATCTAACGGGCTCCCACCGGCTTTCCGTCGGCCCGCCCTCGGTGTCCACCGCCCAACCGTTGACTTGACCCATGCGGCTTGGCATTCTATAGTTTCGATACGCAACGGATCGTATCTTTCCCCGAGCGCGCGCTCCCCTTACACACCCCTCTCCCGAGCCTACCGCGACCGAAACAAGGAGTACCGAATGGACTTTGACTTCTCGGAAGACGAACAGAAATTTGCCATTGAGGTAGAGCAATGGCTCGTGGACAACCACGACCCCGAAGTCATGGACCCGACGCGCGAGAATTTCAGCCAACTCTCGGATACCCCGGCCCGTCGCGCCTTCATGAAGAAACTGGCCAAGCAAGGTTGGCTGGGCATGTCCTGGCCCAAAGAGTATGGCGGACAAGAAATCGAAGGCGTCTACGAGTTCATTTTGAACGAGGCGCTTGCCCGCCACGGGGCACCGCAAATCGGCAAGGGTGTGGGCATTATCGGCAAGACCCTAATCCGCCACGGAAGCGAAAAACTGAAGCGCGAGTTCCTGCCCCAGATCCTGAGCGCCGAGGTCGAGTTCGCGGTGGGCTACAGCGAACCCCAAGCCGGTTCCGATGCGGCGAACATGCAGCTCAAGGCCGAGAAGGTCGAGGGCGGGTGGAAGCTGAACGGCCAGAAGATGTGGACAACCTCGGCTCACTTCGCCGACTGGTATTGGGTTGGGGCGCGCACCGACCCCGACAAACCCAAGCACGACGGTCTGAGCCTCTTCCTCATTCCCATGAACCACCCGAATCTGGAGGTGCAGAGCCTCCCCACCATCGGCAAGGACACCACGAATCAGGTTTTCTTCGAAGACGTGTTCGTCCCCGAAGACTACATGGTGGGTCAGCAAGGGAGAGGATTTCGGTACATCGCCGAAGCTTTGGACCTCGAGCGCTTCACCATGTTTACCCTCTCGCCCATCGAAGATCGTTCCAATCTCCTAGTCGAATGGGTCAAGAAAGCCAAGCGAGACGATCAGCCCCTTCGGGATGATGTGAATGTTCGCAGAATCATTGCCCATATCGTGACCGACACCCATGTCGCCAAGGGACTCAGCAAGCGCTTTCTCTCTGCCGCCATGTCGGGGGGCAAGCCCCCGAGCATTCAATCCTCGGAGTACAAGCTCTTCACTACCACCCTCTCCCAGCGCGTCTGCAAGGATGCACTCGACATCACCGGTGCGGCGGGACAAATCCGAGAAGGCCAGAGCGATGCGCCTTTGGCGGGTCGCTTCGAGGGTGCCTACCGCGCAACCTTGAATGAGACCGTGGGCGGCGGCTCCTCGGAAATTCAAAAGAACATCATCGCCCGACGAAAATTGGGTCTTCCCAAGAATTTCTAGTCATTGCAGCATGCCAGGAGCCCCAGTTTCTTCGACCCGGGCTCCTCGAACCCAACTCCTCCACTCAATTGAATCGCGGCTTTCAAGACAGCCCCTGATCCCAGGAGATCCACGATGGACCTCACTCTGACCGAAGAACAGCAGATGATCGTTGACATGACTCACGGCATTCTGGAAGAACACTGCAGCATAGAAACCGTCCGCCAAGTGGAAGACGATCCCCGGGGCTATCCCGACGCGCTCTGGAAGCAGTTCGCCGAATCCGGGCTGACCGGCATGCTGATTCCCGAGGCCCTAGGGGGAGGCGGACAGAGCCTCACCGAAGCCGCCCTGGTCTACGAAAAGCTGGGCGAGTTTCTCGCACCAGTGCCTCATTTCGTGAGTTCGGTGATCAGCGCTCGAATTCTCATGGAGGCCGGAAGTTCGGAGCAGCAAGCCGAGTGGCTGGGGAAGATGGCGAGTGGGGATGCGATTTTGACGCCGGCGTGGTTGGAACCCGACCGAGGCTTTGGCGAAATCGGAATTCAGCTGAAGGCCGTCGCGGATGGCGATGACTTCCTGCTGACCGGCGTCAAGCGCCATGTCTACTTCGCAAGTGCTTCTGACCGATTGATCGTTCTGGCGCGAAGTCAGGCAGGCGTAGATTTGTTTCTGGTCGATCCCGGCGCCGACGGGATGACCCTATCCCAGCAATACTCCCAGTCCGGAGATGCCCAATATCGCCTGGACATGGACAACGTTCGGGTCTCTGCGGATGCTCGGTTGGGTTCGGCGGGAACCGGTTGGGCGACCTTCAATCGGGTGCTTCACGAGGGCATCATCCTCTTGGCCGCCCAGGCCATCGGGGGCGCCCAGAAGGTTCTGGACATCACCGTCGAATACTCCAAGGAACGCGTTCAGTTCGACAAGCCCCTGGGCGCTTTCCAGGCCCTCGCCCATTACATGGCCGATTGCGCCACACATATCGACGGGGGGCGAGTTCTCGTTTACGAGGCCGCATGGAACGCGTCAATGGATCGCCCAATCACCCGTTTCGCCCCCATGGCCAAGCTCTTCGCTTGCGAGACCTACCGGGAAGTGACCCGGATCTGCGCCCAGATCTGGGGGGGTGTGGCCTTTACCATCGAGTACGATTGCCAACTGTACTTCCGCCGTGCCAAGCAACTCCAGCTTTCCTGGTGGGATACCCCGTATCTCGAAAATCTCGTCGCCGCCGATGTGCTGGACGGCGACTGATTCCGCCCCGGAGTCAAGGGCACCGAGTCGCTTGGATTCGAAAGATCCAATCAGGTCCTCCCGCTGCCCCGCTACTGGATCTTCCGAGAACGCGCGAGAAGGATCCCCGAGGCCAGCAAGAGCAGAAGCAGCAGAAGCGGGGATTTGCCGTCGAAGAGCGTAACCTCTACGCCTACATTGAGCTCCGTATCGTTCTCCGTAAACGAATCGATGGGCACAAGCAGAGTCATCGAGGGCGGATCGACCTGGGCATTGACACCGGGTCGTGGCGCGCCACGTAGGGGACCGGCACCCGCAAGGGAACCCCCGAAGCGAGTGAGTCGTAGAATTGCGCCTCCCGGCATCCCATGCCCGTCGCTGCAATCGCTTCCCGCGCGGGCCATTCGCTGGGCAAGAGTTTGCAGAACAGGGTTTCGGGGCAATGGTTCGGCTCGGCGTACTCCAAGCGCAGCCGGCAGTGGTGGTTCGTCAGTTCGGCACGTTCGACCACCTCGACCCCGGACACGCGAACACCTGGGTGACGAGGGCTGAGGGCGGCGGTGAGCCAATCGGGATCAATCGCATCGGAACTCTCGGGCACATCGCTCATTGTGGGCTCACGATAGCGTTGCCGGTTCGCAAATCCGAGGTGCGCGCCGACTGGACGAATTGCCACACTCCGGCTTGAATTTTCCTCGGTCCAGCCGGGCGGTAGCCTCATGGAACTCTGATAGAATCCGCCGGGACAGGATGGGAACCGAGTCATGGCTGATCGAAACATAAATTTCGGACTCTGGTACGACTTCAGAAATCCGAGACCGCGAGAGCGAAGTTTCGAAAAACTTTACGCCGAGTGTTTGCAACAGATCAGTTGGGCCGAAAGCCTTGGCTTCGACTCGGTATGGCTCACCGAGCATCACTTCTGCGAAGACGGCTATACCCCTTCCCCGCTCGTGATCGCTGGCGCCATCGGACAAGTAACCACGCGCATGCGAATCGGGACCAACCTGATGTTATTGCCTCTGGCCGACCCGCTTCGCCTGGCCGAGGACTCCGCAACGCTTTCGATTCTCACCGGCGGGCGCTTCGACTTGGGCGTTGGGCTGGGTTACCGGCAACTGGAGTTCGACTACTTCGGCCGAAAACTCTCTCATCGACCGAGCCTGATGGAAGAGGGAGTCGACCTGCTGCGGAAAGCGTGGCGGGGGGAGACGATCCAGCACAACGGACGGCGTTTTCGGGTGGACGGGCTCGCGGTCAATCCCGTCGCCGGTACTCCGCCCCGCTTGTTCATGGGCGGCATGTCGGAACCGGCCATCGCGCGCGCCGCGCGTCTGGGCGACGGCTTCCTTTCCACCGGAGGCATCGGCCACGACCTCTACGTGGCCGCGATCAAAGACGGGGCGGCGACAAAAAATCAGGAACAGCCGGCCCCCAAGGGTGCGATTTGCGCGGGCAATTGGGGAATTATCGCCGAAGACCCCGAAGCCGAGGCGGCCAACATCGCCGATTTCGTGCTCTACCAGGCAAATCAATATGTGAGCTGGGGGGCTTTTGGTCCGCCGGATCAAGTTCCTCTTTTCGCCGACGCGGAGAGCGCGATTCGCGAAGGTCTCTACGAATTATGGGACGCCGACCAGGCGGTGGAGTCCCTAGTCGAAATGCTCCACGATTACCCGGAAATCATCGACATTCATTTCTGGGCCCAGTTCCCCGGCGAGTCGGTGGAGAGCGGGAGCCGCCGCATGGAGTACATCGCTCGCCAGGTAATACCGCGGGTGCGCGAGCAAATTAAATAACGGACTGCCCAGCGAGAATCCTGGAAAGGCATGGTCTGGGGCCCCAAGCCCGCGGGCAAAGCCGGACCGCAACGAGTCAATCGAAAAAGGGGAAGAGCCGATGCAGGTAGGCCTCTTGATGGTCTTTCAGAACTTCGAAGACGGAACCACCGATCAGGCAGCATGGGAGCGCGACATTCAGCTGGCCAATTTGGCTGAGCCCCTGGGCTTCGACACCCTGAGCGCGGTGGAACACCATTTTTCCAACTACGCCATGTCTCCCGACAATCTGCAGTTTCTTTCGTACATGGCGGGGCAGACCCAGAAAATTGGATTGCTCACGGGTGCTGTGATTCTTCCGTGGAACGATCCCTTGCGCGTGGCCGAGCGGATGATCGTGCTCGACCATCTCAGCCAAGGCCGGGCGCTCTTCGGAATCGGCCGGGGCCTCGCGCTGCGGGAATACGAAACCTTCGGCATCGACATGAACGAAGCCCGGGAGCGCTTCG
>DUCH01000015.1:0-1744 GCA_012959865.1 Myxococcales bacterium | reverse complement strand
GAGATCATCCTGAGCGCTCTG
The DNA here is from genome assembly GCA_012959865.1 of Myxococcales bacterium. Taxonomy (GTDB): domain Bacteria; phylum Myxococcota_A; class UBA9160; order UBA9160; family UBA4427; genus JAZXM01. Next base: position 1,723 of record DUCH01000015.1, on the reverse strand, counting down.
GAAACCGGTGTCATGGAAGCCGACGGAAAATTCTACAAACAGAAACGGACCGAGCTTCGACCCCGCCCCTACGCGAGCTTCAAGGATCGATTCTATGCGGTGGGCATGTCGTCGGACTCGGTGCCCGTTGTCGCCCGGCTCGGCGCCAAGATGATGAGCTTCGCCCAGAAACCCTGGGCGGAAATGTCTCCCCATTTTGACCGGTACCGGGATCTCTACCGGGAACACCACGCGGTCGCGGCGCCCGCGCCGGTCTGCGTGGACTTTCTCTGCTGCGATGAAAGCAGCGAGAGAGCCGCCGAGTTGGCGGGTCGCCACATGGCCAACTACTACGTCACGGTGATGGAGCATTACGAAATGGCCAGCGACCACTTCCGCAAGCTGAAGGGTTATGGGGACTACGCGGACAACGCCGAACTGCTTCGCGAGTCGGGCATGGAAGACGCGGCCAATGGCTTCGTGGAGATCAACACCTATGGAACACCTCGAGAAATTCTCGAAAAGATGGAGCAGCGCAAGGGCCAGATCGGCACGTTCGATCTCACCGTGCAAGTGAGCTACGGCGGCTTGACGGGCGAGCAGGCCGAAAAGAGCATTCGGCTCTTCGCCAAGGAAGTCCTGCCCGAACTGCAATCCTGGCGTTAGCGGGCGCCGATCGAGGCGCGCCGAATCCCGGGTTCAGCCAACAGCAGAGCGCTCCGGGCAAGCGGCCGAACTCAATCCGAAAAATACCAGAAGTCCGATTCGAAAATCTACGACTCCAAGGTTTGCGACCGCACAGAAGAGCTTGAGGCCTGCCTTCGGCGGCTCTACGAAGTCTCTGTCTCCCGCACAACGACCCGCCTCATTCGCCCCTACTGGAACCGATAGGCAACTCCCAGACCACCCTGGACTTGGACGCCCGCGGCGGGCTCGTAGTAGCGTCCGAAACCCGCGTTCAGACGGACGTTGTCGTTGTAGACCGTGTCGGTCAGATTGCTCACCGCGAGATAGGGGGTCAGGCGCCACTTTCCCCATTCCGCCTTCCAGCCCAGCCGCAAATCGAGAACCCCGTAGGCTTCGGTGACAACCGAATTGGCATTGTCGGCGTAGAATTCGCCGATCACCCGGCCCTCGAGGGAGGCGAAAAAACCCGTGGGATGGATGTAGAGAATTTCGGCGTAGAAAGAGTTTTCGGGAACACCCGGCACCCGATTCCCGGTAAAGCTCTCACTGGTTTCTTCGACGAAAAAGTCGGTAAATTTCGCGCGCGAGTAGGTATACGAAGCGGTGGCCTGGACGCCCTCGAACAATTCGGCGCTGACCATCGCTTCGAAACCGGTTCGCTCGCTGCGACCCGCGTTGCGGTAATACGTCTCCCCGCCCTTTTCATACGCGATCAATTCATTGGAAGCCTTGATGTGATAGAGCGCCAGGTCGTATCGAAGCCTTCCGGGGAGCAAGCCCTTCATCCCCGCCTCGTAGTTGATGGCCCGCTGGGCGCCCAACTCTGGATTGAAGCCCCCTCCCCCCGACGGGTTGCGAAACTCGGTGGTGGTGGGGGGCTCGAACGAGGTCGAGATGCGCAGGTAGGGGTTGATCGCCTTGCGGGGGTTCCAGCGAAAGGAAGCCGCGGGGCTCCATTCGCTGAAATCGACTCGACTTGAAGCCGCGGATCCGCCGGGAGCCGGCGAAAGACGGTCATCGATTTCGTAGCGGAGATTGTCGAAGCCCAACGAAAACG
>DUCH01000014.1:5805-8766 GCA_012959865.1 Myxococcales bacterium | reverse complement strand
TTCCCAGACCATTACTCGGTGGCGGTGGCGGTGGTGGAGTTGCCGCATCGACGGTGACGATGAGGGAATCGGAGGCGGAAGCACCAGCGTCATCCGTCACGGTCAGATCGATCTGGAGAGTCCCGACAGTGATGGGAACCAAAGGGGTCACCCCGGTGGCGATCGGTAGGCCGGATTCGCTCCACTGGTAGCTGACGATGGCACCGTCCGGGTCGCTGCTGAGTGAAGCGTCGAGGGCCACGATCTCACTGCCGTTCTGGTCGAGATCGACAGTCAGAATATCCAGCCCTGCGTTGGCGACCGGCGGTTGATTGGGCGGCGGCGGCGGTGGGACGAAGGCTTCGACCGTGACCGCCACCAGATCGGAAGCGGACGCCCCGTCGTCGTCGGTCACCGTCAACTCTACAGCGTGGACGCCAACGCTGAATGCGACCAGAGCGGCGTTCCCGGTCGCCAGCACCACTCCTGCCTCGCTCCACGCATAGCTGACGATGAAACCATCCGGGTCGCTACTGAACAATGCGGACAAAGCCACGTTCTCACTGCCGTTCTGGTCGGAATCGACAGCCAGAATATCCAGCCCTGCGTTGGCGATCGGCGGCTGATTGGGAGGCGGCCCGCTGGGGGTGCAGCCCGAAAGAGCGATTGCGATGGAGCCGGCACCGTCCGACACCGTGGCCTGACAATTCGGAGCGCTGAAGCCGGCCTGCTCGATACGAAACCGGCCCTTGCGATCCGCCGTCGAAGATGCAGCGGACGCCGTGGAGGTCACCGTCACCGTCGAATTTGGGACCGCAGCAGCTCCTTCGAGGCGCAAGTTCGATCCCGAGAGCGTCGATCGATCCACTTCGAGCGCTTGAACAGGCGATGGGAGGAGCAACAGGAGGAGCGCGGCAAGCCGAGTTCGCAATCGCTTAGTCAAAAACTTAGTCATTAGATGATGGGAGTTCCCGCTCCTCTCCCTCGCGAGGATACGGGCGGCCATTCGGGGCACGAAAAGGCAGCGCTTCGCCGCGGAGCTTTCTACGATATGTCACCTACACCTTATGCTCCGGATGAGTGGGAAATGCAAAATATATTCTCATTATCTGCCGCTCAGGGCGAATCCGAATCGAGCCCAATGCCGCAGAAGACGCCGTAACCCACTATCGATACTTTCCATTCTCTACATCTCGGTCGGCAGCTCGGATCGTGCCGGCGCCATCGCCATAGCCTGGGGATAGGGCATTCAAGCTGTCTTTTGGCACAACGTTCGTGTGTGGCGTTGGGCCAGAAAACACCTTGAACGTCCTATCCCCTCGTCATCAACGGCATCTGGGGAGCCCATGATCGCGAAGACCAGTAGCCGGGCAGATCCCACGACTCACGGAGTCGACCGCCAAAGCTTTCCCTAGCCGGTTCGCCGCTCGGCTCCCGCTCAAGAGTCGCTCAGGCGACTCGCCCCAGCATGGTGCGAACCAGTTTCTCACCCTCGGCCTGGCCCAGGTAGCGTGGAACCGGGTAGTTGAGGTGGGCTTCGGCCAAAGCCTGCCGGGTGATGGCCGCGATGTCATCCTCTCGAAGGGCCTCGAGATTCTCGGGAATGTCGATTTGATGCATCAAGTTGCGAATAGCCTCGATGACCCGGTCTGATTTTTCTCCATCGTCCGCGCCCTTCAGTCCGAGACGGTCGGCCATTCGCGCCAAGGGGGCCGTGCACTCCGCTTTCGAGACTTCGAGGACATGCGGCAGGGCGATCGCATTGGCCAACCCATGGGGCGTTCGGTAATACGCGCCGAAAGTGTGGGCGATCGCATGGACGTAGCCGACGCTCGTCCGGGTGAAGGCCAACCCTGCGTAGTAGGCCGCAAGGGCCATCCCCCGCCGCGCCACCTCATCGTGGCCTTCGGCATAGGCTCGGGGAAGGTGCTCGAAAATCAGATCAATTGCGGAAAAGGCCCAGCGTTCGGTTTGGTTTCGGGACGTTCGTGCGACAATCGACTCAACCGCATGGGTAAGGGCGTCCATTCCCGTAGCCGCGGTGATGGCGGGCGGGAGGTCGAGCATCAACGAGGAGTCGAGAGCCACCATTTCGGGAAGGATCTTGGGGTCAACGAAGAATTTTTTCACGTGGGTCTCGGGCTCTGAGATCACTGCGGCGATGGTCGCTTCGGAACCGGTTCCGGCTGTGGTGGGAATAGCGCAGAGCGTGCAGGGGGGGCGCTTGACCTTCATGATACCTTCGAGTTTCCGAGCGTCTTCTCCGTTTTGAGTAGCCGCGGCGATGACCTTCGCGGCATCCATCGATGATCCGCCCCCCAAGGCAAGAATGGCGTCGCAGTTCTTTTCCTTGAACAGCGCCATGCCCTCCTCCACATGGTCGAAGGTCGGATCCGGCTGGACGCCGGAATAGACGAAAGGCTCCATCTGAGCCGCTTGGATGGCCTCGGAAATTCGCGAGACCCATCCTGTCTGAACCAGACCCTCATCAGTCACGATCAGAACGCGCCGTGATCCGGTCTGCGCCATAGCCTCGAACAGTTCCCCGACGGCGGAAGAGCCTAGAAACGTCAAAGGAACCCGGTCGGGCATGAGACCCGAGAACAGGCGGGTCAGACGGATCACGATGCCGTGGAGGAATTTTTTCACGAAGAACATCGTGGCTCCCTTGGGATGGATGGGTCCTCGACACGTTCAAGCGAACTACACTAGCGTTTGCGCGCAGGAGATGGGATATCCAGGCTGAAGTGAACCGTACGGCAGAAGTCTTTGCTTGTTTACCAAGCCGGGTTGCTGGTAATTTGAGGGCGATCGTTCGCGGATCGAACGAGCAACTCCAAGCGCATACTTCGAAAGGCGACCGCATGGATATTTCCACGGGCCACTTCTCGACTGACCGGATCCGGGCGGAGGCGGCAGGAAAGGCTTTCACGGTCTTTGTCTCGACTGCGCTGGCGTTGCTCTCAGGGGCGTCTTCGGCGG
>DUCH01000014.1:0-5718 GCA_012959865.1 Myxococcales bacterium | reverse complement strand
ACGCTGAACAATCTCGGCTTTGACGTTCTCATCCTCGAAGCCACGAACCGCCATGGGGGCCGGGTCTACTCGGACACTCTGGGAGACGTGGGGATAGAGCACGGTGCGGAAGAACTCTATGGGGCGGCCAACAACCCCATCTTCGACGATATCACGGCAGCATACGGAAACGGCGCCCAAATCCGGATCTTCAGGGAAAACTCCACCCAGGATCAGATGATCGTGATGGATGCGGACGGGATGGGCGGAGGGAACACGTGTTGGGCGGAAACCGGAAATTGTGATTCGGATCCGGACATAGTCGACTACTGGGACTTCTACGGCCAGGTTGGCAATCACAATAATGCTGTTACTGATGAACTCCTTTCGGATTTCCTTGACACCTCCTGGGGGGTTCCTTCGGCGAGTCGGGGATATCACCTCTACGAAGATGGATCGCCCGGAGGCGAATACGGAACCACGGTCGAAAAGTTGGGCCTGCGCTCGCTGTCACGGGAATGGAACTCTTTCTCACTGAGTGGTGCGCTCTATGGGTTGAGCTCGACGGGATACCTCGACGCCCTCGACACACTGTATTTCGATCAGGTGACTCCTTTCGTCACATACAACAGCCCGGTCACCGTTGTCGACACGGGCGGCGTGAAGCCAGTGGCGATCGACGGCAACGGTGTCTACAACTACGCCGATGCGATTATTGTGACCGTGTCGGTCGGCGTCCTCAAAGCAGGGGTCATCGACTTCGTTCCTGATCTACCTGCCGCCAAGCTGGATGCGATCAATACCATCGGCATGGGAAAAGGAACGAAAATCTCGCTGCGATTCAGCAGCCAGATTTGGGAATCCAAGATGATGAATGTGCTCACGGACGGCCCATCTGGAAACTGCTGGACACCGAACAAGTACCAGCCAGGTGCCACCGATCACGTGTTGACTTGTTTCATGATGGGAAGGAATGCCGAAGCTATGGCGGCGCTTCCGAACGATGCCGCCCGGATCAACCAGGCACTGGCGGATCTCGATGTGGCATTCGGAGGAACTGCTTCGACCGCGTTCATCGAGGGTGTCGTGCAGGACTGGACTTCGGACCCCTACATCAGGGGGAGTTACTCCTTTCCAGCGCCAGGGACGCGCCCCCCCAGTGGTCTGACCCAGCGCCAGGCGCTGGCGGAAGCAGTAGGGCCCACCCTCTACTTCGCTGGCGAGGCAACTCACAATACGGCGGCGTCGACGGTTCCAGGCGCGATGCAGGCCGGTGAGCGAGCTGCCGGAGAACTCATCTTCAATTTTGGGGGGCCACCCGCCCCAGGTACGCCGACGGCGGATTTCTCGACGTCGGTTAGCATCGGCAATGCTCCTCTCGATGTTTCGTTCGGCGACGTTTCGAGCCAGATGCCTACAACATGGTCGTGGGACTTCGGCGACGGAGGAACATCGACCGCCCAGAACCCGAATCATCAATATACGACGCCGGGGGACTACACCGTCAGCCTCACCGCGACGAACCCGAATGGCTCGCATACCCGGGTTCAGCCGCTACTGATTTCGGTTCCGGAACCGTCCGCAAACATCGGCTTGGCGGCGGGGATTCTCGCTTTGCTGGCGACCAGGGCCCGCCAAAGACCAATGGCCAAGCAAAGGGTGTGAGGTCTCTCCTATCGCCCGTGCTGCTCCTCCTTGGACTGCTTGTCCCGATCCTTTTTGGAGACCTGGGGGCTCAGGCAAGCGCCGAAGCAGAGGAAAGCACGGCTCGGTTCTCCGCCTCCGGTCGAGAATTTCAGGTCGAAGCTGAACTCATTGAACAGCTGAGCGCCATCGGTTACCTCGCGGCCAGTCGGCAATCACGGGGTTCTCGGGGTGTCGTATTCCACGACCCTGGCAAGGCAGCGCCCGGGCTCAACCTCCTGACATCGGGCCATGGCCCTGTCGCCGTTCTCATGGGCATGGAAGGCAAAGTACTTCACGAGTGGCGAGCAGAGTTTTCTGAGATCTTTCCCGATCACCCGCGGAAAAATCGCGGAATGGAGGCGCACCGAGATTTTTGGCGAGATGCGGTTCTCTTCCCGAACGGTGATTTACTGGTGATCTGGGAGCTGTTCGGAATATTCAGGCTTGATCGAGATTCACGAGTCCTTTGGGCCGTCCCCGAGCCAGCCCATCATGAAGTTCAGCTAACAGAGACCGGGGACATCGCGCACCTTCAAGCAGAGCGAAAGGTAATTCCGGGAATCGAGAACAAACCGTCGGTAGAGGACTTCATTGTCTTGCGCGACGAGAGCGGTGTGGAACTGCAGAGACTCGCGATCTCTGACGCATTGCGGAACGCCAACTGGCTGCAGTTGCGGAAGTCGTTTTGGAAGCGGGCCCATGACCGCAGCTACGGACTGGACGAGAGGAGCGTGCACGACCCTTTTCATACCAATTCCCTCTGGCTGTTGACGGCCGCCGAAGCGACACGCCTTGGGCCCCCATTTAGGGCCGGAGACGCCCTGATCTCGATGGCCATGCTCGACACTGTCGCGGTCGTCGACATGGAGAAAGGGGTGACGCGTTGGTCTCAACAGGGGCCGTTTGGGATGCAGCATTCCCCCCGCCTCCTTGCAGATGGGAGCATCGTTCTCTTCAACAATTTCCTCTCCCCTAAGCGCTCGGGTGTGATGACTCTGGATCCTCGAACTCGCCTCGTCGTGCGGCAATACTCGGGTACCTCGGCAGAGCCGCTGTATTCCCGGAGATCAGGACGAGTCCAGGTGCTCGAAAATGGCAACATATTGGTGATCGAGACGGACGGGGGGCGGGCACTCGAGCTCACGCAAGACGGAGAGGTTGTGTGGGAATTTCGCAGCCCCTACCTAGTGGGCGAGGGGGACGAAAAAGTTGCGCACCTCTATTCCCTCAAACGAGTGGATGAAAGCTTGACCGCATGGTTGTCGCGCGAGGCAAAGGGGGATCAGGGCAAGTAGCGCTTTACCTTTTGCCAGCGGTGGGGTGCCGGAGTCATCGATCCTATCCCAAGCATCGGCAGTCGACTTCGGATTACCCGCCACGAGGTATCCCATAGGGACTTGAAACAACGCCCATTCTCGGGCGCTGTGCCAGAAGCCGGCCTGGATGTCCTATCCTTTCATGCGCATTCTGGCGCCCCACCCCTCCACCGGCCACACTGCAAGCGAGCTTTGATCTTTTCCGCGGAGATTCAAGGTGCCGAGAAGAACGACGAGAGACCGGTTGGCATACAGCGCTGGCAAGCCCTTCGCTGCCTGGCGCACGACGAGCGCCCTCCTCTGTACCCTCCTCTGCGCCCTCCTGGTACTCGGAGTGTTCCCCAACCACTCCGAGGCCTCACGTGTCGTTGGGTATTACCCGGCATGGGGTATCTACGATCGTGGCTTCGAGATTGCCGATCTCCCGGGCGAAAAGCTGACCCACATCAACTACGCATTCGCCAACCTGGTCGGCGGCCAATGCGTTCTCGGAGACCCGTGGGCCGACGTCGAGCGCCACCTGCCCGGCGACCCCTGGTCGGGCCCGGGCTCTGACGTCCCCTACTTCGGAAACTTTCACCAACTCGACCTCTTGCAGGAGCAACACCCCGGCCTCCAAACCCTAATTTCCGTCGGTGGATGGACGTGGTCGGGGAACTTTTCGGACGCGGCGCTCACACCGGCCTCGCGCGCGCAGTTCGCGACGAGCTGCGCCGACTTCATGGAATTCTACGGCTTCGATGGCATCGACATCGACTGGGAGTACCCGGGAGGTGGCGGCCTCTCCCCGAACACCTCGCGCCCGGAAGACACCGAGAATTTTACGCTCTTGCTGCAAGCTGTGCGGAGCGAACTCGACGCGCGCGGTGCGACGCACAGCCGCCACTATCTGCTGACAATCGCTGCGGGCGCTGGGGCGGATAAGATCGCGAACATCGAGGTCGAACAAATCCATCCTCACCTCGACTTCATCAACGTCATGACCTACGACTTCAACGGCACATGGAGCCCCGTTTCGAACTTCAACGCCCCTCTCTACCCGTCGCCCGCAGACCCAACGAGCACGCCCGGTGCCAACGCCGACGCAGCAATCCAGAACTTCCTCGGAAGAGGCGTCCCCGCCGACAAACTCGTGTTGGGCGTCCCGTTCTACGGCCGTGGGGTGCAGGGCGTGGCCAACGTGAACGAAGGGCTCTTTCAAGGCTTCACCGGAACCCCGATGGGCACCTGGGACGACGCGACCAGTGGCGCCACCGGCATGTTCGACTATGCCGACATCGCGGTGAACTACGTAAACCGGCCCGGCATGGATATGTATCGGGATAGCGATTCCGGAGTCCCTTGGCTGCACGATCCGTCAAACGGCTTTTTCCTCAGCTACGACGACCCGGCGTCTCTCGCGCTGAAAAAGGAATCCGTCCTGACGAACGACCTGGGTGGCGTGATGATCTGGGAAATGTCGAGTGACCTGGAAGACCAACTTCTCAACGCCGTGGTCCCGGACATGCCACCGCCGACAGTTCCGGCGCTGAGCCCTGGCGGATTGGGCCTGCTCGCAACGCTATTGGGATGGGCCGCCACACGCCGCCTTCTACGCGGGCGGGAGTCGCTGCTTGGTTCGAGAGAGAAGAACGCATCAGGGTGAGTTGAAGACCTTTGGAGGGGCGGCCCCGTGCTGGATCCTTCATGGGTGCGAGCTAAGAGCTCGAAAACACCCGCAAATTCCGCCAGAAGCCGGATTGAATGTCTTGGTCCTCGGCTGTCGTTCTTCTTCAACTTCTCTTAATGCGCTTAGCATAGACTGGATCAGTCAGTTAGGAGACGCGGTTAAACGTACTTACTTAGAGTTGACCTGAAATCTGGTTCTTTTGTCCCTGGTGGACAGAGCGTCATGACTTCGCGGTCCATCAGAGCAAGTAATCCGGGGAAGTGGGCGAGCCGCCGAACAGAGAGCAATGCACAGGGTGGGGCTGGAGGAAGAGGATATGAGAACTGTTATTCTCGTAGCGGCGATCGCCATGGCCCAGGCTTCTTTAGGGTGTGCCATTGATTCCTGCAACAAGTATTTGACGGCCAAAAACAAGTACGAAGATTGTTTCCGTGCAAACGACGATGGTCAGAAGTGCCGGCTCTTGCACGAAGAGGCCGATCAGGCGGCACGCCGCTACGCGAGAGATGCATTTTTCCCAAGAATCGTAGAGGCTTACCTCAACTCCGGATACGAAGACCCAATAGTTCGAAACTGAGTGCCGGATGGCGTCCTTCAGGGACACTTCACAAGGGGTTGTCCGCTACGGCCTCCCCCCGGAGTCTCATCATTGGCATTTTTTCTGAAACCTGACGTGACCGCCCATACCCGAACGTCGTTTCAGAGGCCAGCTTGAACGCCTGAGGCTCCAACCACACCGGGCGGCACCCGAATCCCCCGGCTCACAGCTATCCCGCTCGGCCCGGGGAGCAGGCTGCAGGGGGGTTGGCATGGAGCGGGCAAAGCGATGGAGTCCTCGTCGCTCCCGGCCCGAAACGGACCTTCGGCGAAGCCATTGCACAGTTGCGGTTCCGCCAGCACCAGACCTGGGCCTGGAGCCCCTTCTGGCAAAATTCCATCGCCCCCTCGGCTCCGGGCAATCCTCCGAGCCCGGCCAGTGAGCGTTCTCTCAGTTGATGAGCAGGTTGTCCAGCCGCTCCAAGTCGTTAATTACACGCCAACTGCCCTGGCCGTCCACCACCCGAGCCT
>DUCH01000013.1 GCA_012959865.1 Myxococcales bacterium | reverse complement strand
CAAGCGCCGATGCCAAGCGCCGATGCCAAGCGCCGATATCTGGCGCATACAATCACTCGCTCGATTCCAGTGCTCACAGTAAGTGCTCATCCCAAGAGATCATACGAAAGAGCAATCGACAATAAGAATGACCGAGAGACCAAACCCAGAGACCAAGCGCTCCTATAGGGATCAGGGATCTACCAAATCAGTGATGACGGACAAGCGGCAGAAAATATGAGAGCGCGATGAGAGTTCTCGTGACGGGCACGGCAGGTTTTATCGGTTCCTCGTTGGCACTTCGCCTTTTGGAGCGGGGGGACGAGGTCGTCGGGGTCGATAACCTGAACGACTACTACGATGTGAAGCTTAAGCAGTCGAGATTGGCGCGCCTTGTCGGGTTTGAAGGCTTCACCGATCTGCGGTTCGATATTGAAGACGGTGATTCACTATCCCGAGCTTTCTCCGAATATCATCCCGATCGGGTTGTGAACTTGGCTGCTCAGGCCGGAGTGCGATACTCCCTCGAGAATCCCCAGGCCTATGTTTCAGCGAATCTCGTGGGCTTCGTGAATATCCTTGAGGCTTGTCGGCACAACGAAGTCGAGCACCTCGTATACGCTTCGAGCAGTTCGGTATACGGCGCCAATACTCGAGTCCCATTCTCTGTCCACGACAACGTCGATCACCCTATCAGTCTCTACGCGGCTTCGAAAAAAGCCAACGAGTTGATGGCTCATACCTACAGCCACCTGTTCAACCTGCCGACTACCGGCCTGCGATTCTTTACCGTATACGGGCCGTGGGGACGTCCCGACATGTCTCTCTTCCTATTTACCCAGAAAATTCTTGCGGGCGAGCCCATCGATGTTTTCAACTACGGAAATCACTGTCGAGATTTCACTTATATAGACGATATTGTCGAAGGTGTGATCCGTACCCTGGACAAAATTGCTAGCCCAAATCAAGATTGGTCCAGCGATGATCCCGACTCGGCAACGAGTAGAGCCCCTTATCGCCTTTACAATATTGGGAGCAATAATCCGATAGAGTTGCTCCGATATATCGAATTGCTCGAGGAAAATCTGGGTATGAAGGCAGAAAGAAACCTGCTGCCTCTTCAGCCAGGCGATGTCCCCGACACCTACGCAAATGTGAATTCACTGATCGAAGATGTCGACTATCGACCGAGCACCCCGATCGAAGTGGGCATTTCACGTTTTGTCGACTGGTACCGAGATTATTACGAGGTCTAGTAAGGATTAATCGAGTTTTCACTGATCTCAAACTGCTCACGAAAAACGTGCGAAATTGATCCAGCCGAATGAATAGTTAGGCCACGCCCCGCCTCCTTCGTTGAACTCGACGCCTCGTGCATTGTCAACCCCGATGACGATCACCATGGTGATCAAGTCTTTGCTCGCTCTATCCCTGGGTTTGGTTGGGGCTCTTTCGGTAGTTCGATTTCGAACGCCGACTAAAGAATCCGAAGAACTCGTCTATCTGTTTTTGGCGATCGCACTCGGACTTGGATTTGGAGCCGGTCAGTCCGTCGCACGTCGATCGTGTTTCTTGTTATTCTGGTCCTGATCGCCCTATGGCTCTCTCGGTCATGGGTTGCCACGCAGGACGAGTACAACCTGATGATCGACTGGCGAGAAGACGACATTGAGATGAAGCCAATTTTCGACGTCATTTCCCGTCATACCGAGCAAGTGGAACCTGCTAAGCGGCCCACCACTCGCTATGCGAGGGAGGTCGTGCTCGGGCGGCTGGCGCGCGCGCGTCGCACCCTGAGCTCCCAGGCCAGCAGCACGAAACTGCTCTAGGCGGAAGAAAGAGCGCAGAAAAAGAACTGTGCGCTCTTCACTCGATGAACTCGTAGTCTTCGCGATTGCATTCTCGCGTCCAATTCCAATAATCAACGAGAAGCCAGGGTGATGTTGTCGTCACACGCCCCCTGCTGTTCTTGTACCAACTCTCAACACCGGGGTGGGCCCATACCGTGCGGCCGAAAGCCTCGTCAAGCCTCGCGGCGAACGCTTCATGGACTGCCTTTCGACAATCCATCGCTGAATGTCCCCCCTCCTCGAGAGAGCGAAGACAGCTCATGATATAGCGGACCTGACATTCAGAGTTGAAGATAATGCTTCCGGCATGCGCGAGGTTGGTAGCGGGGCCGTAGAGGCAAAAGAAATTTGGAAAATCGGGTACGGTAATTCCAAGATAGGCCCTCGGCTCATCGCCCCAGAGTTCTCGAAGGTCTGTGCCCTGTCTTCCAATGATCTTCATGGGTGACAAAAATTTTCCGGCGTGGAATCCCGTCGCAAAAATTATGACATCGACCCTTCGCTCGACGCCGTCGGCCCCGATGACTCCTTCCGGGGTAATCCGTTCGGCGGCGGAGTCGACCAAATCGACGTTTTCTTGGCAAAGAGTATTCAGCCAACTTCCGTTGTCCTGAAGCATTCGTTTACCAAAAGGCGGGTAGTCGGGAACGACTTTGTCGAGAAGTTCCTGATTCTTATCGAGTTGGGACTCCATGTAGTCGGTGAAAGAAACCCGAGTAGCTTCGTTGAGCGCGTTGACCGAACGCTCCGGATGGGGCCAATCCGGGTCGATGATCAACGAAGGCATCAGGCCGTCCGATCCTGGCCAGAAGAGAAGGAATCGATACCAGCGGGCGTAGAAGGGCACATGGGCAAGCAGCCACTTTTTCCCGTCACTGACTTTGGCGTGGTAGTCGGGGTTGGGAAACATCCAGGCGGGCGAGCGTTGAAATACGTAGAGCTGACTGGTTTTCTTGGCCACCTCTGGAACGAGTTGGAGTGCACTCGCGCCTGTACCAATCACCGCGACGCGCTTGCCCCGCAGGTCGATGTGATGCTCCCACTCGGCTGAGTGAAATGAGGGCCCTGTGAAAAGTTCTTTTCCCTCGATGGGAGGAATATTGGGTCGGTTGAGCTGGCCGACCGCACTGACGATGGCGTCGAACTCCCGGTCTTCTTCGTTGCCTTCACGAGTTCGCAAGCAAACGGACCAACGCGAGTTCCTCTCATTCCATTTTGCGGATTCTACTTCGGTTTGAAATGAAATATTATTCAGGACGCCATACTTCTTTGCGCAGTTTTCAAAATAGGCGCGAAGCTCATCCTTTTGCGCAAAATATTCAGACCAGTCGGAGTTGGGTTCGAAGGAATAGCAGTAAAAGTGGTTGGCGATATCTACCCGGGCTCCAGGGTAAGTATTCTCAAACCAGGTTCCGCCGATACCTGAGTTCTTCTCGACGACGGTATATCGGATGCCTGCCTGCTCCAATCGGATCGCGGTCAACAAACCCGACATTCCCGCCCCGATCACGAGAACATGGAATCCCCGTTCTTGAGGCGATGAGCCTTCAGAGTTCCGCTTGAACCCCCGGGTATCTTCGCACTCGAGGTCCATTTCCTCGAGCATCATGGGCACGTACGAATCGGGAACTTCCTCACCGACGAAAAATCTCATCATGGCCAGGATGGTCTCACGGGAAGGCATGGGCGGAAGGTGGCCGTCGCCGTCGCGGTAGGCAGTTAGAATCTCGAGCGCCTGCTTCCGGATCTCGGCTTGATCCTGGCTGTCGATCTGGCCGTGAGTGTCGCCCATGGTTGCTTTGGCGGGCCGGACCTTGCCCCGGAGGAGGCTTGAATCACCGGTGATGTGGATCATCGCCATCATCAAGGTAGGAATGCTCGCGCTCTCCAACGCATTCGCGATAAAGGCGTCGTTCTCGGTGATGGGAAGTACGTTTGCACGGGTCCGAGTGTTCACAGCAGCTGTCCTCATCGTAGTGCTGGAGTAAGCGCCTTCGTGCGAGGATTCGAATGCTAGCAGTCGGTCGCGGGTGCTGCGAAGCACTCTATGCCGGGTCTATGCCGGGTCGATATGCCGGGTCGATTCGGGGGCAAGTTTCCCGGACGCGGCGAGTTCGTCCTCGGGCAGTGCCTGCAGGTCTGCAAACTTATACCTACGAGCCCATTTCTATGAGCGTATACCTTGCAAGAGCCTATCACGAAGAGTCTATAGGAGAGTGGCAACGACAGGCGCATGGTCGGAAGCGGTCAGATCCTGCTTCTTCTTCCGCCACTCTCGGTCAATCATTACATCCTTGAGACGATCGCGGACACCTTTCGTGCCCAACAAGAAATCAATCCTGAGGCCGTGCCCGCGATGAAAGGACCCCCCCCGGTAGTCCCACCATGAGAAGGTACGCTCGTTAGGATATTTGTGCCGAAAAAGATCATACAAGCCCATATCGAAAAGTGCCTGAAGCCGATTCCGCTCCGCCTCGGTATGAAAAATCTCGCCTTCCGAAGCGTCACCCATCCAGCCGTCCAGCGGCGCCGGGCAAATGTTGAAATCACCGGAAACCACCGACTCTGATTTGGAATCGTGTTTTTGAGACAGGTGGTCGGCCAGACTCTCGTACCAGGCTAACTTTCGAGCGTAGTCTTCGTGCTCGAGGCTCTTTCCGTTCGGGCAGTAGACCGTGGTAAAATTGAGCCCTTGGATATTTGCGGTAATTAGCCGCGAGCCAAAATCCTCCTGCCCAGGCAGTCCACGGGCGACCACCTCGGCTTTTTCTCGGCTCAGGATCGCGACTCCGTTCCAGGCTTTCTGCCCGTGACATACAGCGTGATAGCCGACTTCCTCGAAGGCAGCGTGGGGAAATTTCTCGTCCTCAAGTTTGAGCTCCTGGATCCCTACGACATCGGGCTTTCGGTCCGTGAGCCAGGCGCGAACAAATTCCAGGCGAGCACGCAGGCCGTTGATATTCCAAGTGGCAATTTTCATTGGGGGGCTCCTGATCGGAATTGATACGACTGTTGGCAGATTGAAGAACTTGTGCGTCTTCGGCTCTTTGTCTTTTATTGAGTGAAAAACTACAACTTTATGCCTGCAAAGATGTAGCGATTGAGGCTGAAAAAGTAAGCTCCCTTATCGTCGAGCGTTTTAAACTCTTCCCTCCAAGCGCGGGCCTCGTCTTCACTTACTCCACCCCGCCCAGTCACGAAACCTCGGATGGCGGCCGAGATTCCGTAGCTGTAGCAATTCTTTTGAAAGACCGGATTCACCAAGGGAATAACCTCGCGCAAGTAGACCCGAAATCCGGCGGATTCAAGCAGTGGCCCGAGAGTTGTGGGCAGGTGTGCATCGTGGAGGTGGTCGTCCCAGGCGTCCATAATCTTCCGCATCCGGTCGGGATGCTGCGTACTCCAGACAACACTATTCCAGTCGGTATCCAGAATCTGAATTCGGCCGCCGGGCTCCAGAACTCGGGCTGCTTCGGCAAGAGCCTGTTTCATGTCGGAGACGTACTCGTAGACTTGAGTCGAAACTACGGCGTCGAAGCTGCCATCGGGATAAGGAAGATCGCAAGCGTCGGCCAGCTCAAAGGCGGCATGGTCAAGGTCCGCGCAACGTTCCCGGGTCATACGAAGCATCGCTTCACTTTGGTCGATCCCGCTCAGCTTCCCCCGTGCGCCGACAGTTTCCCCGAGCTCACGCGCCAATAGGCCGGGTCCGACACCGACATCGAGTATGCGCTGGCCTGGACGAAGCCCGAGTAGTTGGTGAAAGCGTGCCCGCTGAGCCAAAACGTCTGGAGTCTGGTAGGTGCGCTCGAGCATTCGGGCGGTCTCTTCGTTGAAGTCGATGCCGGAAGTCATGGATTCCTCTCGTTCGGTGCCTGATCTAGGAGGCGAGAGAATGTCATCGTTCCCTCAGCAATCCAATGCTTGCAGCTCGAATGAGAGAAATTTTCGAGCATCAGGGTGATCTGGGGTTCAAAGAAGGACGCTGGTTTTTGGATCCGGGGGTCAATCTCTCTACTGAAGCTGAATGCAGCCCCCTTCGTCTGTGGCATCATGGCGGTATGAGCCGCGACATTCCCTCCGCGAGTGATCCCTATGCGAACCCCGAGTTGTTTCGATTTGCGGGGAGCATGGAGGGTGTTCCGGACTTTCTCGACCTTTCCGAAACTCCTGCTGAACGCGCCGCCCGAAGAGGTTGGAGGGCAACCGGGCACGGATGGCTTGAGGATTCGGGCAGGATCGCGCCCGGGCTGCTTCTGGCGTTCGTGTTGGCGCTATTCGGACGTTGGATATCTTCATGGTTGGGCGACGGAGCTCTCGGTTTCGAGAAATCTCCGATTTCTCCGATTCTTATTGCGATTGTAGGGGGGTTGCTCGTTCGAAATACTGTGGGTCTCCCCACCGTATACGAGTCGGGTCTTCAGCTTTGTCTTAAAAAAATTCTTCGCATCGGAGTGGCGCTGCTTGGAATTCGGTTGAGCTTATCGGGCGTCGGGGGAATTGGGCTGGCGGCGCTGCCTATTATTGTCGTTTGCATTGTGGCGGCTCTAGCCATGGTCAGTTGGGTGAGTCGTGTTCTCGCTCTGCCGGGCCGGCTGGGAGTGTTGGTCGCCGTGGGTACTGCTATTTGCGGAAATACTGCCATCGTCGCAACTGGGCCGGTCATCAAGGCGACCGAGGACGAGGTGGCGTATGCGGTGGGGACAATCACGGTCTTCGGCCTGATCGCGCTTGTCGTTTACCCGTTCGTCGCTCACGCAATTTTTGGAGGGAATAATTTTCAAGCAGGCCTATTTTTAGGAACGGCGATTCACGATACAGCCCAGGTAGCCGGTGCTGGTCTCCTCTACGGACAGCAGTTCGGCGCGCCGGAAGTTCTTGATATCGCCACCGTGACAAAATTGGTGCGCAACATTTTTATGATCGTCGTGATACCACTGATGGCCTTGGTTTATCGAAGCGATGAATCCGATCAGGGCGAAAAAGGAAAAATCCCTTTTCGCCAATTGATTCCCATTTTCGTTCTCGGATTTATAGCGATGGCATGCTTGCGAAGCCTTGGCGACTTGGGGGATTCGCCTTTTGGGGGGATGCTCTCCCCTTCCGGATGGGAGACAGCAATTGAGACAGCATCGAGCCTTTCGGCCTGGTGCCTCACTGTTGCGATGGCTTCGGTGGGTCTGGGTACTCAACTTTCACGGCTGAAAGGCCTGGGTTTTCGGCCCCTCGCCGCGGGTCTGGTGGCCGCGCTGGTGGTTGGCATCCTCAGCTCCGGCCTAATCCTAGCGATGGGGTCCCAGCTGGAAGCTCTTGCGCAGTCCATCCAATAGCCGAAGCAAGCGTGACCGGTACGACAAAGCAATTCGTTGCATTCGGGCAGTTCGAAACCGGCCGGAGTAGAATCGGTTGGCTCATCACGCTGTCGGCGACGATTGAACGGAGGGTTGCAATGTCGGGCGCTTTGGAAGGATTTCGAATCATTGATGTGACCCAGGTGATTTCGGGCCCATTGGCAACCCGAATTCTTGCGGATCAGGGCGCCGATGTGATCAAGGTCGAGCCGCCCGAAGGGGATATTTTGCGGCACATGGGGGGCATTTCTGGTCTTTCTCCCACTTTTGCCACCACCAACCGGAGCAAGCGCTCGGTTGTGATCAATCTGAAGAATGACTCCGGCCTTGCGACCCTTCATCAGCTTGTGGCCGGGGCGGATGTTTTTATTCAGAACAGCCGGCCTGGGATCGCCGAGCGGATGGGCATCGGCGAAGCCGCCTTGCGTGCCGTCAATCCGGCCCTCATTTACGTATCCATCTGCGGCTTCGGGGAGGAGGGTCCCTATAGTCACAAGCGCGTCTACGATCCGCTGATCCAGGGAATGTCGACGCTTGCCGATATCCAGGCGGGGCAGGGCGATCGGCCGCGGCTGGTTCGGGTGATCGTGCCCGACAAGGTGACTGCTCTCACGGCCGCCCAGAACATCACCGCGGCTTTGCTCGCGCGCGAACGAACCGGCAAAGGCCAACATGTTCGGCTCTCGATGTTGGACGCGGTGATTGCCTTTGTCTGGCCCGAAGCCATGGCGTATCACACGTTTGTGTCTCCTGAAGCGCCAAAAATCAAACCGGTAGCCCGACGCGACCTCGTCTACGACACAGCCGACGGCTACATCATCGCGTCGACGGTGGCCCACCGAGAATGGGAGGCTTTCTGCCGTGCCGCCGAGCGGAGCGATTGGCTCGAAGATCCGCGTTTTCAAAATACCGCCGGGTTGGTCGCCCATGCAAGCGAAAGACTCGAAATGATGGCTGAGGTCTTGAAAACTCGGACCACCGAGCATTGGCTGGATGTTCTCGATAAGGCAGACGTTCCTTGCGCCCCCGTACTCACTCGCGACAACCTGCACCTGCATCCCCAGGTTCAAGCCAACGGCATCATCGTCGAGCAGGACCACCCCGTGGCCGGTTTGGTACGGCAGGCTCGACCGGCTGAGCGGATGGACGTTACCCCGTCGGCGATTTCGCGGCCGGCACCGACCTTGGGCCAACACACCGACGAAGTTCTCGCCGAGATCGGACTTGAGCCCGAGCGCATCGCGGAGTTGAGGGATTCAGGAACACTCGGGGAGGCCTAATGGTGTCTTCGAACTCAATTCGCCTCTGGGGAATAGGGACTTCGCGGACAATGCGAGCGCATTGGATCCTGGCCGAGTTGCGCCTTGAATACGAAACCCGGGAGATTCTTCCCCGTACGGAGGGGATGGAAGACCCCGAGTTCAAAGCGCTGAATCATCGGGGCAAGATTCCGGTTCTTCAGCACGAAGATCTCACCATCGGAGAGAGCGGCGCCATTGTTTTTTATCTTGCCGATCGATTTCGTGAGCGCCATGCACTGGCTCCGGTCGCCGGGACATCCGACCGTGCAGTTTTCGATGATCTGTGTTTCT
>DUCH01000012.1:4279-8796 GCA_012959865.1 Myxococcales bacterium | reverse complement strand
GAGCGGTCCTCGCGCGCTTATCGTCGATGCCACCATACTCATGCCCGACCGGGATGCGGGCTCCCTGCGAATGTTCAACCTGATCAAAGTCCTGCAGCGGATGGGTTTCGCTGTGACGTTTATTCCGAGCGATCTCTCCAACCCGAAAGACTACGTCGAGACCCTCCAACAAGCGGGAATACAGGTCGCCTGTTCGCCTCATGTGGAGTCGGTTGAAAGCTTCCTGCAGGCATTCGGAGCGGAGTTTGAACTCTGCATTGTCAGCCGCCCCGATACCGCCGAGAAAAATCTTGACCTTGTGAAGCTTCTATGTCCGAATTCGCTTGTACTCTACGACACGGTCGACGTTCATTTTCTTCGCCGTGAACGCGAGCTTCGCCTCACGGGAGTCGCGCAGTCCGAAGAGTCGATCAAAAAACAGGAATTGCGGGCGGTGCATCGGGCGGACGGGGCAATCGCAGTGAGCGAATTCGATCGCGGAAAACTCCTAGAGAAAGTCCCGAATGCCCAGATCCACGTAGTCAGCCTGATTCACGAAGCCCGCCCCCAGGAGACTCCGTTTTCCGACCGGGATGGGATTCTCTTTATTGGCGGTTTCCAGCACGGCCCCAACACCGATGCCGTTCTCTGGTTCCTGACCGATATATTTCCGATTGTCCGCAGCTGGATACCGGATCTTCGTTTTCACATCATCGGAACGAACCCCCCAGATGAAATTCGAGATCGAGCCTGCGACCACATCATCGTCGAAGGATTCGTCGAGGATGTCGAAGAGCAGTTCGCGTCGCGTAGGCTTTCGATCGCGCCTCTTCGATACGGATCGGGCGTGAAGGGCAAGATCAACCAAAGCATGGCCTACGGTCTTCCGTGTGTTGCAACTCCAGCCGCTGCCGAGGGTATGGATCTGAAGTGGGGCAGCGAAATTATGGTCGCCGAGACGGCGCATGAATTTGCCGAGGCCGTGGCTAAGCTCTACGAGAATCAAGAACTCTGGACCATGCTTGCCCGAAATTCTGTTGCGAGTATCGAGCGGTCGTACTCTGCGCCAGTCGCCGAAGAAGGCCTGGGTAAGATTCTGAAGCACTACGGCCGGCACCTTCCGAAGAGTCGGACATAGGGGGCTGGTTTGCTCCCCAGTTCCGGATTCTTTGAATCCGGAAGGGTCGCCTAGAACAGTCGCCCGTTTTTCCTCAGGGTTTCTCCGGATTGATTTCCGACCATTGCCCGGGAAGGGTGAGGTCTACTCGGCCCGTAACCCGATTTTCGAGCACCGGAGAAATTCGGAAAGCGAGCGCATCGAGAATTCGGTGCAGGTAAATCATCTCTCCTTCCCGCACCCCCATCACTCCCGCGTTGACGAAATACGTCCCCGAGGCGAGATCGGCCCTGAAGGGAAGGCCGACACGAGCACGGTGGGCCGGGGGAATATGCTCGATGACTTCATGCGCAGCATGGGAGACTTGGCCTGCGATCTCCAGCCCCGTTTGGGCCTTGACCATCATGCCGAAGCGAATGCCGTATGCGGCTTCGGTAAAGAGAACCTCATAGGTGTACGTGTATTCGCCTCCGCGCTCGAGAACGTTTACCGCATCTCCACGGGAATTGAGGATCTGAATGTTTTGGATCTCCGCACCGAGGCGCTCATATTCACTGGTACTTTCGGGCTGGAGATCTGGGTCGAATGACCCGAGATTTTCCACGGGAGTCGTTGTCGTTGCTTCGCTCTCGATTTTGGGGCTGAAACCAGTTCGATCGAATTCTCGAATTTCTTCGACAAGCGCGGGGACACCTTCGCCGGAGGCGTAGAGCAATTTGTGGTAGTAGGCGACAACGTCGCGCGGAGATCCGCTGAGGAGACGCTCCCCTTTTTCGATCAGAACCGCGCGATCGCACAGTTCGATCACCATTTGCGAACTGTGGGAGACAAAGAGAATCGTCGACCCTTCGTTCTTGAGTTCTGAAATCCGCGCAAAGCACTTTCTGGCGAAGGCCTCATCCCCGACGGATAAAATTTCATCGATCACGATGATCTCCGGATTTACGTTGATCGCGGTCGCGAAGGCAAGCCGGGCATACATTCCTGATGAATAGATTTTGACGGGCCGGTCAAAAAATTCGCCTATGTGGGCAAAATCTGCGATTGATTCAATGCGATCGCGGATCTCCGATCGGGAGAGTCCCATGATGGCCGCGTTCATGAAGACGTTCTCTCGGCCCGAAAAGTCTGGGTCAAATCCGGCTCCCAGAGCGAGTATCGGGGCCAGGTGGCCCTTGACTTCCAGTTCGCCAGAGGTTTTCTCGAGGGTTCCGCAGATCAAGTTTAGAAGGGTTGATTTCCCCGATCCGTTGCGTCCAACAATGCCCACGGTTTCGCCCTTGCGGATTTCGAGATCAACATCTCGGATCGCCACGAACTCATCATAAAATTTCCGTTTGCCAATCCAGATCAGTTGTTTCAGGCGAAGACCCGGCCGCTGATAAATCGAATAAGCCTTGGTCAAACCCCGGGCTCGGATGGCGACTGGCCGAATACTTTCTTCCGGGCCGATCTCGTGAGTGTCCTCAGACGACATCTGCGAAGCCCTTCTTCGCATTCATAAACCAGATATATCCGGTCCACGCGAAAGCCCAGCTTCCGATCAGAGAGAAGCCCAGGACTTCCCAGTCGGGGTGAAGCCCATAAAAGAGCGCTCTCTTCGACATTTCCAGGATGTGAACCAGTGGGTTGATGGCGTAGTAGGCCTGGAATCGCTCGGGAACCGCTGCTGCCGGATAAAAGATCGGACTCAGGAAAAGCAGGGCCGTTGTAAATAGTCTCATCATGTGCCCCAGGTCCCTCAGGTAGAGCCCGATTGAAGATACGAGCCAAACGCCGCCCAGGGTGATCAGCAGAATGGGAAGCAAGATCAGCGGCAGATAGAGAAACGTAGTGGGGGGCATGCCGATCACGAAGGCATAGAAGCCCATTAGAATTACCCAATTGATGAAAAGATTGAAGAGACTGACCAGCAGATCAACCCAGGCGAGGATTTCGGTGGGAAAGACGAGTTGCCGGATAAAGAGCTTGTTATCCAGGAGAACGGAGGGCGCTTCATTGATGCAGTCCGCGAAAACGGAATACAGGATCAGGCCCGAGAAGAGGAAAAGGGCAAATTCGGGTCGGTCGCTCGGGTTGAGCCCCCATTTGCTCTGAAAAACGACCGAGAAAATGAAGGTGTAAATTCCGAGCATGATCAAGGGATTGAGGACCGCCCAGAAGACTCCCAGCACCGACCCCCGGTAACGACTCGCTATTTTTCGGCGTGCCAGAGGAAAGACCAATTCTCGATACCGCCAGATGAGTCCGAGTACTGTCAGCGGGTTGTAGATGCTCAATCAACAGGTCCTGGTCGCGCGCCTTGACGCTAGGGGAAGGCAGTGCATCGCGAGGGTACACTTCATCAATGCGGCCGCCACCACGAGGCCAACACCCCGGCGCTCAGTCCGTTTCGCGTTGGAGGCTGAATCTGCCCGGAGCCTCGCTTCGACTCGAATCGCCAAAGAGCATTCGTCGCCAAAGACAATTGGTCGCCAAAGAGCATTCGCGGGGCGCAGTTCGGCGGCGCTGGGGCTAACAGCCTAAAAAAAGCGCTCTCGCCGCGCGTGACGAGTTGATGCATTCTCTCGGCGGATCCAGCAGGGGTGTTGGCCGTTTCGGCCCGGGCTAAAGCCCCGTGTCGGGTCGAATCAGTGAGACCCGAAAGGAGCGACGAGATGGACCGAATCCAACTGGGGTTGCTCCTGGGGGCATGCTGGCTGGCAGTCTCCTGCGGAATCGAAGTCACCACCGATCCCTGGTCGCCGCCTCCTCACGCCGCCCAGGCGAAAGCAATCGTCGGCCGCGAACCCTGTGCGGTGAGAATGGCCGAAAAGCAGCCACTCTTCGGGGATCTTCACATTCATACGGGCGTATCCATGGATGCGAACTCGCTGGGAACCTTGGCTTCCCCCGATGATGCCTACCGATACGCCCAGGGAGAAACCATCGATGTATACAGTGGCGACCCCGTCAAGGGGATGCGCCCCGCCCAAATCGACCGCCCCCTCGATTTTGCTGCGGTGACCGATCATGCGGAATGGATGGCCGAGGTCTCGCTGTGTACAACGCCAGGCTCGCCGACCTTTGATTCGACGGGTTGTCGAATCTATCGAGGCGAAGACCAGTCTTGGTTCGCACGACTTCTTCGTCTCAAGGGCTTTCGTGCGAAAATCGCTGGCCTGATTGGGCTCGCGGGTCGCCGATCGGATGTCTGTGGCGAGGACGACGCGATCTGTCGTGCGGAGCTGGGAGCCGTTTGGCGAGCCAACCAAGCGGCCACGGAACGCGCCTATGACCGGACGGACACCTGCGCGTTTACGAGCCTACACGCCTGGGAATACAGCCACTCCCCCTACTCAACGAAGGTGCATCGGAATGTAATTCTGCGCAACGAAATCGTCCCCGAGCTGCCGGTCTCGTCGCTCGAGACGCCGCGAGA
>DUCH01000012.1:0-4197 GCA_012959865.1 Myxococcales bacterium | reverse complement strand
ATTCCCCACAACCCCAACCTGTCAAACGGTCAAATGTTCAGGGTCGAATACGCCGACCTTCCTCTGGATGAGCAGCGGGAGGAGGCCGCGTTGCGCGCGCGTCTCGAGCCCATAGTTGAAATGATGCAGATCAAGGGGGAGAGCGAGTGCCGCAATGGTATGTACGGTGTCGTCGGTGCGGCGGACGAGTTGTGCGGCTTCGAAAAGGCGCGTGATCTGGGGCTCCAGGAATTCGAGGATTGTGAAGAGGGATCGGGCTACGGCGCTCAGGCGGCTCGGGGATGCTCCTCGCGAACCGACTTCGTCCGCTATGCACTTTTGGAAGGTCTGCGTGAAAGAGAGCGGATCGGCGTGAACCCCTACTCGTTCGGATTCATCGGGAGTACGGACAGCCACATGGCTACTCCGGGCGCTGTGAGCGAGTACGATGTTCCGTACAAATTCGGCGCCGACGCGGAGGCTCTCCTCGGGGTAGGAAAGAACAAGCGGGGTCCTCCCTTCTGGAATCCGGGTGGTCTCGCCGGAGTCTGGGCCGAAGAAAACACGCGCGATGCGGTTTTTGACGCGCTCAAGCAGAGGGAGACTTTCGCGACGAGCGGCCCACGCATTGTGCCGCGATTTTTTGGCGGCTGGGGGCTTGATCCCGAAATGTGTGCGATGTCCGAATTCGCTCGTGCGGGCTACGCGAGCGGTGTGCCCATGGGTGGCGAATTGGCAGCTCGCCCGCCTCGGGCAAGTTCACCGAGCTTTGCAGTTTCGGCACTCGCTGATCCCGGAACACCCACCCGGCCCGGAGGCCTTCTCCAGCGTCTCCAGATCATCAAGGGTTGGGTGGACGACGAAGGCCTCTTCCACCAGGAAATACATGAAATCGCAGGCGACCCCGCGAATGGCGCGAGCGTCGATCCGCTCAGCTGCTCTCCAAAGGGTCAGGGCAGCGTTTCGCTCTGTGGAGTCTGGCAAGATCCGGCCTTTGATCCGAATCGAGACGCGGTCTACTACGCCCGGGTGATCGAAAACCCAAGCTGTCGCTGGTCGGCTCGGCTCTGCCTCAGTCTGCCCGAAAACGAGCGGCCCGATGGCTGCACGTCGGAGCGCCTGCCTCGGACGATCCAGGAGCGGGCATGGACTTCGCCCATTGCGTACGTGCACCCCACTCCGAATTCTGAGCGCTTGGGTAACCGCTGAACTCGCCGCAGAAGGCGAGCTCCCATTTATCCGTCTCTTCCCCTCAGCCTACTTTTTGGCGGCCCGCGCCTCTCGCCCCGGTTTCCAGCCGAGCAGAACGTATTCCATGGGCTTTCGATACGCGGGCGGTGCTTCTTGGGAAGACACACGCAGGTCGAAGTCCGGGTAGAAGTAGTAGTTGACCACCCAGGGATGCGTACGCGGAACGTCCACGGGGAAAGGAATCGGCGATCCGGATTGGACCCGCTCGCGAAGATCTGCGTCCAACGCGGCGATGGGCGAGAGGTGGTCGACGTAGGCCAGAGGAGCCAGGCTCCGAATCGTCCCATAGCCGATGAAAACGGCGAACAGGGCTGCGGCCAGCCCCGGCGAAAATCGCGCTCCCGCACGCCGTTGCCAGAGGAGAAGCCCGGCAAGAATCACGGCCGAAAAAATGGCCACACCGAGCTTCGGGCCGAGGTAAGGAAAGCTCCGCCACGCAGTTCGCATGGGAATCACGTACGCATCGGCCGAAAAGGGGTTGTACCCCGCGATTTCGGGTTTCAGCCAGAATACCAGGGAAAGCGCAAGGCAGATCGCAATCAGGCCGGCGGGCGCGTGCTCGCTTTTTCGATGGAGTCCCGCGAGGTACAGGCCCACAAGTGCTGCGAGAAAGGGGTAGGCGTGGACGATGTACCACGGACCGACCTTGGAAATCGCGACATAGAACGCGAAAACCGTGAACAGGTAGATGAGAAGAATTTGCGTCGCTCGGCGTTCATTCGGGGCGACCTCGCCGCGCCCCAAAATCGCGCGTCCCGCGCCGATCAGCGCGAATGGGTAGAGAAGAAGGTAGGGGAAACTGCCAAACAGAAGTTTCTCGCCATAGTAGAGCGCGCGGCCCAAGAGTCCTCCTCCGGGCCCTACGGCGAAGTCCCCCGACATCTGGTGGCCAACCGCCATGAATACGCTGCGAACCTGTTCGGGATACTGAAGTGCCTGGTAGCCATGCCAGAGCAGCGCCACGGGCGAGAGAAAAACTCCCCACTTCAGCCATTCCGCCAGACGGAATCTCGCGCTGGGAATCAGCGCAAAGGCAATCACTTCGGCGGCGATTGGGATAAAGACAGTGGGGGCCTTCACGTTGAAGAGCACAGCGAGAAGAAGATGGTGAAAAAACCAGTGCCGAGAGGAGTCAGCGAGATTTCGCATGAAGAGATAGGCGCAGGAGACAAGGATCAGGCAGACGGTGGGCTCCAGTTCTCCGGTCCTGGCGGAATGCAAATAAAGAAACTGAAAACTGGTCAACAGCACCAGTGCTCCAGAAAAGGCCGCCCGCCGCCCCCACGAGAAAAGAATCATGCGGTAGGTCACCCAGACGGCGAAAAGCGCGGAGAGAGCCGACAGGATTCGCATACTCAGCATGCTCTTGCCCAGGATGGCGGCTACGCCGGCGCGCGCCCAATACTGAAGAGGAGCGTTGGCGAAAGTGTCGTAGACGTAAATCGCGCCGCCCGAGCGCAACTCGAAAAAATCTCCCCGGGCCAACATCCCAAGCGCGATGTCCTGATAAAACGCTTCGTCGGTGCCGACAACGCCGTATTGACCGATCCCCATAAAAATGAGAGGAATTGAGAGCGCGCCAAGAACACAGAGGGCGATCCCGGGCGCGGGGGAAGGAATCGAAAGCCGGAATTGGATGGGGCTCATGGCTGGACCCTGGGCGCGTGCTTTCACTCGGTGCCTGCCGCCGATCGGCTAGGCGATTCGATAATGGCTCGCCTGGGTATCTTCGGCGCCCAGGTCATCGAAATTGTCATCGACTCGAGCCTGAATGAACTCTCCCCAGGTAAAGCATCGGTAGTGGGGGGATGCATCGCCGATTCCCGGCAGGGGCTCGATTACGGCTTCGAACGCCGGGTTGTAGAAATACGGAATGCTGTAGCGAGCTCGTCCTCTCATGGGCAAGACTCGGTGTACAGCGGCTCGATATCGATCGTTGGTCCACACCTGAAGGGAGTCCGCGAGGTTGACCACAATCGTTCCCGCTCTGGGCGGTACATCGATCCAACCATGGTCCCGGGAATGAGTTTGCAGCCCACCGGTATCGTCTTGAAGCAACAAGGTCAGAACACCGGGATCCGTATGGTAGCCGAGAGCGGTCTCGCCGAGTTCGGGAAGACCGCTCCGCTCGTCGGCGGGAACGGGATCGCCCACGGGATAGTGATTGAGCCGAACGGTGCTCGTCGGCGCGCTTCCTGGATGGGCCTTCGCGATCATGGGGTCCAATCCCAAGGTCGAGTGGACCAGACGAAGGGTCTCCTCGGCTAACGCTGAAAAAGATTTGAAGAACTCGTCGAGGGTTTCGCGAAATTTCGGAAGAGACTCGGGCCATCGATTTCGTAGATCGCCGATCGCGCCTTCGGGCTCCATGTAGTCGAACACTTCCTTGCAGTCCCGAAACCGCTTGGTGAGTTCCCGGTCGTACCAGCCCAGGGGCTGTTTTTCGGTGCGGCGGATACTTTCCTTGATCGCCTGGGGGGCGGCGAAAAAACGATGGGTTTCGTCCCAAGTCCGCTGGATCAGATCGTCCAGGCCGTGGCCCTCGATTAGGAAGAAACCGTGGTCTTGGCAGGCGCGGTCAAGGGCTTCCAGATCGGTATCTGCGGATCGACCGATATTGATCGTGGGGACGTCGTCCATGCTCAAAGCGTTGCACAGGTGGCCTCGGGGCGCACCACGATTCATCGACTCGATATAGAACTCCGAATCGCTTCTTCTCGCCGAAGATTCCGGATTGCGGATCGGCTGGGGATCAACTGAGGTCTCCAAAACCGTCGTCTATAACTGTTGTCAACACCCCTGAGATTTGAGCCGTGTCTACTGTCCCCCTGTTCGGCGAGAGCATTCGGATGATAGGTGAGAGCATTCGGATGATAGGCGAGAGCATTCGGATGATAGACTCACGTTCCAATACAAATCGAATCTCACCCCCGGAAGCGAAAGCCAGGAGACGAACGATGGCGCATA
>DUCH01000011.1 GCA_012959865.1 Myxococcales bacterium | reverse complement strand
GATCCCATCTGGGATGAAATAAAGAGTGATATCAAACGGGAAGCGGCTGTAGAGCGTCAGTTGGAGCGTTTCTTTCAGGAGACTGTTCTGGATCATGTCTCCTTGGAAAGCGCTTTGAGCTTCCACCTCGCCGAAAAACTCGGTAGCGAGAGGCTACCCGCCCTGTCATTTCGCCGGAGCATTGCTGAGGCGTTCAGTTCTGCCCCGGGAATAGGCATCGCGGTGCGGGCCGATCTCCGGGCCATTCGGGAGCGTGATCCCGCCTGCACGAGCTATTGGATGCCTCTGCTTTATTTCAAGGGCTTCCACGCGCTGCAGGCCCATCGATACGCGCATTGGCTCTGGCAATCCGATCGGTATGCGCTGGCTCTTCATGTCCAGAACCGGGTGTCCGAAGTTTTCGGCGTCGATATTCATCCTGCTGCCAAGCTCGGTTCAGGGATTTTCATCGATCACGCGACCAGCGTTGTGATGGGTGAGACAACTGTGGTGGAGGACGATGTGTCCCTGCTTCATGAGGTCACTTTGGGTGGGACCGGAAAGGAGATTGGCGACCGGCATCCAAAGATCCGCCGGGGGGTCCTGATCTGCGCGGGAGCCAAGGTGCTCGGGAATGTCGAAGTGGGTGAGGGCGCCAAAATAGCCGCGGGAAGCGTAGTCCTGTCCGATGTACCCCCCCACAGCACGGTGGCGGGTGTTCCCGCCGAGATCGTCGGCCATCCTGAGGCCGATCAACCCGCTCTCGAAATGAACTCGGGTCTGGGCGTCTAGTCCATTTTCTCCTCGGGGGGAGCCGGTATGGCGATCATTCGTTGGGAAGACACTCTGGCCTGTCTGGATGTTGAATTCCTGGGCGCCGATTCCTTTACCGCGCCCAATATTCCCATGGCCTATCGCCGGATTTTTGGCGGCCAATTGATTGCACAGGCCCTATGCGTTGCGGCCGAAACCGTCCAAGAAAAGGGCGTCAAGTCGTTGCATGCGACGTTCCCAAACCAGGGAGATCTGGCTAGCCCGGTGGAATACCGAGTGCACCGCCAGGGCGAAGGTCGGACCTTTGCGCATCGCATGGTCGTTGGTCGACAGGCGGGCGAGGTCATCGTGGTGGCTAATGTTTCCCTGCACTGCGAGGAGGCGGGACTCTTTCATCAAACGGATTTTCCAGAAGTTCTGGCGCCCGAGGATGCGACGGCTATGGATCTCAGCATGATTCCATGGGAGACGCGCGTGGTAGGCGGAGTCGACCTTGCATCGCGAGAAATCGGCTCGCCCGACTATGCGTTCTGGATGCGGGCCCCTTCGTTTTCGGCGGGCCAAGTTGTCCACCAGGCACTCCTCGCCCACGCGACAGACCTCTCCTTGATCGGAACATCGCTTCGGCCCCATGCGGGCCTGGGTGAGGCGGATTCGCCAGAGAAAATTCAGACGGCGGTGACATCGCATACAATCTGGTTCCACCAGCCGTTGCGGATGGACGATTGGCTTCTGGTCAGCCAGAAGAGCCCGATTGTCGCCGCCGGTCGGGGATTCGCCCATGGGAGCGTTTTGAGTCGCGAGGCCGCTTTGGTGGCGTCGTTTGCCCAGGAGAGCATGCTCCGTCCCGTCTCCGAATCATCAGGCAGTTGATCGGGCGCTCTCTTCGGCCTCTCACACGGATTCGTGCTAGACCCCACCTCTCATGGCGATCGTCACGATTCAACTCCCGCATCACCGCTACGAAATCCAAATCGAGCCCGGAAGTCTTGGGGAACTCGGCCACCGGGTCCGGGCGGTTGCTCCGCACGGGCAATGCGGGTGGGTGGCGGATCCAACAGTCCGGGCTCTCTACGGTGATGCTGCCGAGAGTTCCCTTGCCGATGCCGGATATTCCCCGGTTTTGGCGGAAGTAGAGCCGGGTGAGTCCGCCAAAAGCCTGGCCACCGTCGAAGGAATTTACAGTGTTTTCCTCGACGCGCACTTGGAACGGAAGTCGCCGGTGATCGCTTTGGGCGGGGGCATCACAGGAGATTTGGCGGGCTTCGCCGCAGCAACTTACTTGCGGGGCGTACCTTTCATTCAATGCCCGACCAGTCTCCTCGCGATGGTCGACTCGAGCGTGGGCGGAAAGACCGGGGTCAATGTTCCGCAGGGAAAAAATTTGGTAGGCGCGTTCTATCAACCCGCTCTGGTTGTCACCGACCCCCTTGTTCTGCGCAGCCTGCCGGTCCGCGAATTGCGATGTGGACTCGCCGAATGCATCAAACACGCGGTGATTCGTGACAAGTCACTCTTCGCCTTCATTGCCGAACACCTTCAGAACCTCCTTGATCTCTCGGTCGATGAAATGGTTGAACTCGTAAAACGAAACGTCGAGATCAAGGCTGCGGTAGTGATGGAAGATGAGAAAGAAAAGGGGGTTCGTGCCCATCTGAATTTTGGGCACACATTCGGTCACGCCATCGAATCGGCCGGGGGCTATGGCACCATTCTACATGGAGAAGCCGTGGGCCTGGGCATGTTGGCCGCTTCTCGTGCGGCGGCCGACTTTGGACTGTGCTCCCCGGATCTCTCCTCGGAGTTGGGAGAGCTTCTTGACGCGGTGGGTCTGCCTACCCGCGCCGATTTGCCCAGTAATTCGGCACTGGGAGAAACGATGCGTCATGACAAAAAAGTGAACGATGACCGAATTCGGTTCGTGCTTCCGCTGAGACTGGGGGAAGTCGAAATTCGAGACGATATTCCGCAGTCGTGCATAGAGGCGGGCTGGGATTTCATTCGGAGATAAGAGGAATTTTTCTTCCCGGGCCTCTCCATGGGGTATGATGGCTTGGTGAAATTGAGCCTGTGCCCGATCAGGAACCAGAACGTCACTCGGGAGTCGGTTCTCGGCGAGGAGTGCGGGTGACAGACTGGGGTCCCCAAGCGGAGACCACCGACGGTTGGGTGAAGGGTCGCGAGTCCCAGGGCATCGTGGCGTTCAAGGGCATTCCCTATGCCCAGGCCCCCGAGGGCCCCTTGCGCTTTCAGCCGCCGCGTCCTCCGAAGCGCTGGCAAGGCGTACGCCCCGCGACGCATCCCGGTGCGGTTCCCATTCAGCCGGCCATGCCACTCTTTCGGTTCCTGAATGCGGGGGCGGCAAGACAATCCGAAGACTGCCTTCACCTCAACGTCTGGACTCCCAAAACCGACGGCGCCAGGAGACCCGTCCTGTTCTGGATCCATGGGGGAGGCTTTATTATCGGAGCAGGCTCGACTCCGGTCTATGACGGAAGCTACCTTGCGCGAACCGGGGATATGGTGGTGGTCACCATCAATTATCGTCTGGGCGCCCTGGGCTATGTGCATCTGGATGGTCTGGGGAAATCAGGGTTCGAAAATTCCTCCAACCTCGGGATTCGCGACCAAATCGCCGCTCTGAAATGGGTACGCGACAATATTGAACGATTTGGGGGTGACCCCAATAATGTGACCGTTTGTGGCCAGTCGGCGGGGGCTATGAGCGTAGGCGCGCTTCTGGGTGCACCGACCGCGCGAGGACTCTTTCGCCGGGCGATTCTTCAGAGCGGCGCCGGGCGGAACGTGATCGACCGCGAACGGGCCGACCGTGCTGCGGAGCTTTTCCTGCGAGCCTTGGGAAAACCTCGCCTTACACCCAACGAATTGGGCAAGATTCCGGTGGCTCAGATTCTGCGCGCCCAAGGCGTAGTGAACCGGGAAATGATGAACCCAAGAGATTTGATGGTGATGGCGCCTTGTGTAGACGGCGAACTGATTACCGAATTTCCCATGGAAGCGGTTGAGAGCGGATCAGCGGCCGATATCGACATGATGATCGGGACGACCCTAGATGAGTGGAAGCTCTTTACGCCCATCGATGCCCAGTTGATTCGCGCGGATGAGTCGGGATTGATTGCGAAATTCGCCGATCTTTTGCCCCAGCTGGTCGCCAACCCGCCTCATCCCGGAGAGGCAGTCCGATCGTACCGGGAAGCGGTGCGCGAGCGAGGGGGGCGCACAACTCCATTCGATGTCTGGAGCGCTTTTCAATCCATGCGCGTATTTCACCACCCCGCATTTGAACTTGCGGATTGCCATCAGAGGGCAGGCGGCAGTGTCCATTCCTACTTGTTCTGCTGGAAACCGGCGGTCTTCTCCCAGAGTCTGGGGGCTTGCCACGCGATGGAGTTGCCTTTTGTATTTGGTCTCACGAGTCATCCCCTGACTCGAGCCTTTACGAGTTTTGCGGGTTCGGCACGGCGGCTCTCCAGGCGAATGCAGGATGCTTGGATCGGTTTCGCGCGCCGGGGAGAACCCGGGCATTTCGGTTTGCCCGAGTGGGACGCCTACGATTCGAATGCCCGGGCGACGATGGTTTTCGACCGCGAGTGCACGCTGGCCGACAACCCACTGGTTTCGGAGAGGCGGCTCCTGGACGCCTGGAGCTAGGCCTGGCGCGCAACGATCGGGTAGGGGCCACCCCATGGCCCACTGAGTTCCCAGTGCCCGGTTGGGAAACTTCGTGGAGTCGAGGCGTCGCTAGTGGGCGACTTGAATCTGCCCCTTGATTTTTAGCTGGGGGTTCTCTCGGTCCATTCTTGACGGGGAGAGCCAGACTTCGTAGGTGTAATTCCCGGGTTTCAGCGCGCAAGGAGTGGAGAGGCTCTCGTTGTCTCCTAGTGCCTGGACAGATTCGATGCGATCCCCGTTGTCGACAAAAAGCGGCCGCAGATCATCGCACACGAAGGCGCTCGCGATGCTCGTAGGGAAATGAACGGTCGCCACCGAGCTCGACCAGTTGGTCCAGATCACAGAATTCTTGGGCCCGGAGACCGCCGCGACTTGGGGCGCGAGATGCATATTGTTGATCTGGACCACGGCATGGCTATGGGGTCCGGATGAGTCGCTCGCACAGCCAAGGCAAGCCAGTTGAATTGAGAGAAGAAGAGGGGCGACACGAGACGGTTGCATGTGAACTCCCAAGTATTCCAGCTTCGTGGATTCAAAACACGATGAATGCAAAATAAAGTCGTTATGAGAGTGCGAGGTGACCTACCTCGATTTGAGGCGGATGGCGGATTCTTGGGACCATACACCGCACGATTCCATTTTGGTGAGCACCACGATATTCCAACAAGGCGGCCTGCCGCCGGGTTGCTTCCCCATTGCCGGTCTCCACTGCGGGCCAAATCCCTAAGGTCGGAGAGTTTCGGCGTGTTTTGCCTCTATTTATCTCGCGGCTGCGTCGATACCGATTGAGTGAGAAAACAGCGCAATCGCTTTCTATTCTGGACTGCCACGGTCACGGCCATTGGTCTCCTGTCTGCTGCTTCGGCAGCCGGGAGCGCGCTCAACCTTGTGTTCTGTCTCGCCGCCGGCGGCACCCATAGCGCGCTGGAAGTGAAGCCCGGAAACGGCTGCTTGCAGGTGGATCAACGGCTCCAGCAAGCCGATTTCGCGACTTTTTCCGCCCCGGCGCAAAGCACTGACGCCTTTCACCCCCACAGTATCTGCGTGGATGCGTCCCTCGCGCCCGAATCCGCAGTGCGAAGCCAGGGGCTTCGCAACCGACTTTCGCCCGCCGCGGTGTTCACCCCGTTCGCGGTCCATCGGCTCGGGGCCGGCATTAATCCGTGGAATTTACAGCCCCAAGCGACTCCCGAGAAAAATCCTAGATCCGCGCTCTCCACCCGCAATAACGTTGTTCTCCGCTGCTAGTGCCTTGTTCTCGGGGCTGCCGCCGTTCGGCCATTCGCCGCGGTGTGCGGATCGGCTCAATTGTTTCAAAAGCAAGCGATGGGTACCGGGGGGTGCTCATCCGGAGCGCCAATCATGTTTCTCAAGATGCACAGAAAATCTCGCCAATTCCTGGGGAGTCTCGTGTCGGTTACGGGACTTCTGGCCCTAGCCGTCCCGGGCAACGCGCTCTCCTCGGGACTGGGTGCTGGCTCCGACACGGTTCGAGTCAAGATTTCCGAGCCCCCCCCCACCGGCAAGGTGATTCTCGGCTTGGAGGATGTCCTCCACCTCACCTTGACGAATAACCCCCGTATCGGGTCGGCCGACTCGGCTGTCCGGGCCCAGCAGGGTCGAATGCTACAGGCTGGACTTCTCCCCAACCCCAGCCTTTCTCTCGATCTCGAAAATATCGGCATTTCGGGCGCCGACTTCGCAGATGAAGATCTTCAAGCGTCGTTCCTCATCGGCCAACGAATAGAACTGGGAGGCCAGCGAGGCTTGAGAAAGCAGGTCGAGCATCACCAAACTCGACTGGCTCGATCGGACTACGAAAAGGTTCGGCTCACAATAATCACGGAAACGACAATTGCCTTCGCGGAAGCACTCGCACAGCAGATATTGCTTCAGTTGGCACAAGAGCAAACGCGAATAGCGCAGGAACTCCTCAAGGCTGTACAACTACAAGTTTTCAACGGGGCAGTTTCCTCGGCCGAAGTCCCAAGGGCTGAAGTTGAGGTCTCGCTTCAGCAAATCGAAACGGTCAGTAGATCTCGTTCGCTCAGGGCTGCGTTTCGAAGACTCGCCAGTATGTGGGGAGAAAATTCGTTCACGTATTCGCGACTTCGCGGGACTTTCAATTCCTCACAGCCTCTCGCAAGCCTGGAAACGTTCATCGGCTTGCTCGGAACCAGCTTCAAAGAAGAACGTTTGAAAATCGAGATTGACCGAGCGCAGTCGGTCATCGCGCTCGAAGATTCCCGGCGTATTCCGGATATCGAGTTGGGGATGGGGCCAAAATATTTCACCGGGAGCGATATCTGGGGGCTTCAGATGGGCGTCGAATTTTCCCTTCCCATCTTTGATCGGAATCAAGGCAGACGGCTTGAGGCAAGAGCCGAGTTCGACACGATTCGAGATGCCGGGCGGGACGAGCGAATGAGGGCATATCGAGATCTGATCCGAAGCTACGAGAATATGTCAATCGCTCACCATGAAGCCGAGACTCTCAGCGATATCGTCATTCCTCAGGCTAGAAAAGCGTACATGGCAATGAGGCGGGCGCACCGAGAGGGCGCGATTGAACTGACGTCTGTGCTCGATGCACAGCGTTCTCTCTTCTTGCTTGAGTCGAGACTGGTTGAAGCCAAGAAGGCGTACCAGATTTCACTTGCCCGCACGAATTTAGTGGTAGGAGGTCCCGCTACGCGGGATCTGAAGGAGGAAAAATGACTTACGGAACAGCGAAGAGCGCGTTCAAATTTCAGGTTCTGGGTTTTATGGCGCTGATACTGACAGCCTGCTCGGTGTCTGACTGGGGAGCGGAAGAAAAGTCTGAGCACGCTCGCCACAACGATCCCCACATGGAGCACTCCGACATCGTGGGTTTGGAAGCCATAGATAGTGAAGAATTCGCTTTGGAAGTCGCTGCCGCAGGCCCGGCGATCATCGAAAATATTCTCGCGCTCACCGGAGAGATCCGTCCCAACGACGACCATGTAGCTCATATTGTCCCTCGATATGGCGGTATCGTGAAAAGGACGGACAAGCAGGTCGGCGATGGCGTTCGCAGTGGTGAAACGTTGGCTGTGATTGAGAGCAGCCGAAGCCTCACACCGTATGCCCTGAAGACGATGATCGATGGAGTCGTCATCGAGAAGCATGTCACACTCGGAGAGGCGGTTGATGCGAATACTCAGGCCTTTGTGGTAGCCGACTTGTCAACAGTCTGGGTCGATCTTGATGTCTATATGCGCGATTTGCACCGGGTCAAAGCCGGCCAGACGGTTCTTGTCGAAGCAATTCACGGCATGCCCCGTGCTGAGGGAGTGATTTCGTACGTGGCGCCAGTGGTCGATCCCAAAACCCGAACGGCCACTGCTCGAGTGGTTTTGGAGAATACGATTGGTCTGTGGCATCCGGGAATGTTCACCGTCGCGAAAGTCCTAATCGGGCGCTCTGAAGTTAAGTCAGCGGTTCCCAAGAGCGCCATCTACTCGATGGGAAACGAAACGGTTGTTTTCGTCGTCGGCAGTCATGGATATAAGCCCCGACCAGTCACTCTTGGCTTGAGGGATGATTATCATGCCGAGGTAACGGGACAAATCAAGCCGGGAGAGAATGTTGTCGTCGCAGGTGGCTTCACCGTGAAGTCAGAATTGATGCGGGCAGAACTCCCCGATGGTCATGGACATTGAAGGCTTGAGCAGCGTCCATCACCTCTTCAATCCTAATTGACCTAGCCGCGATATTTCGCGGCTACGGGAGTGAAACATGAACAAGTTTATTGCCATCTGCATCCGGAATCGAATGGTTATTCTCGGACTGGGATGGCTGGTGATGGTTGTCGGATATTTTGGATACCGCGATCTTCCAATAGACGCTTTCCCCGACGTTTCGCCTTCCCTAGTTCAAGTTTTCACCGAAACCGATGGGCTCGCCCCGGAAGAGGTGGAGAAGTATGTCACTTACCCCATCGAAGTCGCATTGGCCGGCTTGCCCGATATCGAAAGGATTCGTTCGGTGTCGAACTTCGGTCTATCGGTCGTCAATGTCTATTTCAAAGATGACGTCGATATCTACTTCGCTCGTCAGTTGGTGGCCGGCCGACTCCAAAGCGCGAAAGGGCGGATACCGAGTCAGTTTGGTCATCCAGAGCTGGGTCCCATCGCGACGGGTATGGGACTGATTCTCTATTACTACCTCGATGACCCTTCGGGCAGGCATACCCTTGAGGAGTTAAGAACAATTCAGGATTGGTTCGTAAAACCGCGACTGTTGAGTGTCTCAGGGGTGACAGAGGTGCTCGGAATCGGAGGCTATGAGAGACAATTTCAAGTGAGGGTGAATCCGGAAAAACTCGTCCAATATGATGTTTCCATTTCCGATTTGAT
>DUCH01000010.1 GCA_012959865.1 Myxococcales bacterium | reverse complement strand
AATCGCAGCGACCGGCGCGACCTGATTCTATGGCAGGTCCGCGTGCCCAATGCCTGCTAAATACTCCGCATCGCAGAGACGCGGGAGAGGATCCTAAACTGGAACGGCGCTTCAGCTTCATCGGGGCCACGGCGGTCGCGTCTCCATCGGATTTCGCGCTTGCCGTTAGAGCCCAAACAGGAAATCACCATTGAACAGCTATAACCCGCTGGCACCCCTCGCCCTGATTTGGCGGTATCGGGAGTTGGCTCTTCCTCTAACGGGGCGGAGAATTTCTGCGCGCTATCGAGGTTCGCTTCTGGGCATGCTCTGGGCGGTGCTGAACCCGCTGCTGATGCTCGGAATCTATACCTTCATCTTTTCGGTCGTGTTTCAGAGCAAATGGGGCATCGACCGAGGCGACAAACCCGAATTCGCCTTGTTCCTTTTTTCGGGGCTGATCCTCTATTCCGTCTTTTCGGAGTGCTTGAACGAAGCCCCGTCGCTTCTACTCAACAACAAGCTCTATATCAAGCAGCTCGTCTTCCCCACCGAGATTCTCGCGTGGGTGAGTGTGCTGAACGGTCTCTTCAACCTTGTCATCAATTTCGTCATCTTGGTGATCTTTCAAACGGTCGTCATGGGCCCACCGACGCCGACCCTGCTCTACTTCCCGCTGATCGTATTGCCCATCGTGTTGATCACGCTGGGAAGCATCTGGTTCGTTGCATCGATTGGGATTTACTTGAGAGATCTTGGGCACATCGTGAGGCTGTTCACCACAGCCCTGCTCTTTCTTAGCCCGATCTTTTATCCGGCCAGCCGTGTTCCAGAGCGCTTCCAGGCCTACTACAGCCTCAATCCGTTCGGGCATCTTCTCGAGATGTCGAAAGGGGTGCTCTTCTACGGGAAAGCGCCTGAACCGATCCTGCTCGGTGCGTGCCTCGCGGGCAGCTGGGCATTCTCCTGGTTGGGCTACATGTGGTTCATGCGCGCGAAGAAGGGCTTTGCCGATGTCGTCTGAGATGGCAGAAGAAATCGAAAGCGCCGAGGCTTCCCCCGTTGTCACGATTCGCACGCGCGGCTTGTCCAAAGCGTATGCGATCTATGAAAGCCCCGCGCAACGCCTGAAACAGCTTCTCTGGCCCGGCAAGCGGAAATTCCATGACGAATTCGTGGCCCTGCGCGACGTAGACCTCGAGGTCTACAAGGGCGAGACCGTGGGCATTGTGGGCCGAAACGGATCGGGGAAATCGACGCTTCTCAATCTCGTCTGCGGCACCCTCGAAGCGACTGCGGGCGATCTGGAAGTCTCGGGACACCTCGCCCCCATTCTGACCCTGGGAGCCGGGTTTGATCCTGAATTTACCGGCCGCGAAAATGTCCTCATGAACGCGGCGATCATCGGGCTTTCGAGGACCGAGATCGACCAACGACTCAAATCGATCGCCGACTTCGCGGGCATCGGGGACTTCTTCGATCGGGCTGTCAAATCCTACTCGTCCGGCATGTACGCAAGGCTGGCATTCGCGGTGGCCATCA
>DUCH01000009.1:938-8881 GCA_012959865.1 Myxococcales bacterium | reverse complement strand
CCTTTTCCCTTTCTACGATGTGCTCTTCGGCACGTACTACCTTCCAGGACGCTGCGACGAGCCGGTGGGCGCGCGCTCGGCGCAGGTGCCTCCTTTCGCTCTCCTCAACCAATTCGCCTTACCGTTCGTCCTGTGGCTGAAGATGGCCTCGGCCCGCCTCCCCTTCGCAGCCATGCCCGGAGCCAGGCGCACGGTCGCCAACCGGGACCGGCTCTAACAAGACGCGCTCGCTTCACCGCCTACGCGATCTGCGCCCGACGGCGGAGCGCACCATAACGCCAACGCCCTGAAACCCCCCTTGATTCCAACCGCACGCCGGGAGGGATTCGCCGGCTCGCTTCGCTCGGCAACGTCGAATCCCTGGGGTCTCGCGGGTCTTTTCGGGTGCGCGGGATTGGACAGCCCTCGCGTTTCTCCAAAGTCCCTCCCGCAGCGATGCAATCTGTTCTCGGATGAGTTCTCCGAGTTTGATTCCCGGGCCCTGAATTGTAGGGCCCCACGATCGCGCCTAAATTTCTCCCGCGTTTTCGAGCCAATGGGCGCAGGCTGGAGGAAGCACCCGCAACTTCGCCTGCTGGTAGAGTTCGAGGTCCTCATCGGTGAGGACTTCTTGCCAGCGGCCATTCGTACCCTTGAAGATGAAAGATGACTCGCCGCCGCGGAACTGTCCTGGCTCATCCGCATGTTGTTTGTCGTATTCGGCGGCTTTCTTCTTGGCAGTTTCGAAAGAGCTCCCGGTGACGATTCGAGCGACGTCCGACTCACTGAGATCGTGCTCAATAAACTCCCCAATTTTCCGCACGGTCCCCTCATGGTCTGCTCGCATGTCTGCGTAGTGCAGAAAAAGGAAGTTGGGCAGATGCCGCCACTCCCAGTAGGTTCGGGTGTGGTGCATGTTCCCCCAAAATGGCCAGCCCTCGGACTCCCAAGGGAACCAACCGCGAGTGATCCAGTTACGCCAGAGCCCGTGAACGTCCTCGGGGAAGGGCGGCAACGGCTCGCCGATACGATCGCCGCCGTTCACCTTCTGATACGCCACCTCGGTATAGTTCTGATAGTGGTTCAGCCAAGACATGAATACATCGCGGGGATCCCGAGCAACGATCAGGTACTTCACCTCCTCATGATATGGCAGTCCGTCGAGAGCGAGATGGGATTTGAGGAAACGCCGTCCCTCGGCCTTTCGCAGCCAGGTGGCCAGTTCGTCGCGCGTGATTGGATGAAAGCGTGCATCGGGCCAGGGTGAAATTGCGGAAACATCAGGCTCAGGGTCGACTTCTCCGTAGAGCATATGCGCCAGAATCTGCTGGGTGAACGTGGTTCCGGACTTGTAAGACGTGGTCACCACAATGTCGTTGGGGCGCGGCGCCCAGACACTCCAGCGTTCAGAGTCGAGGTGGTGGTTCTGGTACTTCCTTGTCACCTGGGGTCGGTCCAAGATGATTTCCTCACTGGGGCGGCGAGTTCGCTCACGGTTGATGCTACAAACCTGTTTACGGCCGGTAAATGAAACGAGTGCAAATTGGCTAGCCGGTGGCGCCAGCCTGGTCTCGAACCCGCGCTCAGGCGCATTTAGGCAATCGTGCAAGTGTGGGTGTGTGCGGGACAGGCGATTGAAGTTTTTGTCCGAAAGAGGAGACAGACGGCTGAATATCCTGGAGGATAAGGGGGGCAGGCGTTTAGGTTGGTGTCGAAGAGGCCTTGCCCAGTAGAATCCGAAGTTGAAGCAGAGAAGGGACTCCCCACATGGCGAAACGCTTTGAAAACAAGGTGGTGATAGTAACGGGTGCGGCCGGGGGAATCGGTCTCGCCTCGGTGGAGCGATTCGCGAGTGAGGGCGCGCGGGTGGTCGCGGTGGATCTCCCGGGAACGGCTCTCGACGTCGCGGTCGACGCCGCGAAGGCCGCCGGGAGCGAAGCCATCGCAGTCGAGGCGGATGTCACGATCCCTGAGGATGTCCAAGGCTACGTCGACAAGGCCTCGGAGCGATTTGGCGGCGTCGATTCTTTGTTCAATAACGCGGGCATAGAGGGCCTCGTGTGTCCGCTAGACGAATATCCGCTGGATCAGTTCGAGAAGGTCATGGCGGTGAACGTGACGGGCGTCTTCCTGGGAATGAAGGCGGTGGTGCCGGCGCTTCGAGCGCGTGGGGGAGGAGCCATTGTCAACACCGCATCGGTCGCAGGGCTTTCTGGGAACTCAATGATTCCCGCATACGTAGCGAGTAAACACGCGGTTGTTGGCCTTTCGCGCTCGGGCGGCCAGACGTACGCCGCGGAAGGCATTCGGGTAAACGCGATCTGTCCTTCGCCCATCGATACCCGGATGATGCGCTCGTTGGAGGCTGGACTCGAGCTTGACTCGGCCGAATCGGCCAAGGCGATGATGACCGCCTCGATCCCGGCCGGAC
The DNA here is from genome assembly GCA_012959865.1 of Myxococcales bacterium. Lineage (GTDB taxonomy): Bacteria > Myxococcota_A > UBA9160 > UBA9160 > UBA4427 > JAZXM01. Next base: position 6,471 of record DUCH01000009.1, on the reverse strand, counting down.
GCTACGGCTCTCCGGCGGAAGTTGCGGCCCTTGTGGCCTTTCTCTGCAGTGACGAGGCGGCTTTTATCAATGGCAGCGTGTATACGATCGATGGGGCCATGACCCCGAACTGAGGGCCGTGGTTGACCGCCTGCGCTCGGCTTGGGTCGTGCGGGGATACTGCGTGGGCGGGGAATTGGAGGCGTCGCTTCTCCGGGCGGTCGCGAACCTAACGCGCGGTTGCGAACCGAAGAGGCGGCCGCGAACCGAAGAGGGAGTCGCTGCGGATCCCGGCTGCCGCCGTGCAGAGCCCAAATTTTGTGCCCTGTCTTGTCCACTTTCTTTTCGATGCGTATTTCGCCGGCGCATTCTGACTCGGCAATGGCTGCCAATTCGGCCAAGTCGGAGTCGGTGCTGTCGCAATAGCCCTATCTCCCCGCCTTTCGAGACCAGGCGGTCGTCCCCGGGGCTCGTAGCACCTATCATCCAAAAGTTCGCGACTCGAAACCCGGAGTGCTGCGGTGATGAAATCCTCATTCCCCCAATGGCTCGTCCCTGGCGCCGGAACCTCTTTGTCCGGGTATTTTCTGGCCATGGCCCTCGCGATCGCGTCAGCGCTCGCCGGGTGTGCCGACGAGCCCGAGCGCTTTCTGGTGCAGCCCGCCCAGCGCGGACCCATCGAGGCGACGGTGAGTGCCACGGGAACCCTCAACCCGGTGCATATGGTCGAGGTGGGTACTTACGCTTCGGGGCGCATCGAGAGCGTGGAGGTGGATTTCAACTCCCCGGTTACCGAGGGGCAGTTGGTGGCCAAAATAGACCCGGCGAATGCGCTCGTGCGGGTTCAGAAGGCCCAGGCGAATGTGTTGTCCGCTCGGGCGCGTCTTCGCGGTGCGAAGGCCGATCTTGGCCTCAAAACCGAGCAACTCGAACGCCAGCAGGCCCTGCACGCCGAAACCACGGTTTCCCGGGATCGCTTTGAATCCGCCGAGACCGCTTACACCCAGGCGTCCGCCCAGGTAGAAATCGAGCGCGCCCAGTTGGCCGAGCGCCAAGCCGAACTCGAGGATGCGAACGTCAATCTGGCCCACACCGACATTCGGTCGCCGATCGACGGAATCGTGCTTTCGAGGAACGTCAATGTAGGCCAGACCGTTGCCGCGAGTTTTCAGACCCCGACCCTTTTCCTGATCGCCGAGGACCTTGGCCAGATGCAGGTGAACTCGGATGTTTCTGAGTCCGATATCGGTCAGGTGGGGCCGGGGCAGTTGGCGCGCTTCAGCGTGGATGCGTTTCCCGATCGGGTTTTTGAGGGCAGGGTACGCCAGGTTCGAAACTCGCCGATCTCCGTCCAGAATGTGGTGACGTATGACGTGGTGGTGGACTTCGACAACTCTGAGATGCTGCTTCGGCCAGGCATGACGGCCACTCTGACTATCGTCACTGCGATGCGCGAGAACGTTCTGAAAATTCCCCGCCGTGCGCTGCGCTTCCGCCCTCGCGGTAAGAAGCTGGCCGCATCCAAGGGCAGCCTCCGTCGCCTGTGGGTGGAGGGGGAAGGGGGAGAAGCCGAACCCATTGACCTCCGCGTGGGCCTGGGCGACGACGAGTTCGTCGAGGTTTCGGGCGCTGGGCTTAGCGAGGGCGATGCGATCATCGTCGGCTACCTGCGAGAGCCATGACAGCGGTCATCGAGACACGCGCCCTGGAAAAAGAATTCGTGCGCGGCGAGCATCGGGTGCGTGCTTTGAATGGGGTCTCTGTTTCTATCGACCGGGGCGAATTCGTCGCCATCGTGGGCAAGTCGGGCTCGGGAAAATCGACGTTCATGAATATCCTGGGCTGCCTCGATCGTCCAAATGGGGGTAGCTATTTTCTCGATGGTCAGGACGTTGCGGGTCTCTCCGCCGATGAGCGTGCCGAACTGCGCGGTCAGAAAATCGGTTTTGTTTTCCAGGCCTTCAACCTGATTCCGCGCACCTCGGCCCTGGAGAATGTCGAACTGCCCCTCATCTACAGCGAAGTCTCGCGTGCCGAGCAGGTTCGGCGAGCTCGGGAATCCCTAGACACTCTCGGTCTTCGCGATCGGGCGGAACATCATCCGAGCGAGCTTTCGGGGGGCGAGCAGCAGCGTGTCGCCATCGCGCGCGCTCTGGTTAATCGGCCGAAGCTGCTCCTGGCCGATGAGCCCACGGGCAACCTGGACACGCGCACCAGCCTCGAAATTATGGCAATTCTCGAAGAACTCAATCGAGGCCAAGGCTTGACGATCGTACTGGTCACTCATGAAACCGACATCGCGGCCTTTGCGGATCGCGTGCTCACGTTCCGTGACGGCGAAGTGGTGGGGGATGAGACCCAGACGAGCGCGGGGAGGCGCCGGCGCTCCGCGCCTCTTGAGGAGGGTACAGGCCCATGAAATTTTTCAGGATGACCCTGACCGCGGCCTTGCGCGCGCTGCGGCGCAACAAGATGCGATCGGCCCTGACGATTCTCGGGATCGTGATCGGCGTTGCGGCGGTTATTACCACGGTGGGGCTTGGCCTGGGAGCGTCCACTGCGATTCAGGACCAGATTCGCAGCCTCGGTACGAATCTTCTGATCGTTGTTCCTGGGACCAGGACCCGGGGAGGAGCCCACTCGGGTTGGGGAGGCGCGTCGAGTTTATCGGTGCTGGACGCTCGCGCCATTGAACGGGAAAGCCGGGGCGTACGAGCGGTGAGTTATGCGCGCCGGGGGAGCGCACAGGTTCTCTACGGAAACGCGAACTGGAAGACCACGATCCAGGCGACAACCCCCTCGTACCTCGATGTCAGCGACTCCGAGGTCATCTCGGGTGAGTTTTTCGACGAGCGGGACATGATGAATGGAGCACGCGTGGTGGTCGTGGGCGAGACGATTGTGAGCCAGCTCTTCGAAAAAGGCGAGGATCCCGTCGGCGCAGTGATTCGCATCAAGGACACCTCCTTTCGAGTGATCGGCGTGCTGGGGTCCAAGGGCGGTTCGGGCTTTGGCGAAGATCGGGACGATCTACTCCTCATGCCCTTCACTACGGCTGAGCGCCGAGTTCTCGGCGCGACCCTTCCCGGAGTCGTTCAGAACATCATCGTCTCGGGCCAGACGGGGACGGACTCCCACGAACTCTCCCTCGAGATCGAGGAAATTCTGCGCCAACGCCACAGACTGAGGGCTGAGCAGGACAGCGACTTCACGGTGCACAGCCAGGAAGAGGTCGCCAGCACTATGGGAAACGTGACGCGAATCCTGGGTTCGGTGCTGATGGGGGTGGCTTCGGTTTCACTTCTGGTGGGCGGGATCGGAATCATGAACATCCTGTTGGTCTCCGTAACCGAGCGGACCCGGGAAATCGGCATTCGGATGGCGGTGGGCGCCAAGGGGCGGCACATCCTTGTTCAGTTCCTCGTGGAAGCGATGATCCTTAGCGTGATTGGCGGGATTATCGGAATCGCCCTGGGTCTCGCGGGAACCCAGGTGATTGCGCATTTCGCCGAGATCCCCTTCGTTTTCTCTCCAGTCGCCATCTTGGGTGCCGTCCTCTTTTCCGGCAGCGTCGGGGTTTTCTTTGGATTTTACCCGGCGCGGAAAGCGTCCAACCTCGACCCCATCGCATCGCTTCGTTACGAATAGTCCGATCCCCTGAGGCTGTCGCAGGCAATCGATGACCGTCGGCGGAGCTGGAATCTGGATCCGGTTGGAAAATCGCAAATTCCATCTACGCCCGAGTTGCTGCGTTGTGCGGCGACCGAGGAATTGGCGGCGACCGAAGAGACGTTGACGATCTGTCCCTGGGCGCGGCAAGCGCGCATCGCCTTGACGGCCGCCTGACAACCCACGAGGACAGCGAGAATGTTCGTCTCGAGCATCGACCGCCGCTCTTCGGGGTCGCCGTCGAGGATCGAAGCGGGATACGACAAGCCGGCGTTGTTGACCATGATTTCGAGACGACTTCAAGGGGTTTTGAGGCCGTCATAGGAGGATTTCTTTCGGGCGGGTTGGGCGTTGAATGCACTGATTGACAAATATTACGAAAAACGTCATGATGTGATTTATGCCTCGAGACTTCGGTCCCAAGCGCGAAGCGATTCTCAACGCCGCATTCACCCAGTTCAGTCGGTACGGCTTTCGCAGAACCTCGATGGAGGATATCGCGAATGAGACGGGGATCTCTCGGGCTTCGCTCTACTCCCATTTCGACAACAAGGAAGAGATCTTTCGCTGCCTATCGGCCTCGCTTCATGAACAGGCACTCGGCAAAGCCGAGAGTCACTTGAAGGGCACTTCCAGCCAGGCCGGTGAGCACATCGATTTGACCGCACGCGTCGAAGCTGCGCTGCTCGCTCGGCTCGGCCCGTTCCACGAAATCGTCACGCAATCGGAGCACGGAATCGAAATCGCCGACGAAAACAATCAGCGTTGCGGGGATCTCGTTCGGGATTCGCAGGAACGGTTTCAGGGAATGCTTGCGAGGGCCATCAAGGCGGCTGCCCGCGCAGGTGAGATTGATCTCAAAGCGCCGGGGCTCACCGCTGCTGCGACGGCGGAACTCGTCCATCTGGGAGCGGCCGGTCTCAAGCATGGGGCGCCTGACATGGCCACGCTCGAGAAGAGATTACGAGCCTTCGTGCAGGTCGTCTTTGCGGGGCTTCGCTGACCCCATTTTCCCGCCCGGCGGGGAGTGACTGCCACCGGTCACTCCTCAGAGAAGAGGATCCGTCATAGAAGAGGATCGGTCATAGAAGAAGATAGGTCATAGAAGCAGATAGGTCATAAGAAGAGGGTAGGGCATTCAAGCTGGGTTCTGGCACAACGTTCGGGTATCGGCGTTATGTCAAGTTCCTATCGGGAGGCCCGCGACGGGCGGGGACGGTACGGCCTAAGATTGCGATCTAGGCGAATGGAGAAACCAAGACGATGAGCGAGACAGCGGCCAAGCAGTTACAACCCATGTCGGGCGAGTTCCGGACCCCCGAGCAAGAACAGGCGGATGCGGGCCGCGATGTGCCCGCCGCCGAGGCGCTCGCCCTCGAGGACATCAACCCGCTAAACGCAAACCTCTTCAGCGAAAACCGCTGGCAGGGCCACTTCGAGCGGCTGCGAAAAGAAGACCCCGTTCACTTCAACGAAATCAAATCGGCCGGACGGTATTGGTCGGTGACGAAGTACGACGATATCAAGACGGTGAGCTCTGATTGGGAGACCTTTTCATCCGCGCAAGGGATCACCTTGGGTTTTCCCGTCGGTTCGCCGGCTCCCACTTTCTTTCGGCCGGGGAATCCAGCCTTCATTTCCCAGGACCCGCCCGGGCAAACGGAACAGCGCAAGACGGTCCGACCGTCGGTTGCGCCGCGCAACCTCACGCGCCTCGAGCCGCTGATCCGTGAGCGGACTTGCGAGTTGCTCGATTCACTTCCCGAAGGCGAGGTATTCGACTGGGTGGATACCGTGTCAATCGAATTGACGACGGCGATGCTCGCGACGCTCTTCGACTTCCCCTACGAGGATCGGCGAATGCTGACGCGCTGGTCCGACATTG
>DUCH01000009.1:0-732 GCA_012959865.1 Myxococcales bacterium | reverse complement strand
ATCGTGGGCGGCAATGACACGACGCGGAACACCATGTCTGGGAGCGTCTATGCACTCAATAAATTCCCCGAGCAGTACGCCTTGCTCATGGCCGATCACGGACTTGTCAAAAATTTTGTGCCCGAGATTATTCGCTGGCAGACGCCGCTCTCCTACATGCGACGGACCGCGACGCGTGACTGCGAACTCGCGGGCAAACCGATCCAGAAACATGACCAGCTGCTGATGTGGTACGTGTCCGGCAATCGCGACGAAGATGTCTTCGAGAACGGGGATGCCCTGGACATCGAACGTCACAACGCGAACCGGCACCTCTCGTTTGGCCACGGCACGCATTTCTGCATGGGGAGCCGCCTCGCGGAGCTTCAGATTCGAGTCCTGTGGGAGGAAATCCTGCAACGCTTCGAGAAAATCGAGGTACAGGAAGAACCGAGCCGCACCCTTTCGTCCTTCGTGAAGGGCTACACGCGTTTGCCGGTCGTGGTGACACGCAAGTGATGCGGCCGGTCGTGCGCTGCTCGGTCTAGAGCGGAGCGCCTTCGAGTTTCCGTGTGGGTGGCCCCAGATGGGGCCGGTATGAATTTTAGGATTCACACGGGCCAAGCGCAGTCGCCCGGCGGAACGCAAGCTCGGAGCAGGCTCCGGGGGTAGGCCAACAACTCGGCCATGTGCCAGCTAGGCGGTTTTACTCCCCGTCCTGTTTCAGGCGTTGTTCCGCAGCACCTGGCCGGC
>DUCH01000008.1:4072-8911 GCA_012959865.1 Myxococcales bacterium | reverse complement strand
GCGGGCCTCCCGATAACAGCTTGACATAACGCCCATACCCAGCGTTGTGCCATGAGACCAGCTTGAGTGTCCTGTCCTCTCAAGCGTCGACCAGAGGCGGTCGCTCAAGTCCTAGGATTCGGTCCAACTCCGCGGCTGCCTCGTTTATCTGGATTTCCCAGCTGAGGTTGATTGCTTCGCCGTCCGCGGTGGCCGTGGCCCTGCGCTTTCGCGCGGTCGATGCCTCAGAAGAGCTCGTAGGATGTCAGGTCGGGGGTCATCGCGACGAGCAGAAACGCGAGGACCATACCGGCAACGAGGGGTGTCAGCGTCATCCGGTAGAGCGTGGGGTGGGATCTCAGGTAGGCGAGAGCGGTGTCGATTACCTCGCGCCCTGCGACGTTTCGCTGCGCATCCGTCATGCCAGAGACACTCTCCGGCGAATCCAGCTGCGGCGCGCCTGCGGTGGGATCAGAGTGGAAGTCGATTGCGGTGGCCATGGGCAGTTCTCCTCTTGAGTATGAAGTAGGCTCAAGACGGAAATGGTGTCAATAAATTTGCGAGGAGCCAGCAGGGGCTCTAGAGGGTGCCATCGGGTCGGGGTGGCCGACCAGGCCGAGGTGGAGAACGATTTCTGGAGTAGATGAGCCATCTACACGGGGATAGGATATTCAAGCTGTCCTCCGGCAGAATGCCCATACCCCGGACGACCAGCCAGGATCGGAACGTCCTATCCTCCCGTTTTGCTATGTCGGAGGCGAGGATGTCTGTTTCCAGCATCGCTCTTCTAGGGATCCTGAGCGAGCCGCCTGGGCTGGAGGACGACCGGTCCCTCGATCAGTCAGCCGGTGGCGGCTGGCCGTAGGGCACGGATAGGGCCCCGATGTCCCCAGGGCCCTCGTGCGTCTACGCCCCGCTCGGCGAAGGGCCGGCGAGGCCCATCGAGCGCCCGGCGCCCCCCCGTGCGGCGCGCACAGCTTGAAATCGTCCCGTCACGGGCTCCCCTAGGGATTTAGCATAACGCCCATACTCGGACGTTATGCCGGAGCCCAGCTTGAGTGTCCTATTCCCATGTTCGGATATGGACGCCAAGGCTCACACTGCCCGTGCAGCGCGCTAGGTCGTATCCCCCCTGCGCCATGCCGGGAAAACGAAGCTGCTCGGGCCTATCCGAGATGCGCCGTGATTGCCTGATTGACCAGATCTGGCGACTCGAGTGCCACAGCGTGGCCTGCTCCCTTGACAGCCAGGAGAGTCGCGCCAGGAACCGCCCCGGTGATGGCCTCGCAGTCAGGCACCAGTAGATCCTCTGAAGCAGAGATCACCAGCGTCGGCACAGCGATCCGCGAAAGGTCCTCGCTTCGAGAGTTCGACCAGTTCAACATGCCGGCGACCATCCGATCGAGGGTAATCGCAGGAACCCGCGCGACGGTTTTCGCGAGCCCCCGGCGCGTACGCGCCCGGGCAGTGTCATCGGCCAGAAAGGACGCGGAGAAGAACCACGGCATCAGCGTCGCGGCCAGCGTCTCTGGATCTGCTTGGGCGGCCAGGCGCGGCCATGCATCGGCGAGCGCGCGAAGTCGCGGCGAGACGATGGTGAAGGGCGTGATCAGTGTCAGCGTCCGAACGCGGTCTGGGTGGTTCAATGCCATCTCCAACGCGGCGGCACAGCCAAGACTTGCCCCGACGATGTGAGCGGGCCCGTTGTACGCTGCTGCGGCATCCGCTGCCGTCTGCGCAACTTCGTAGCTTTCGCTTGCAGGAGAATCAGAAAGGCCCACGCCGCGCGGATTGATCCCATGAACCTGGAACCCCTCGGCAAGCAACGGAATTTGCCGGGCGAACGCAGAGACGTCGGTCCCGAGCCCTGGAAGAAGGACCACCGGGTCTCCCGCGCCCGAAACCAACACCTCGAGAGACACGCTGGCATCCACTGGGACCAGGGCTTCACGCGCTCTCGCGTATGCTTCGACGTCCTGCTTGGTCACGCGGCCATTCGGCCCGGTGCCTGGAACGGCCTCCGGGTCGAGCCCTAATTTGCGCGCAGCGGCACGCGCCGCAGGGGCGATGGGCTTACGGGCAGGCGCTCCGGAGTTGGCTGTGCCGGCTTTGGGGCCAGGGGCTTCCGCCACCCGGAGCCCTGCATCACCCTTCTTTTCGGGACGATCTTCCCCAGCGTGAAACGCGTCAGCGTCGAACGGTTCGTCCGCGGTCTCGGTGATCGCGGCCAGTAGCGTGCCGCACGGAACTGTTTCTCCATCTTCGACGTAGACGTGTCGAAATACTCCGGACGCCGGCGACTCGATCTCTACTTCGGCCTTCTCCGATTCGATGACCAGAACGATCTGGCCCTTCTCAACAGCCTTACCGGGCTGGAGAGGCCAATCGATGACAGTGCCTTCCTCCATCGTCATGCCGAGTTTCGGCATCGAAACCGCGCTCGCCATATCGATCAGTCCATCTCGCCAACAGAATCGAGAACGTCCTGGGCCGAGGGAAGGAAAGCCTGCTCGAGTACCCGGCTGAAGGGCACGGGGGTGTGGGGCGCCGTGACACATTTGATCGGGGCCTGGAGAAAGTCGAAGCCCTTGTCGACGCAGACTGCGGCAATGTCGCGCGCGATGGAGCAGCGCGGCGTGGACTCGTCGATGATGGCCATCCGGCCCGTCTTCTCGAGCGAGGTCAAGATCGCCTCCTCATCCAGCGGTGACAGGGAGCGGAGATCCACGACCTCAGCGCTAGTCCCGGCACCCTCGAGTGCCTCGGCTGCCTTCATCGCGATGCGCACGGTGGCACCGAAGGCGACCAGGGAAACGTCACTGCCCTCCCGAACGATATTCGCTTTTCCGAGGGGAATCTCGTAATCGCCCTCGGGCACTTCGCTCGACTGGTTCAAGATCCCCTTGGGCTCGCAGAAAATCACCGGATCGTCGTCGCGAATCGACGCCAGGAGAAGTCCCTTTGCATCGGCCGGATTCGAGGGAATAACCGTCTTGAGGCCGGGGATCCCCGTAGTGATCCAGTAGAGCGACTGTGAATGCTGCGCGGCAGCTTGCATTCCCGCGCCGCTCACGGTGCGAACGGTAAGTGGCACGTTGACCTTGCCACCGAACATGTAGCGAAGCTTGGAGGCCTGGTTGAGCAGGGGGTCAAGACTAGTGCCGAGAAAGTCCATGAACATCAACTCTGCGATTGGGCGCAGCCCAGTTGCAGCCGCGCCCACCGCAGTGCCGATAAGGCCCATCTCCGCAATCGGGGTGTCGCGCACCCGGTTCATGCCAAATTCTCCGACGAGACCGCGCGTAGTACCCAGCACCCCGCCCATCTCCTCGGTTCCATCTTTCGAGCGGTCGCCTCCACCGGCCACGTCTTCGCCCATCAAGATGACAGTGGGGTCAGTCCTCATCGCGATAGCGATGGCCTCGTTGATCGCACCACCCGTGCCTAGTTTGCGACTCATTCTTCGTACCTCACGTAGACATCGGTAAGAAGCTCGTCAATAGAGGGCAGAGGCGCCTCTTCGGCTTCCTCGACAGCTTCGTTCAATAGAGCCGCGACTTCGCCGTCGATCTGCCTGAACTCATCCGGATCGACGATTCCTGCTTCGCTCGCCTTGGATTCGAATATATCCAGGGGGTCCCGGTTCTGGATCCAATCCTCGGCCTCTTCCTTGTTCCTGTAGGGTGTCTGGTCGCCGACGTAGTGACCATAAAACCGGTAGGTCTTGCACTCGAGCAAAGTTGGTCCCTCCCCTCTCCGCGCCAGTTCGATGGCTTCTCCGGCCTTTTCGTAGACATCAAAGAAATCCATACCATCTGCGATGACTGCACGCATCGCATAGGAGGCTGCGCGATCTGCAATGTCCTTTACCGGAACGACAAACTCGGTCGGTGTGAACTCGCCGAAGCCGTTGTTCTCACACACATAGACAACCGGCAGTTTCCAGTTCGAGGCCATGGTCAGCGATTCGTGGAACTGCCCCTGGTTGGTCGCTCCATCACCGAAGAAGCTCACTGCGACATCTTCCCGGCCCTGGACCTGGGCGCTCAGCGCCGCACCGGTGACGAGGGGAATGCCTCCACCCACGATGCCATTGGCCCCAAGCATGCCCTTGTCCACGTCAGCAATGTGCATCGATCCACCCTTACCGCGATTCGTGCCTGTGGATCGACCGAACAATTCAGCCATCATCGCCTTGACGTCCACCCCCTTGGCGACGCAGTGGCCGTGCCCACGATGCGTCGACCCGACAATATCCGTTCCCTTCAACTGCGCGCAGACGCCAACCGCGATGGCTTCCTGACCCGCATAGAGGTGCATGAAGCCGCCAATTTTTCCCGCGGAAACGAGTTCATGCAGTTTCTCCTCGAACGAGCGGATCGTTCGCATTTTTCGATAGATCTCGGATAACTCGGGCCCTGTAAATCCCATCGAGTACTCCTCAGTTCTGGCGGCTGGTCGGGTGTGGTCGGGTGTGGTCGGACTCCCTGAAAGAAACCCGCCATCTCCAGGAAACACTATAGGCCTATTCGGCGTTCTGCTCCGATACAACTCTGGCGACCTGATACACCCATAGGGGAATCAGGCTCGCCCAATAGACTACCATCCACGTGAGACCGATGACGCCACCCCATGCACTGGACTCGGTCCGCGGGCTGCGCTGGTGAATCGAATCGCCCAGGCCGTCCTTCCGGTGGACGAATGCGCGCCTGACATCCCCGTCCCGCGCTTCGGCACGCAGGGAACGCAGATGGAGGATCTGCCAAGGCAGATCAGCGGGGCTCCCGGGCTCCGCGTAGGGATTTAACATAACGCCCAGGCTCGGACGTTGTGCCAGAAGGCAGCTTGAATGTCCTATAC
>DUCH01000008.1:0-4062 GCA_012959865.1 Myxococcales bacterium | reverse complement strand
TTCGGCACGCAGGGAACGCAGATGGAGGATCTGCCAAGGCAGATCAGCGGGGCTCCCGGGCTCCGCGACGGGCTCCGCGTAGGGATTTAACTAACGCCCATACCCGGACGTTGTGCCGGAAGGCAGCTTGAATGTCCTATACCCCCCCCCGGACGTTGTGCCGGAAGCCAGCTTGAATGTCCTATCCCCCCAAGCTTCGTCACACTACGGAATGTGGCGGCGCCATTCACGCATCTTCATTCACGTACTGACGCCACGTTGCAGCCGCTCAAGTAGGCGCGTATATGTGCGAATCATCCTGGCCGAAAGTTCTCGAACGCACGCCCGAAAGCCAGTTCTCGGCCGCTCTCGAAATGAATTCGTAGCCCTTCACCATATTTCTGCTCCAGGTCGTCGCTGATCTTCCAGGTGCACGGTTCTTGAGATCGAGGGCCCAGGTGAGCGATGTAATGCTCGATCGAAAGCTCGGACCCATGCGGACCAACGAGATCGTTTCGCCAGCTCTCGATGGCCTCACGATCATCGGGGAACAACTGCAGGTACGCCTGGTAGTACTCGTCGAATGCCACGCGCTCAATCTGAGTAGGCGTGAGCAACACCGGGCGATCGGTCACGATCCGTTCGAGGGAGTCGGAGATGAGCGGACGGTCGCCTTCGACGAACTGCATCAGGTAGACGAAGGCCTGACCAGATGGCTTCAACAGTTCATCCAATCGCGAGAGCATGATGTCGACGAAGAAATTGCCATCGCTCCCTCCCTTCGAAGTCGTCGTGCCGCGCAGGCCATTCGGAGTCGGAATGAAGGGCGGATTCACGAAGATCAGATCGTAAGGCTCGCCAGGTAGGAAGGTCTCTATGGACCCTTCGATGCATTCGAACTGGCCAGGTTCGAAACCATTGACCCTTGCGCTCTCGGCCTGGAAGCGGGTGGCCTTTGGATTGATGTCGAGAAGTTCGACGCGTCGGGCCCCTGCTTTCAGAGCCATGAGCCCGATTCCGCCCGAACCCGCGAAGGGCTCGAAGACAAGCTTGTTTTCGAGTAGCTCACTCTCGTGGAGCATGAAGTTCATCAGTGCGGCCTGAGGCTGGCCGAGCGGGAGGATCCGTAGATCGTCATCCCGGAGGGGCTTCTCGGTCTTGACGCGAAGTCCGTTGGGGTACTCGAAGAGGAGGTGTTCACCTTCCTCTCTGACCTTGCGCTCGACTAGATTGGCTCGTTGGGTCTTCAACTGCAACTCCTCGAGAAGTCAATTTCCACTTTGGTCACACTCAATGAACAGGTGTCGGAGCTAGAGACGCTCAAAACTTTCGGGATATCCCCGTCACGGGCTCCCCTAGGAATTTATCATAACGCCCAGGCTCGGACGTTTTGCCAGAAGACAACTTGAATGTCCTATACCCAACGGCTAGTCGGGGCGCTCGAAGATCAGGAAGTGCTGCCGCTCGACGAACTCGAGTTCGGCTGCCAAAGTGAATCCCGCCGCCTCGAGTTCGCCGCGCATGACGCTCGATTCCGTCGCGTGTCCCATGATGCGGTGGAAGAACCCCTGGCGTCTATATTCCAGGATTGCAACGCGCCCGCCCGGCCGCAGGTAGCCACCGGCGCGCGCGAAGTAGGCGACTCTATTCTCGATGTGGTGGTAGGTGTTGCTGCTGAATATGAGATCGACGGGTTCCGGGATCTTCGGGTCGTCGAGGGCGGCCAGCACGACCGACACGTTATCCGCGCCACGCTCCCGTGCGATGCCTTCCAGTCGCTGGTTCATGTCTTCGTCGACGTCAAGCGCGTAGACCCGGCCGCCGGGCCCAACCGCTTCTGCGAGGCGGAAGGTGAAGTAGCCGCCTCCCGAACCCAGATCGGCAATACGCTGACCCGGATCAATTTCGAGCGCCTCGATAACCCTCTCGGGCTGCTGCCATTCGTCACGATCGTCCCCCGCGTAGGCACGGGCCTTCTGATCGGCCGTGCAGCCCGACAGCGCCACTACTGCGGTGAGCGCCGTCGCTGTGAAGACGCCGTATTTCCAGAATCTCGCCATTCGTCTCTCCTCCCCTGGCCGGGGGCGCGGCCACGACATTCAAAGCCCCACAGCGCTAGGGAAGGGGTCGAGGCCCATGGCTCCGTCGGGGTTCAATACTCAGGATACCAGCACCGGATAAACGAGCACGTGCCGCGCCTCGGCGATCTCGACCGGTCACGGGCCTCCCGATCGGAACTCGACATCTCGCCTGTCCAAGGGTGTAGAATGGGCCTTTGGAATTCCTACCCCCTATCCGGAGTAGTTGTGCCAGAGCGGCACACTCATGCGCTGGGAGCAGGGGGCCTGGGAGGCCATCGGCTTCTGGGAGAAGGAGCCCTAGCCCATCGCCAGCGGCGCCGGAGGCGGCGGCGTAGTATTGCAACCTGAGCAGTGACCCGGCCCGTGCCGGATTGAGAGTCGGTCAGCGGGGAAACCCGCCTTGAACTACTCGTCTGCCCAGAGAAAAACTGATCCAGGCACTGGGAGCCAAAGTGCCGACTCGTGCTCAGGGGTCCTTCCGGAGTCCACGCTATGTACCCTCCTCACCCGAATCGATGGCTGCCGTGCTGGGTAGGTGTCCTCGGTCTCTGCCAGTTCGTAGCCACTGTTGCCGGCGCTTCCCCGTGGCCGGGAGGCTCGGAGACCGCGATCACCATCACCGGCGCCGGCAGCGATCTCAGCGGGGCAACCTGGAATCCGGAGAGCCAGTCGCTCTGGGTTGTGCGTCAGAACCGACAGGTCTGGGAGTATACGTACGACTCGGGCTCGGCGAGCTTCGCACTGGAGCAAACGCTCGTGCTCCCGTCCGGAATCGGCAGCGACATCGAGGCCTGCGCCCAGGTCGATCACTCCGCTGCGGACGAACTCTACACCCTGGACGAGGACAACGGCCGGATCGCGCGCGTGGTGGACATCGACGGGATAGCCACGGTGCAGCGGGTCTGGAACCTGCTGGTCACGAACAACGGCTACGCATTGCCCCCCGAAACCGGAGGTCAGGGACCCGAGGGGCTCGAGTTCGTACCCGATGCCGACCTGCTTGCATCCGGTTTCCGGTTTCCGGACGGCAGCGCCTTTACCGGTAGCACCAAGGGCATGGGCGGTCTGATGTTCGTGGGGCATCAGATCGACGGGGAACTCCACGTATTCGATGTGAACCCGGACGCTTCGGAGGACTTCGTCAACCACGGCGCGTTCCTCACATCGGAAACCGAGATCGCCGGGCTCCACTTCGATCGCACCAGCGGTCTGCTGTACGTCTGGCACAACCCCTACAACGTCAATTCACTCGAGATCTCGACCCTCAGCTCCAACGCGACGCTCGGAACAATCGACACGCTGGAGATCTACGACAGTGCCATGCCGTCGGGAAACATCGAGGGCATTGCCGTCGTGGGGCGGGCTTCGTGCGGTGCGTTCGGCTCTGCCAATTCCGAACGGGCGCTCTTTCTCACCCGCGACGGCGGCTCCCCGAATCTTCTCCTCTTCGACGTGTTTCCCTGTGATTGCGCCGGCGCGGAGAACGAGACGGAGTTCGACGCGTGCACTGTACGAGGTGACCTGGGGGGAGGCTGCATCTGCCTCGATCAAGATCTCGACGGGGACGTTGACTGCTACGACTTCACCCCGCCGATCTCCGCCCTGTGCGAAGAGCCAACGTCCGTTCCCGCGCTGGGCGACTGGGGGCGCGCGATCGTCGTCCTGTTGATTCTGGGGGCCCGCGGATTCTCCGGGTTCAGAATGTCCGGCAAGCGGTCCTAGCCGCCTAAGGGGCCAGGCACTCCAGAACTTCGTTGCTCGAAGGGCGCCGGATCGCCGCGAGTATCGCGCCGTCGAGACCCGGCACAGTTGCGGGTCCTTAAGGGGGCGTTCCGGTCCCTTCGGGGGGATAGGACATTAAAGCTGGCTTTTGGCACAACGTCCGAGTATGGCGTTATGTTAAATCCCTAGGGGAGCCCGCGACCGGGCGGGGGTGAATATTCTATGACCAAGAAGAGGCTTTGGTTGCTGGCTCGTTGTTGGCTCGCTGTTATTGCGGCGG
>DUCH01000007.1:860-8940 GCA_012959865.1 Myxococcales bacterium | reverse complement strand
AGGACGACTTGGGGTGCGGCGGCCGAATCTCCGGCATCTTCCAGAAGTTCTGCCAGCGCCCGCCCAATTTCCTTGACGAGCTCTTCCTTCATCTCTTGATCCTGGGCGAGCCCGATCGGCGCTGGGCCAGCCTCGTTCTAGTCGCGCATGGAGCGGGGGGCGAATCTCACCACAATCTCTCCGGGCCGCGCCAACTCTAGATCTTCTCGAATCGCGCGTTCAAGCGCAAAGGGATCGGTCTCCAATGCATTGATTTCGACTTCAAGGGTCTCGACCCTGTCGATCAGCGAGGCAATTCGCTCTCGGGAGACTTCAAGTTCTCCGCGCATCTTGTACCACGCAACGAGGCCCGACTCGCGATCGGCGAGGCTCAAGCCGAGCCCTGCCAATAGAATCCCAGGCACCAGCCAATAGGCCTTGAGCGCCCTCACCCACCCCCCCTTGTGGACGACGATCATTGTTCGAGATAGTACCCGAATCTCGGGGGTTCGCGCCCGCGTCTACCCGTGGGGCAGGCTTAAATCCTTGACTTGGACGCTTCCATCAACCGCTGCACCCGCGCGACGTAGTCCGGATGGTCCCATTCCCGCGGTCCCACGTATCGTTCGATGATGACTCCGTTGTCATCCACCAAGATGGACTCAGGGAATCCCGTGGTCTGATAAGCCCGGGCAGCCTTCTGATCGGGGTCAAGCAGAATGGGGAAGGTGACCCCCAACCGTTCACGAAAGGCCTCCACATCGTCCCGGGATTCGTCCACGGCCACCGCGATCAACTCGAACCCGTCTTCGTTCAGGGCGCGGTAGAGATTCTCCATCGCGGGCATCTCGTCTTCGCACGGCTTACACCATGTGGCCCAAAAGTTGACCAACACAACCCGGCCCCTCAGATCATCCAAGGCGATGGGCGCTCCGTCGACAAGGCTTGGAAGCGCAAAGGCAGGAGCGGAATCGCCTCGGGAGAGCGGTGGCTCGATGGGTTCCCCCATGAGGATCAGCAATCCCGCCACGGCGATCAGGGCCAATCCGGCCACCCAAGCAACCGGGGGCACGCGGGATCCGGATTCGGGCTCCACTCGCTTCCCCTCTCCACCCTAAATCATCCAGCGATCCTCAGGATCGATGCCCGCCGATCCGTCGTGACGAATTGCGGGAGTCGGTGCTCGGGCTAATCGTCCGACTCGACTCGGTCGACTCGGTCGACCAGTTCTACGATGGAAACGGGGGCTGCATCCCCGACTCGGTTACCGACCTTGATCACCCGGGTATAGCCACCCGGCCTCTCCCGGTATCGCTCGGCCAGTTCGCCGAAGACCTTCGATGTGACCGCTTTGTCCATTAGAACCGCCGCCGCCTGGCGCCGCGCGTGCAGATCGCCACGCTTTCCAAGGGTAATCATTCGATCGGCGATGCCGCGCAGTTCCTTGGCCTTCGCATCGGTCGTCTGAATACGCTCATGTTCCATAAGCGATGTCACCATGTTTCGGAATAGCGCCTTTCGATGCGAACTATTCCGACCCAGTCGTCTGCCAGATTTTCGGTGCCTCATGGATCAAGCCTCGCGCTGTTCACGCATCTTTTCGAGTTCAGTGCGCACCGGCAGATTCTCGATCGAAGTGCCCAGAGACAACCCCATTGAAGCCAGGGTGTCCTTGATCTCATTCAACGATTTTCTACCGAAATTTTTCGTCTTGAGCATCTCGCCTTCGGTTTTCATCACCAACTCACCTATGAAACGAATATTGGCGTTCTGAAGGCAATTGGCCGAGCGAACCGAAAGCTCCAACTCATCCACCGACTTGAAGAGGTTCGGGTTCAGGGGTTTGGGCTCATCGGCCACGGCCGGAAGCGTCTCATCCTGCTCTTCGAAGTTGATAAAGATAGTGAGTTGTTCCTTCAAGATCTTGGCCGCGTAGGCAACAGCATCAGGCGGGCCCACTGCACCATCGGTCCAGACTTCAAGGTTCAAGCGATCGAAGTCTGTCTCGCGACCCACTCGAGCCGGCGTCACCAGATAGTTGACCCGCTTAACCGGGGAGAAAACCGAGTCGATCGGAATCGTCCCAATCGGCATCTCCTCGGACCGGTTCTTGTCGGCAAGAACATACCCCTTACCGCTTTCGATCGTCGCCTCGAGCTCAAAGGTAGCCTCGGCACCCATGGTGCAGATCACACGATCCGGGTTGACGATCTCGACTGCCTGATCGGGGGAGGTGAAGTCCGCAGCGGTCACCGTTCCGGCTCCGGACTTCCGAATGCGAATTGTGCGGGGGCCCTCAGAATGCATGCGCATCCGCACTTCCTTGAGGTTGAGGATTATTTCGCTCACATCCTCCAGAACCCCGGGAACCGTAGAGAATTCGTGGAGCACCCCCTCCATTCTCACATTCGTGATAGCCGCGCCCTGCAGAGATGAAAGCAGCACCCTGCGAAGCGCATTGCCCAGAGTAGTGCCGAAGCCCCTCTCCAGGGGCTCGCACGAAAAGCGGCCATAAGTCGCCGCCAGTGATGTTTCCTCGAGATCTAGCCGACGAGGACGAATCAACGTCCTCCAATTCGCCACGACCAGTTCCTGTTGCATCGGAACCTCCCTTAAACAATTTCCAGAAATATCTTGAGATAAGAAGTTTGAATCTTCGGAGAACAGGGTCGAATCAACCTTGCTCCCCGAATGCTCGGGTACGCGCGAGATCTAGACGCCGAGTCGACTATCGAAATCGGCTAACGCGAGTAGAGTTCTACAATCAACTGTTCATCTATGGGCAGCGTGATGTCCTCGCGCACCGGCATCTGCTTCACCGTGCCCACTTTCTCGTCTTTATCCATTTCAAGCCACTGGGGCACGCTGCGTCCCTCCAGGGCATCCAGCGCACCGATAACCCGTTCGACCTTCAGTGACCGCTCTCGGAGAGAAACGGACATACCCGGCTTGACGAGCAGAGACGGTGTCTTGACTTTTTTTCCGTCCACCTGGAAGTGGCCGTGCTTAACGAGTTGCCGGGCTTCGGCCCTCGATGTCGCGTAACCCATGCGGAAAATGACGTTGTCGAGCCTCCGTTCAAGCAGAACCAGCAAGTTCTCGCCCGATCGGCCCTTCATGGAGGAAGCCTGAACGAATGCCTTCCGAAACTGTTTTTCCAGCAGTCCGTACATACGCTTAACCTTCTGCTTCTCCCGCAGCTGAACTCCATATTCAGAGAAGCGCACCCGTCCCTGCCCGTGCATTCCGGGCGGGTATGCCCGGCGCTCGATCGCACATTTCTCGCTAAAGCAGCGATCGCCCTTCAAAAAAAGCTTGGTGCCTTCGCGTCGGCAGAGCCGACAGACAGAACCTCGATATCGCGCCATGACTTGCCTTTCAGACTCGTCGCCGCTTGGGCGGCCGACAACCGTTGTGCGGGATGGGGGTGACATCTCTGATCACTGTGATCTTCATTCCTGCCGCCTGCAGAGCACGAAGCGCCGACTCGCGCCCCCCGCCCGGACCCTTGACCTCAACGCCCAGAGTTCGAACACCGTGCTCTTGCGCCTTTTTCGCGCATTCCTCTCCGGCCATCTGCGCCGCATAGGGAGTTGACTTTCGCGATCCCTTGAAGCCCTGCTGACCTGCACTCGCCCAGGCGACTGCATTGCCCCCGACATCTGTGATCGTGATAATTGTGTTATTGAAGGTCGACTGGATATGAGCAACACCCGTTTGGATGTTCTTCTTGACCTTCTTCTTCCGTATGGTCTTCTTGACTGCCATAAGTGTGTTTTGCTACTTCCTGGGCGCGAGTTTCTTGCCCGCGACGCCCTTGGCCGGACCCTTGCGTGTCCGGGCATTGGTGTGAGTTCGTTGACCCCGAACGGGCAGATTGCGGCGGTGCCTCAACCCCCGATAACAACCGATGTCCATCAGAACCTTGATATTCTGATTGAGTTCGCGACGTAGATCTCCCTCAACCTTGTAACTTCGCTCGATCACTTCCCGGAGCTTGATCGTTTCGCTCTCGCTGAGTTGATCGGTTTTGGTTCCCACGTCGACTCCTGCCTTGTCGCAAATTTCGGCGGCGCTCGTGCGCCCCACTCCGAAAATATATGTCAGCGAAATTTCGATTCGCTTGTTGCGGGGCAAGTCGACGCCTGAGATTCGCGCCATGGGCCTCTCCTCTGGATATTTCTAAGAACCAGGACTAACCCTGGCGCTGCTTGTGCTTCGGATTATCACAAATGACTCGAACTACTCCGCGACGGCGGATTATCCGGCACTTGTCACACATCTTTCGTACGGATGATCGAACTTTCATTTTGACTCTTCCTCTACCAATCGCCCGTCAAGGCGATCAGTGCGATCCGTCAACTCGTGTGAGCACTTCGGGGCCCTCGTCCGTAACCGCGATCGTGTGCTCGAAATGTGCCGACAACTGCCCGTCAACGGTTACGGCCGTCCACCCGTCTTCCAGGATTCGAACTTTCTGGCTTCCCACGTTGACCATCGGCTCGACTGCGAAAACCATTCCGTGCTGCAGCCGTTGGCCCCGTCCCGGCGACCCGTAATTGGGCACCTGCGGGGGTTCGTGCATTTGTCGGCCGATTCCATGGCCGACGAATTGTCGGACAACCGAATAGCCATCTTTTTCGGCTCGTTTCTGAACCGCCGCCCCTATATCAGAGAGCCGCTTGCCCGGAACCATTTCTTCGACGCCTTGATAAAGGGAGTCGCGAGTCGTTTCAAGTAATTTCTGGGCTTCTTGGGAAATGGGTCCCACCGGAACGGTCACCGCCGAGTCGCCATGAAAGCCCTGACTTTCGACTCCGAAATCCAAGCTGATTATGTCACCCTCTTTGAGTTCCCGCGACCCTGGGATTCCATGAACGATCTCGTCGTTGATCGATGCGCAAAGCACCGCGGGATAAGGGGGAAGCCCCCCGGGTGAATAGTTGAGAAAGGGTGAGTTGAGGCCTCTTCGCTTCAACTCTTTCCCTGCAAATTCGTTGAGTTCCCCGGTTGTCACCCCCGGTTTGGCCTTATCGCGAAGAGCCATCAGAATTTCGCCCGTGTGCTGGCCCACGGTGCGCATTTGGTCCAATTCACGGCGACTCTTCAGTGTGATCCGTTCCGCGTAGCTCACGCCGCCTCCAAGGCCGCAACCATGGCATCCGAGACCTCAGGCACCGAGTCCATCCCTGGCACCTCCCGCACTAGGGACCGGGCCGCGTAATAGCCCAGAAGTGGCTCCGTCTCCACCGCATAGACCCGCATTCGTTCGCGAATTGTCGCCTCGTTGTCGTCCGCCCGGCCCTCAATCTCGGCTCGCTTGAGCAGGCGCTTCACAATGCCTTCGGTGTCCACAGTAATGGCAAGACAGCAGTCTATTCTCAAACCGATCCGCTCGAGCAATCGATCCAGCGCCTCGGCCTGTCCGAGTGTTCGAGGAAAACCGTCCAGAATGAACCCGTCTGCTGCATCGTCTGCTTTCAGACGCTCCTCTGCGATCCCGATAACGATCTCGTCGCTGACCAGCTGACCAGCATCCATCACAGCCTTGGCCTTTAGACCCACGGGGCTCTGAGCGGCAACGGCCGCTCGGAGCATATCTCCTGTCGAGATGTGCGGGACCCCGAGTTTCTCCGCGAGTAGAACCGCCTGGGTTCCTTTGCCCGCTCCCGGAGCGCCCAACAGGACGATACCCCTCGAGCTCATTGCCCCAGCCTTCCGCGCATGCGCCCACCCTTGACGAATCCCTCGTAATGCCGAGACACCATATGGGCATCGATCTGCCCCACGGTGTCCAGAGAAACACCAACCACGATTAGGAGCGCTGTCCCTCCGAAATAGAAGGGCACATTCATTCGGGTGGAAAGAATCACCGGAAGAAGGCAGACCAGTGATACATAGGCTGCGCCGATACAGGTCAATCGACTCAGCACTTTGTCGATATAGTCTGCCGTGTTCTTTCCTGGCCGTATACCGGGGATGTAGCCACCCGACCGTTTAATATTTTCCGAAACGTCTACGGGATTGATAATGATCGCCGTGTAGAAGAAGCAAAAGAAAACGATTAGGGAAACGTAAACAATATTATACGTCCAATCCCCGGGATTCAGGAACTGGTCGATAAAACTCTGAACCGACGGACTATCGCTGAATTGCCGAACAGTGAGCGGAAACATAAGCAGAGACGACGCGAAAATCGGCGGAATCACGCCAGCAGAGTTGACGCGGAGGGGGAAATAACTCATTCCGCCCTGGGCAACCTGCTTACCCACGGCCCGACGCGCATGCTGGATCGGAATTCTCCGCTGCCCGCGCTCCACGAACACAACGGCACCCACCACCCCCATGGCAAAAACCAATACAAGAGCGGCCTGGAGTATCGAAAACTGATCGTTCCGAATCATATCTGCCAGGTTCGAAAGCCCCGACGGAATACTCACCACGATTCCCGAGAAGATGATCAGGGAAATTCCGTTGCCGATCCCCCTCTCGGTGACTTGCTCCCCTAGCCACATGATGAAGGCGGTGCCCGACGTCAGGGTCACCATAGTAACAATCCGAAAGCCCCAGCCGGGAAAGAGCACCGCTCCCTCGCCAAATTGTCCGCTTTCAAGGGCGAACGCGATCAGCAGACTCTGAAAAAGCGCCAATACAATAGTCGCATAGCGGGACCACTGGTTGATCTTCTTCTGCCCCTGCTCGCCTTCTTTCTTCAGAGCCTCAAGCGCAGGGATTACCACCGTCAGAAGTTGGAAAATAATGGTCGCGCTGATATAGGGCATGATCCCCAGGGCAAAGATCGACAACTGCTCCATGGCGCCGCCCGAGAAGAGATTCATTAGACCAAACACGGTCCCTTGCATCTGGGAGAAGAAATCGCGGATTACTTCGGAGTTGATTCCCGGAGTCACCACCACACAACCAATTCGATAGACGCCGAGCATTCCGAACGTGAAGAGAATCCGCGCACGAAGTTCAGGAATTCGCCAAATATTTTGGATTCCACTGGTCATGCCAGCAACTCCACGCTGCCGCCTGCGGCCTCAACCTTCGTGCGAGCGCTGGCGCTGACACGATTCAACTTGATCTCAAGATTTTTCGGCGACTCGCCCTCGCCCAAAAGCTTGACCCCAACTCCCGATCCGCGAATTAGCCCGCTCTTCGCCAACGCCTCGGCGTCCACAGTTGCGCCGTCGCCCAACCGCGCGAGTTCGCCGACATTGACGATCTCTATTTCCTTCCGAAAGGGGTTTTTGAAGCCTCGCTTGGGCACTCTTTGGGTGAGAGGCATCTGCCCCCCTTCAAACCACGGCTTGATCTTCTTGCCGGATCTGGTTCCCTGTCCCTTGACACCGGTGCCGGCGGTTTTGCCCAGCCCGGATCCCGGTCCGCGCCCCACCCTGCGACGACTATGCTTCGCACCCGGCCTCGGGCTCAGTCGATCAAGCATTTACCTACTCCTCGATGACTACTACGAGATGACTCACTTTGTTAATCATGCCACGCACCGATGGTGTGTCCTCGACCTTGACAACCTGATGCAATCGCCGAATTCCCAAACCAACCAGAGTGGCCCGCTGGCGGCGGTTATACCCGATTGCACTCTTGATCTGTTTGAGAGCGATCATTGCCTTATCAGCCATCACCGTGTCCTTCCGAGCTCGGCCAATCTTTCATCGGGATCCCTCAATTCCTGCAGTCCGGCCATGACGGCATTGACTACGTTTCTCGGATTATTGGTTCCAAGAGTCTTCGTCAAGATATCGTGGACACCCGCAGATTCAACGATCGCTCGTACGGGACCCCCTGCAATAACTCCGGTTCCTGGTGAAGCCGGCTTCAGCATTACCCGGCCAGCACCGAAGCACCCCAAAACTTCGTGGGGAAGAGTCCCATCTACCAGAGGAATTCGAATGAGCGCCTTACGCGCCTTTTCTACACCCTTCCGAATGGCTTCGGGTACTTCTCCTGCTTTCCCAAGGCCCACTCCCACCAGACCATCGCCGTCGCCAACGACTACCAACGCGCTGAAACTGAAGCGTCGACCGCCCTTTACTACCTTGGAGACACGATTGATGTATACGACGCGATCATTGAGGTC
>DUCH01000007.1:0-762 GCA_012959865.1 Myxococcales bacterium | reverse complement strand
AATGCCTTGACTCGGCCGTGATAGAGGAAGCCATTCCGGTTAAAGACCACTTGGTCGATCTGTTTTTCCTTTGCGAGAGCTGCCAGAGCGGTCCCTACCTTCTTGGCAGCATCGATATTTCCGGTATTTCCCTCGGAGACTACCGACGGACTGCGGGTCGAAACGCCACCCAAAGTCTTTCCAGAAAAGGGGTCGAGGATTTGGGCGTAAATGTGCTTCGAACTTCGAAAAACCTTGACCACGGGTCTCTCTGCTCGAGCGAGCGCCTTGTTGGTCCGCTTTCGGCGCGCATTCCATTTTCGCCGCTTTTCTTCTACGATTGAATTTTTCATATAACCCTCAGGCCGCCCCTGTCTTGCCGACCTTGCGCCGGATGTATTCGCCCTCGTAGCGAATGCCTTTTCCTTTATAGGGTTCGGGCGGTCGGAGTTTTCGAATATCTGCGGAAAACTGCCCCACGGCCTGCTTGTCCACGCCCCCGATTTTCAGGCGAGTCGTCCCATTCATCTCGACTGATAGACCTTCCGGAATATCCATCTCCACCGGGTGAGAGAATCCCAAGGTCAGGATCAACTTTTTTCCCTTCAACTCTGCCCTATATCCAACACCTTCGATCTCCAATGACTTAGAGAATCCCTTGGCGACGCCCAGGACCATATTGTTTGCCAGCGCCCGGGCCAAGCCATGCTGCGCCCGGGTCTCCTTCTTGTCGTCGCATCGAGTCAGAATCAGTTTTCCATCTTCTACTGCCGCGCTGATCAC
>DUCH01000006.1 GCA_012959865.1 Myxococcales bacterium | reverse complement strand
ACCCGCGAGCGGCCCGTTGGTCACGTTGGTCGATATCTTGGACGACGCACCGATTGAAATCGAAAGCCCCGATAGCCCCGAACCCTGGCGCCCCGAGAACTACGACCACAAGTTTCGCGGTCCGGTCTCGGTGCGCAAGGCGCTGGAAAGCTCTCTCAATGTTCCGGCGGTTCGGCTCGGTCAGCGGGTTGGCATTGCGCGGGTGGCGGCCATCGCCCATGCCCTGGGGATAACCAGCCCACTGCCCGAGGTTCCGAGCCTGGCGCTGGGGACCGCCGAGGTCGCGCCCATCGAGGTCGTCCGTGCCTACGCGACCCTGGCCAATGGCGGTCGGCGGCCCACACCCCGGATGTTCGTCGACGTCGTCGAGCCCGGCGGCGTAGCCCAGGAAAATCGCCCGCTCCAGGGTTCGGTTCCCGTGCTCGATCCGGCGACTGCTTACCTGGCGGTTTCGCTTCTCGAGGGGGTGGTGGATCGCGGCACTGCCGCACGGGTGCGCGCCCAGGGTATGCGGGGCCCCATCGCGGGAAAGACCGGCACGACGGATGACGAATTCGATCTCTGGTTCGTCGGTTTTACGCCGGAGTTGGTTGCGGCGGTCTGGGTGGGTTTCGATGATCCCGCGCCGGTAGGCATGCCGAGCAGTCGCGGCGCCTTGCCAATCTGGACCGACTTCATGAGCGAGGTCCTTGGCCTACGCGTCAGGGGTAGTTTTCCTCGACCTTCGGGGATCGAAGAAGTCGCGATCGATCCGGAGAGCGGCGCTCGCGCACTCTCGGGCTGTCCCAGGAGCCACCCCGAACTCTTCTTGGTCGGTACGGGTCCGAAAACAACGTGCCCCACCAAGGTCTTGGGAGATGATGACGAAGGGCAGCGCGGATTTTTTCGCCGTACCTTCCGCCGTCTGTTTGGGCGCTGATCGAGTTGGCAGCCCGGAGACTCGAGGGGAAACGTGAACGTTCAAATTTGCCGTAAAGACAAGCCGGGGCCGATGCGGGCTTCGCGACACCGAGTTGGCCGAACGGTTGCGGGGCTCTCGGCAATCATTGGTATTTTTACTTATGGGGGGTGTAGCACTCAAGGGATTTACTCAGGGGAAAATCGAGCCATTCGCGTGTCGGGTGTTGCCGACCGCGGCGACCCGGCGCGGCGTGCGTCGACCCGCCTGGTGATCGAGGGACTCGATGCCGATACAGCGGCGGCTCTGTATACGGGCAAGGACAGCGCCATGGAACTTCGCCGTGCCCAGGGGAGTTATGAGCGGGCGATTCAGGTCGATCCCACCAACCCCTACGCTTACCTCGCGCTGGCAAGGCATCATCTCGATGGTGGCGATGCCACCCAGGCGGCGAATCTGGTCGAGCAGTCGGCGGCGCTCTTCGAGGCGGAAGGGTTGCGATCGCCCGAAGTCGAAGTTCAGTTGATGGGTCTGCGGGGCTTGAGCTTTGACGCCCAGGGGAGGCCGGGTGAGGCCGCGTTGCAGCTGAATCGGGCAGGGGCCCTGGCACCGGGGGTTTGGGGCGATGGGTACCTGAGCGCCGAGGAATTGCGGTGACGGTGCAAGTTTCGGCGAAGCTTTGCTGGCTGTTGACCGGAGGATCGGTCGTTGTGTTGCTCGATCAACTCGCCAAGGCGGAGATGCTGGCGGGCTTGAGGGCCGACCCCGCAACACCGATTTTTTCTTTGTTGGATGGGCGTTTGTCGTTCATTCCAACGCAAAGCTTTACGCTAGTCGCCGGACTCATGGCGGGGTGGCCAAGGCCCGGCCAGATCGCCTTGGTTGGCCTTGTTGCAGCCGGGGTTGCCGCTGTGGGTTCGGGCTTCTACCGCGGGCTAGCGCCGGGAGAGTCGATGAATGCGTTCGCGCTCGGTCTGGTGCTGGGCGGCGTCGTGGGAAATCTTGCCGATGTATTCTTCCGAGGCGCGGCGGTCGAGGTTGCGCGGTTTGCCGGAGCAGACGCAGGCTTGCGTTTTAATTTCGCCGATGGATTCATTGTACTCGGTATCGTTATTCTGGCTGTCGAGTTGCTGGTTGCCGAAGGTGCATTGCGCGCGCGACTTACGCGTCGCCGGGATGAGTGAGCGGGTGGGCTCACCCCCAATGAAAACCGAGCCGTGCGTGACCGATCAAATTATTTTTTTTGCCGGGGTCAGCGAACAAGATTTCTTTTTTTGGGCGCGTCTCTGCGAGAAGAGTTGTCAACACAATTGTGTGTTTCCGAAATTTTTGTGCGCGATGATTTCTGCAAATCGTTGACACATCTCCACACGCTGAGTTAAAG
Source organism: Myxococcales bacterium (assembly GCA_012959865.1). Taxonomy (GTDB): domain Bacteria; phylum Myxococcota_A; class UBA9160; order UBA9160; family UBA4427; genus JAZXM01. Next base: position 6,706 of record DUCH01000006.1, on the reverse strand, counting down.
CTTGACTCCTCCCCCGGGCACGCGGATCGATGACCGTAGAATCGATCGGTTGATGGATCGATAAATAAAAAACGTACACGCGTACGTATTGAGTCGACGAATCAATCTATAGAAGATCGATCTGGTGCCCCTACTTGGTGCGGTCTTGAAATTTACTCCCCGAACTCCTCACTCGTCTTTCCGCGTTGCGGATTCCATCTGCGTTCGCCGCCGGGCTCGATGGGGCACGATGGTGCCCGTTCAACCCATCTTCAATCCATCCCATCTTCAATCCATCCCATCTTCAATCCGTCGCAAGTTGAGGACCCCCGGGGTTGTGATGTTGACCATCCTGTCAGTGAAGGCGCGATCCTGCGCCGCGTTCTGCGCAGGGAATCGGCGCAGCCACGGGAGCACACGATTGCCGAGCCAGCCCCTCGAGCTCGCAGCCGATGCAAAGCGAGCGTTCATGGCCGACGGCGTTACCCCGCCGAGGTTCCGATTGGAAACCCCTAGTTGATTCGTTCCCCAAGCAGATCGCATTCGATGCAGCAGCTCAATCACTCGACTCGGCCGACAGCGGCGTTCCATTCGGTTCAGGAACGCAAAAGCGTCGCACCGAGTCTCCCCCTAAAACGGACCCGCGGAATTCAGCTATGGCGATGAAGCCCAAGAGTGACTATTCGATCCAAACCGTGAGCAATGCCCTGCGTATGCTCGAGTCTTTTTACAAGGCGGACGAGTTAGGGGTGAGCGAGCTTTCCCGGCGTCTCCGGCTGCACAAGAACAACGTCTTTCGGCTCCTCGCGACCCTTGAGGAGCATGGTTATATCGAGCAGAGCCCCGAGACCGAGCGGTACCGTCTGGGTACGCGGTGCCTTGAACTGAGCCAGAGCTTCGTTCGAGGGCATTCGCTGCTGCGGCGCGCCCATCCGGTTCTCAATGAGCTGGCGCTCAAGTCCGGCGAAACCGCGCATCTTGGCGTCCTGCGCGACCAAGAGGTTGTCCATCTCGACGGTGTTCAGCCCGATCGAATGCTGCTGACCGGGTTGCGGGTGGGCGATCGGCTGCCGGTGAATTGTACGGCCCTGGGCAAGGTCCTGATGTCTTGCTCGGGCGAAGCGGTGCGTGAAGATTTAGTGGCCACCATGGTCCCGGGTGCCTGCTTTAGCGCGCGGACCGAAAAAACGATCGTGGAGATCGAAAAGCTCGCAGAAGAGTTTGAGCGCGTGGCGCGTCAGGGTCTCGCCCTCGACATCGAGGAGTGCGAAACGGGCATGTGCTGCGCGGCCGCTCCGGTCTTTGACGCCTCCGGACAGCTCGTGGGCGCACTTTCGATTTCGGGCCCGGCCTCTCGTCTCACCCTGGACGCTCTGCAGTCCGAATCGGGCCGTTGGGTCATGTCCGCGGCGGAGCAACTTTCTTTGGAACTCGGGCACCGCCCCGAGTCCTAAAGCGGTCTCCGGGCGGGGTGGAAGGGCTTTTCCTCGGCGGGATTGCGGGGCGGGGGCTCTCTCGATTTTCGAGCGGGGCCGAGGCGTTGGCCGATTGCTAGGGTGGGTCGCTTGCGATTGTCTCCGGGTGGCCTCGCTGGCCCCACTCCCTCTTAATGTTGCGCCTTCCGTTTTCGTTTCCCGGCCCTTTTCTTTTCCCCCCTTTTCGTTTTCCCACCCCGTTTTTTGTTTCCCGTCCCCCTCCCCCAGTCGCCTGTCGGGGTGGCGGCCCAGCCAGGAGTTTTGCTTTGGAATTTGCCTTCGACGACGAATTGCTCGCCCTGCAGGAAACAGCCCGCCGCTTTACGGATGAAGAAGTCATTCCCATCGCCGCCGAATTTGACCGAACCGGGGATTTTCCACGATCGGTCATCGAGAAAGCTTGGGAATTGGGTCTCTCGAGCACCTGCATTCCTCCCGAGCTCGGCGGCCTCGGCCTTTCAATTCTCGGATCCTGCGTGATCGTCGAAGAAATTGCGCGCGGTTGCGCGGGCATTACGACATCGGTCATGTGCAACGATCTCGGTCTTTCACCCATCCTGGTGGGTGGAAGCGAGGAACAGCGTAAGGAATGGCTCGGGGCTTGTGCCGACGAATTCAAGTTGGTCTCGTTTTGCCTCTCGGAGCCGGGAGCGGGCTCGGATGTGGCCGGGCTCCAGCTGAGCGCGGAGAAGGACGGCGGGGATTACGTGCTCAACGGGACGAAAGCGTGGATCACGAATGGGGGCGAAGCCGACCTCTACACGGTCTTTGCAACCCTGGACCGCTCCACCCGGCACAAGGGCTTGTGCGCGTTTGTCGTGCCTCGGGGGACCCCGGGCCTTGAGCCGGGCAAGAAAGAGGACAAAATGGGGCAGCGGGCGAGCGACACCCGGCTGGTTCATTTCGACAACGTGCGGGTTCCCGCTGGCCAGCGCCTGGGCGAAGAGGGCCAGGGCTTCCGGATCGCGATGGAGACCCTCGACCGCACTCGTCCCATGATCGGAGCCCTCGCGGTGGGGATTGCCCGCCGGGCCCTGGACGAGTGCCTCGAGTACACCCGGGAGCGGAAGGCCTTCGGCTCGGCGATCGCGGAGTTTCAGGCCGTTCAGTTCATGCTGGCCGACATGGCCAAGGATATCGAGGCCGGTCGCCTTCTGACCCAGCAGAGCGCCTGGATGATCGACCAGGGAATGCGGGCCTCCAAGCAGTCCTCCATGGCCAAATGCTTTGCCACCGATGCGGCCATGAAGGCGACCGTCGACGCGGTCCAGATTTTTGGCGGGAACGGCTACACCAAGGAATACCCGGTGGAGAAGCTCATGCGGGACGCAAAACTCATGCAGATCTACGAGGGGACCAACCAGATCCAGCGGGTGGTGATCGCCCGGGAATTGCTGGGGGGATGAGGCTTTCCCCTTGGATCTTGTCCCCCCGCGGTTGCCCGATTCGGTCCGCCCGCGACCCCGCACCCAGGCCCGATCGTGCTGGGGCCCCGACGAGATTTAGACAACCCCGCGTGCGATCTGATAGGATCTAGCGACCCTGGACCCGAGTCGTCCCCGTCGACCAGGGGCAATCGGTGTTCGAACCGCATGACAGGGGCGCGGGCGAGGAATTTCCAGTGGGTCTGAAGGAGAAGGCTCTCGCCTACCACAGCGAAGGCCGACCGGGAAAGCTCAAGGTTGTTCCCAGCAAGTCGACGGTGACCGCCGAGGATCTATCCCTCGCCTATACACCCGGCGTCGCGGCGCCTTGCCGTGAAATCCAACGCGATCCCGACACCGCCTACAAATACACGACGAAGGGCAATCTGGTCGCGGTCGTCAGCAACGGAACCGCGGTTCTTGGGCTCGGAAACATAGGCGCACTGGCGGGCAAACCCGTGATGGAGGGGAAGGGCGTTCTCTTCAAACGCTTCGCGGATATCGATGTTTTCGATATCGAGATCGATAGTGTGGATCCCCAGGACGTAATCCGGACTTGCCAGCTGATCGCGCCCACCTTCGGCGGGATCAACCTTGAGGATATTCGTTCTCCGGAATGCTTCGAGATCGAGGAAACTCTCAAACGCACCCTCGACATCCCCGTTTTTCACGATGACCAGCACGGTACCGCAATTATTTCCGCCGCCGCGCTGCTGAATGCACTCGAGATCACGGGTAAGAAAATTGAAGATATTCGTGTGGTGGTCTCGGGTGCGGGTGCGGCCGCCATCGCATGCATGAAGCTCTACAAGGACTTAGGGGTCGCCGCCGAAAACATCTTGATGACCGATAGCCGCGGGGTTCTCTATAAGGGGCGCGGTGAAGGGATGAACCGCTACAAAGAAGAGTTCGCGGCGGAAACAACCGCACGAACCTTGGCGGAAGCCCTTGATGGAGCCGACGTCTTTGTAGGGCTCTCGATGGCGGGGGTTGTGACCCAGGAAATGGTCGAGTCCATGGCGGCCCAGCCGATCATCTTCGCCATGGCGAATCCCGACCCGGAAATTACGCCCACCGAGGTCAATGCGGTTCGAAAAGATGCGGTGACGGCGACGGGCCGCTCGGATTTTCCCAATCAGGTCAACAATGTTTTGGGCTTCCCCTTTATTTTTCGTGGCGCGCTGGATGTGCGTGCACATGCGATCAACGAGGAAATGAAAAAGGCGGCGGTTTTTGCCCTGGCCGAGTTGGCGCGGCGTGGCGAGGCCGTACCCGAGGTCGTCAAGCGCGCCTACCCGGGCGAGGCCTTTGAATTCGGCCGAAATTGCATCATCCCCAAGCCCTTCGACCCGCGGGTTCTGCTTTATGTTCCCCCTGCGGTTGCCCAAGCGGCCATGGATACCGGCGTGGCTCGAGAGCCCATTGAGATCGGCGACTACGCCCAGCGACTCGTCCACATGGTCGGCGACATCGCGAAGCTCTAGGGCGGGGTCGGGGCTCTGCGCATCGAAGCGTCGAGTTCACTTCGATTCCGGTGACGGGCCCTTGGCGAAGGAGGCCCTCATGGAGATCGAACGCAAATTCCGCGTGCGCGGAAGCCCGTGGCGAGACATGGGGCGTGGCGTCGCCCTTTGCCAGGGCTATTTGGGCGCAACGGGCAGCGCGACGGTTCGCGTGCGAATCGGTGGAGAAAAGGCTTGGCTCACCGTGAAGGGTCCGACCACGGGGATCGCGCGGGCCGAGTTCGAGTACGCGATTCCCCGGGCCGATGGGGATGCACTGCTCGAGCTCTGCGGCGACCGCATCGTGGAGAAGACGCGGTACGTCTGGCGAGAAGCCGAGTCGCGTTTTGAGATCGATGTCTTCGAGGGCCGAAACGCGGGGCTTGTGGTTGCGGAAATCGAACTGCAACACCCGGAGCAAAATTTTGTCCATCCAGAATGGCTCGGCGAAGAGGTGAGCCACGAAGCGCGCTATCGCAACAGCGAACTCAGCGTTCGTCCCTATTCCGAATGGTCCTCGGAGTCACTTCCAGGCTCGCCCGGTGATTCTTCATCCCTGGCCTGAATGCGTTCGCGTCGCCGCTCGGGATCGAAAATCCATGCCACCCCTACGCCAAGCAGATAGAGGACCAACATTGGAATTGCGAGGAGCACCTGACTGACGAAATCCGGTGGGGTCAGGATCGCGGCGGTGACGAAGATTCCGAGCACCGCGTACGGGGTTCCGGACCAGAGCTTGCGGGCGCTGACGATACCGGTGGCGGCCAGAAAAAAGATCAGCACGGGCAACTCGAAGGCGACCCCGAAGGCGAGGAAAAGCCGAGCCGTGGTGGAGAAGGCCAACGACATGGTCCAACTCTGTTCAATGAGTCCGCTGGTGTCGAAGCCGCTCAAAAACTCAAAGACCAGAGGGAAGACCTGGGTGTAGCCAAACACGGCACCGCCGGCGAAGAGTAGGCTCGATGCGAAAACGAAGGGGATCACCGCTCGGCGTTCCTGGGAATAAAGACCCGGGGATACGAAAGCCCAGAGGTGCCAGAAGGTCACGGGCAGGGAGGCCATGAAGCCCGCGAGCAGGGCGGCTTTCAAGTAGGTGAAGAAGGTTTCAGTGGGCGAGATGGCCTGAAGCTTGGACCCCCGATCCTCCATCACGGCGATTACGGGTTCGAGCAGAAAGAGGAAGATCTGCTCGGCAAAACTGAACGCGATGGCGCTGAAGACCAGCAGGGTCGCGAGGATCCAGAAAATCCGTTTCCGCAATTCCCCAAGATGCTCGGTAATGGGGGCGGGTTCGTCAGGCACTGTCGGTGCGACCCGGCGCCTTCACGGGCTCTGCGGCTTCGGGCTCTGTGGTTTTGGGTGCTGTGGTTTCGGGCGCCGCGGCTTCGAGCGAGGCCTCGGGGCTGGCGTCCGGAAAAGCGGCATCGACCGCCTGGGGAGGCGGTTCGGGCTCGGTCTCGGACGTACGCGGGTCGGGTTGATCGCCGGACTGGGCCGAGGGATTTCGGGAAGCCAAATCGGGGGGGTCGACGTCCAAGCTGAAGGATTGGCGGAGGTCACTGGAGGCTCGGCGGAATTCCGCGAGCCCCTTGCCCAGACTGCGGGCGAATTCGGGCAACCGCTTGGGGCCAAAGATCAGCAGGGCCACAACGAATATGATCGCAAGTTCTTGAACGCCAATTCCGAACATGGGGAGAAATTAGCACCCCTGCGAGAGGCGGCGTTCTCTGCCAAAGATGAAGGGCTGGCGGCTCTACCCCCCCGGGTTTATGCCGCCGGCCCTCATCTTCTTGAATCAGGCAGAGAGGCGCGCAGGCCTCACAGAAGACGCGCGCCGGACCGGCACGGCGGGTCCCCGGCGGCGGCACGTGCGTTCGATCAAGCTCAGACCCAGCGCATAGCGGCCGTCCCCCCGAGGCCGGCACCAGACCACAAGGGCCAGGGCGCGCATGGAGGGCTCTCCATCGAGGGTCTGGAGGCCGATTTGCAAGAGGGAACCCGTGGGTTCGGGCTGATGGACGATCGCGCATAAGCCGGACGCGGATTCGTCGCGGGTCAGCCCGACTCGACGCTCCTGTTGGCGGGCTTTGCGCGGATAGTGGCTGTACTCGAAGCTGCGAACCACGCGCTCGCGGTTTTCTGCCCGCTTTGAGGCGGCCCCCTCCGGAACAGCTCGATTTTGGGCGGAATTGGGCCGGATCCGGATCCGGGCCTGGGCGGGAATGCGTTCTGCTCGAGTCGGAGGGGCTTGCATTCCGCTTGATAAAGCAAGTCATGTGCCAGCCGTTTCAACGGGCTCCCAAGAGCTTGAAATGTATGACGAATT
>DUCH01000005.1:1091-8994 GCA_012959865.1 Myxococcales bacterium | reverse complement strand
CGAGCACATCGCCGAACGGTTGCTTCCTCGGGCCGCCGCCGAGTTGGATTTGCCCTTGCGCGTGGGGATCGCGCCTTCAAAATTCCTCGCGCGTCTGGCCGCCGAAGAGGCGGGGGCGGGGGCGGTCTATCGTCTCAAGGGAGCGGACACCTCGGCTTTTCTTGCGCCTCTCCCCGTCTCGCGTCTGCCGAGAGTGGGTGCAAAGACCGCGGCCCGCCTACGGGAAATTGGAGCCGAGACGGTGGGCGAAATTCTCGCACTGGGGGCCTCGGTGCTCGAAGCGAAGTTGGGGAACCACGGCCTGGCGATTCTCGAAATGGCCCGGGGGCAGGACCGCTCCCCCGTGCGTGTTGCCGCGCACCCCCAATCGATCGGCCGCGAGGCGACTTTTGAGGTGCCCTCGGCCGAGCCCGAGCGAGAGGCCGAAACCATTGGACAGCTGGCCGTCTCCCTCGCCAACGCCATGGAACGCCAGGGACTGCGGGCAGGTCGCGTCGCTCTGCGGTTGTTTGGGGTCGACGGAGCGACGACGACGCGGTCGATCACCCTGAGGGGTGAAATCACCGAGGCCGGCGAAATCTACCGGGTGGGTCTTGAACTGCTTCAACGCGGCAGCGCGGCCGGGCAGGTGCATCGTGGGCTGGGAATCACTCTGGCGGGGCTCAAGCGTATGGGCGGGGACGAGCGGCAACTCGACCTGTTCGGCGAGCGCGGGACGGGTGGGCAGCGCTGAGCCGTGCCGAACTGCGCTGGGGGTCCCCTGTGGCGGCGGGAACCGAAGGCCTTTGGAAAGTCTCTAGAGCCAAGGTTCTCAAGGAAATGGCTGGGAAATCCGAAGATTCAGTGGGGGGGCAGACGCGCCGTCTGAGTCCCCTCCGGATTCGGTCAAGGCGCAGCGGGGGACTCATATGACCGCTTTGGGTGGACGGGAACGCCGCAAGTTTCAGCGGATTCCTATGGAGCAGATCGTTTCATTCGCCCACTTGGGTCGGGGTGACCAGCTGGGGCAGGGCATCAATCTCTCCGCCGGCGGCGTTAGCTTTCAGGCAGTCGCGTGTGAGATTGACCTCGGAGATCGGTTAAATTTAACTTTTTCTATTTTGAATCAGCTAGTTAGCGCCGAAGGGACGGTCGTTTGGGCCACCGAAGTGGATCCTCTGACGCTGGAGGTGGGGATCGAATTTTCCGAAATCGACGCCCACGGTCGGGCTCTCTTGGTCGAATTTGCCCGGCAGGCCGACCCTGAGCCAAGTCTCTAGCCCTGGCCATCGGGCTCAGCTTGACAGTCCGCGGGCCTCGGTGCGAGTGTCTGCTGTATGTCGGATTTTCACCAGACGGGCGTCGTGACGGCGCTTCACCGCCTCGGCCCCACCGATCTCGATCGTCTCGAGGGGGAACTCCTTCAGTATTCGACCGAGCGCCCCATCGCGCTGGTCCTACCATCCCTCTTCAGTGAGACCCGTGGGCCGGCCCTCAAGGGAATCGTCGAAGAACTGGCCCAGGTGAAGTATCTGCGGCAGGTGGTGGTCAGCCTGTCGGGCTCTGCGGCCCGCGACGAATTCCAAGAGATGCGGGCCCTGCTTCAGAATGTTCGGTGCCTCGGGGGAGGGAGGGCGACGGTGGTTTGGTCCGACGGACCCCGGGTTCGGGGCCTCCTCGACCAACTCCGGGCAGAGGGCCTCGATCCGGGCCCCGACGGCAAGGGGCGGGCAACCTGGCTCGCCTACGGGTACGTGCTTGCCACCCAGCAGGCGCGGGTGGTTGCGACCCACGACTGCGACATTCTGGGCTACAGCCGCGAACTGCTGGCCAGGCTCTGTTACCCCACTGCGAATCCGAATATGAACTACGAGTTCGCCAAGGGGTACTACGGCCGGGTCACGGATCGCCTGCACGGCCGGGTGACCCGACTGTTCATGATGCCGCTGCTTCGCTCGATGAAGGCGGTGCTCGGTCCGATTCCCCTGCTGGAGTATCTGGAGTCTTTTCGCTACCCGCTGGCGGGTGAATGCTCGATGACCACGGATCTTATTCGGGCCAATCGGATTCCCGCCGATTGGGGGCTCGAGGTCGGCGTTCTGGCAGAAGTGTTCCGAAACAGCGCCCTCAAGCGAATTTGCCAGGTGGAGCTGATCGAAAACTACGACCACAAGCACCAGGACCTCTCCGAGAGCGATGCCAGTATGGGCCTTCACCGGATGGTGGTCGATATCGCTTCTTCGATCATTCGGAACCTGGCGAGCTACGGAGTCGAGTTTGAGGCGGGCTTCCTCAATACAATGATTGCCGCCTACGTGCGAACCGCGCAGGACGCAATCGCGAGTTATAGCAACGACGCCAAACTCAACGGTCTGAAATTTGATCGGCATGCAGAAGAAGTGGCAGTCGAAACATTTTCCAGCGCTCTGCGGGGCGCTGGGCTCAACTTTGTTCGCGACCCGATGGGAGCGCCGCAGATCCCGAACTGGAGTCGAGTGGTGTCGGCTCTACCTGGTTTCCTGGACGAACTGAAGAATGCCGTCGACGTAGACGCGCAGGGCGCGAACTGAGCCCGCGGAATTCAGGCGGCACTGAGCCGGGGATCCTGGCACTCGACGGCCCCTGAGCGGGTCGACGGTCGCTGAACTACCCTGGCCTTTCTCGACCGCCCGGAGGCACCCAAATTGCTCTACCGCCACGGAGAAGTCTTTCGCAGCCTGTTGATGCTTAGCGACTTGGCCCTGATTGCCGGGCTCTGGCTGGCCGCGTACGGACTGCGCTTCTACGGGGGGTTTGACCTTTCCCAAGGCAAACCCCCTATTGGCGAATACGCTCTGGCGCTGGTGGCGATTCTTCCGATTTATGGGCTGGTGCTTCAGCGTCAGGGCGTTTACGAACCCAAGCGCTTGGGCACCTTCTGGGCCGAAGCCGGTGACATTCTCTGGGCAACGAGCGGGGCGGTCATGGTGTTGCTCGCCCTTTCCTTCTTCTTGCGCTCGTATTCTTTCTCTCGGGGCGTGGTTGGGATATTCGCGGCAATGGTGCCTTTGAGCCTGGTTGTTTTGCGAATCATCGTGCGGAGCTCGCTACGCCTCGCCCGGCGCAAAGGTTACAACCGCCGCTTCGCCCTTGTGGTAGGGAGCGGTCGCCTGGCGGATGAAATCATCGGACGGATTCACGACAATCCGAATTCGGGTCTGCATGTGGTGGGCGTCATTGCCGATGGCGCTGCAGAGCGCTCTGAGTATGGCATTCCCTGCTTGGGCCGATACACAGACCTGAAGCATGTTCTTGCCCGACGCCGGATTGATCACGTGGTCATCGCCCTTGGGAGCGACGAGGGGTATCGCCTCGAGAAGGTCCTCGCCGATCTCGATGACGAGGTGGTGAGCGTGATGCTGGCGCCCGACCTCCTTCATATCGCCACTCTGCGAAGTTCGGTGGAAAATTTCGACGGTATTCCCATTATTCATCTGCGCGACAGTCCGTTGGTGGGGTGGTCTTCGGTTCAAAAGCGCGTATTTGATGCGGGCGGGAGCGGTTTGGCGCTGGCCTTCGGTTTTCCGCTCCTCGTACTTCTCGCGGTCGGCATCGGGCTTTCCTCGGGTTGGCCGATTTTCTATCGACAGAAACGCATGGGACTCGATGGGCGCATTTTTACCATGCTCAAGTTGCGCACCATGCGCCGAGATGCGGAAAAGAGTGGACCGGGATGGTCGACGGTCGATGACCCTCGCCGAACCCGATTCGGCGCCTGGCTACGCCGTTTCAGTCTGGACGAGTTGCCCCAGTTGTGGAACGTACTTAGAGGAGAAATGAGCCTTGTGGGTCCTCGGCCCGAACAGGCGGAGTTGATCCGGGAATTTCGACGGGAGATTCCCAGCTATATGTTGCGCCACAAGGTGAAATCAGGGATGACGGGTTGGGCCCAGGTGCATGGTCTCCGGGGAGACACGTCGATCCACGCGCGAATCGAGCACGACATCTATTACATACAGAACTGGTCGATGGGCCTGGACATCAAGATCCTTTTCATGACGCTCTGGAGCACGCTGCGTGATCGCGATATTGCCTGATCGCCTCTGAAGGAGGTCCCGCAGTCGGCGCGGAGCCCGGATCCTTCCCGGATCTTCAGCCGTCCTGATTCGGATCGCGGGTCAGATCTAGAATCTCGGCTGAGAGTTCGCGGAGGAAACGCTGATGGCCGAATTCGGCGGCGCGGGCGCGAATACGATGGGATTCGAATCGATGAGCGTGCTCGCCGAAGGCGTCGATCGCCGTTCCCAGCGCGCCGGCATTCTGCTCTCGGAAATGGATGCCGGTGGGGTCGGGTTCTTCGGGCCAATGGAGGCTTCCGTCGGCCTCGGCGACCAAAAGTGGACGAACGGTGTCCAGGGCACCACCCCGGGCGTAGGCGATTACGGGTCGTCCAGCCGCCTGAGCTTCGACGGCGGCGATTCCGAAATCCTCGTCCTGGGGATAGATGAGCGCCCGGCAGCGCTGGAGATATGCCAGGACTTCCTCATCGGTGATATGCCCGGTGAACTCGACGTTGGTTGGTGCCCCGGCCTGAAGGCGTTCGCGCATGGGTCCGTCACCGACAACGACCAGGCGGTCGGGCCGATCGCGAAAGGCATCGATGGCGATGTCTTCGCGTTTATAAGGAACGAAGCCGCCGATCAATAGATAGAAATCGTCGGGCTCTCGTCCGTCGGGTTGGATTCGGTCAACATCCACCGGCGGGTAGATGATCCTTGCGCGGCGCCCGTAGTGGCGATGGATCCGATCCGCCACACCGCTCGAGATTGCAACGAAGCGGTCCACCTGGCAGGGACCGCTCCGAGAGCGGTCGTGGTGGCGCAGCGCGGCGACTAACGGCGTCGCAAGCAGTCGCCGTGGGCCTCGCCCCAGGTAGGCGTCCGCTTGGTCCCAGATATATCGCATAGGGGTCAGGCAATAGCTGAGATGGGGCACGCCTGTTTGAATACGGACGTTCTTCGCTACCGCGTGGCTAATGGACAAGACGAGATCGACGTCTTCGATGGACAGTTGGCGGGCCGCCCAGGGGTAGAGGGGCAGGAGCTTGCGGTAATGCCGGGCGGCTCCGGGTAGGCGGTTCAGGGGAGACGGCCGAATTTTCAGGGACTCGATGGAGGCGGTGGTTGAGCCCGCCTGATAGAAAAGCGTGTAGAGATCCGAATCGGGATAGGCGCGCGCGATCACGTCGAGTACGCGCTCGCCGCCCCGCATGCCGGTCAGCCAATCGTGAACGAGTGCGATCCGCACCGAGTCATCATAGCGGGCTGGTTGGGCTCGGCGGATTTCGTTCAGTTTGCGCTGGGAATATCCGTGCTGTCGAAAGTCACCGCGAGAGCTTCTTCAATGGTATCCACCAAATGAATTTCTAGGCTGTCGCGAACTTCTTTGGGGACTTCCCTCAGATCTTTTTCGTTCCGCCTCGGCATGACGATGGTCTCGATGCCGGCCCGAGAGGCCGCGAAGAGCTTGCCCTTGATCCCGCCGACTGGCAGAATCCGGCCTCGCAACGAGATCTCGCCGGTCATCGCCACCAAGGATCGGGCGTGGCGATTGCTCAGTGCGGAAACAATCGCTGTTACGAGGGCAATGCCCGCAGAGGGGCCATCCTTGGGAACCGCTCCAGCGGGCACATGAAGATGGATTTCGCCTGCGGCAAAAGCTTCCGGCCCCAGCCCCAACTCACGGGCATGACTCCGTACCCACGAAAGCGCCGCCTCGGCGGATTCTCGCATGACATCGCCCAACTGACCTGTGAGTCGAAGGCGTATGCCTTTACCGCCCCGCATGGAGGCCGCCTCGATGAAGAGTATATCCCCTCCGTGCGCGGTGACGGCGAGTCCGACCGCGACTCCCGGCATTCGCGTCCGCTCGGCCATTTCGGGTAGATGGGGTGGTGCGCCCAAGGATTCGGAGACAAATGCCGTATCGATGCAAACCCGGCTTTTGAGGCCCTCGGTGGCGATGCGATGGGCGCTCTTTCGCATCAACGAGGCCAGAAATCGCTCCAGGTTGCGGACGCCGGCTTCACGGGTGTACTGGGCGACCACTTTTTGGAGTGCCGAGTCGTTCAACTCGATGTTCTCTTCCGTCAGCCCGTGGGCCTCAAGCTGACGCGGGATGAGGTGGGTGCGCCCAATCTCGATTTTCTCCTCTTCCGTATACCCCGATAGCTCGATCACCTCCATTCGATCGAGCAGCGCTGGGGGGATTGTGGAGAGGGTGTTCGCGGTCGCAATGAAGAGAACTCGGGAGAGGTCGAATGTACATTCGATGTAATGATCGCTGAATTCGTGATTTTGTTCCGGATCCAAAACTTCGAGCAACGCAGAGGAGGGGTCGCCGCGAAAATCCGAGCCGAGTTTGTCGATTTCATCGAGAATGAAGATCGGGTTTCGAGAGCCCGCCCGCTTCAGGCTCTGGATGATCCTCCCCGGCATGGCACCGACGTAGGTTCGCCGATGCCCCCTAATTTCGGCCTCGTCGCGTACTCCGCCGAGGGATGCTCGTGCAAATTTTCGCCCCATGGATCGGGCGATGGAGCGGCCCAGAGAGGTTTTTCCTACGCCTGGCGGCCCAACGAAACAGAGTATGGGCGCGTGGGAGTCGGGGGCCAGTTTGCGCACGGCCAGGAACTCAAGGATGCGGTTCTTGATCGGGTCAAGTCCATGATGGTCCGCATCGAGGACTTCCCGGGCTCGCCGAAGATCGAGATCGTCATCGGTCTCAATGCTCCAAGGCAAATCGGCGAGCCATTCAAGATAAGTCCGGATCAAGTGGCGATCTGGAGCATGCTGGGGGAGGGCCGAGAGGCGCCGGATTTCGCGCATGGCCTGCTCATAGGCTTCCTCCGGGAGTTCGGCACCCTCCAGTTTTTCGTGGAGTTCGTCCACCTCACGCATGCCCGCGTCGCTTTCGCCGATCTCTTCTTGGATTTCGCGCATGCGCGAGCGCAACATTCGTTCACGCCTTTTCTTATCCAGACCACCGGATTCGGCTTGATCCCTGAGGGTTTTCTGGGCCTCCGCGATGGTGACCTCACGCTCCAGATGCTGCTCCATGATCTTGAGCCGCTCGGAGTCTCGGGTCTCGCGCAGCAACGCGACGCCCTCTTCGGGGGGCAGCGTGAGGTTGGAGGCCAGTAGATCTGCGAGCATGCCGGGCTTGGGTACGCCCTCGATGAAAGCCTTCCACTCGTCGGGGTAGTCCTCTCGGAGGCCCACGATCCGTTGGGCCAGATCGATCACGCGTTGCCATGCCGGCTGGACATCTATTTCTTCGGGCGGAGATTCCAGCGGTTTGTAGGAGGCCCGCAACTCGGGCGATTCGCTGACAAAATCGCCGAGGTCGGCCCGGGCAATGCCGACCACTAGTGCTTGCTTGCCCTCGTGACGAGCGTCCACGATTCGCAGGACCTTGACGAGTGTCGCCACCTCGAAGAGATCATCGGGGGAAGGCTCCTCGACGGACGCGTTTTTCTGGGTCACCACCAGCATGATGCCATTGGTTCCTGTGGCTTCGAGGGCAGCGATGGATTTTCTCCGTCCGACCGTCAAGGGAACCGTCACGCCCGGGAAAATGATGATGTCCCGAACGGGGAGCAGCGGAAGCACTCTCGGAAGCCGGAAGGACTCACCCGTCGGGTCATGGACTTCGATGGTATCGGGGTCGGAGTCGTGGCTGTTCGGCACGCAGATTCCTCTCGTCGGTTTTCTGGAGACCGGGAGCCTAAGCGCGGAAGGTAGCGGGTCAAGGCGTTCGGAGAGGCCAGAAAGCGCCGACATCCCCGTTTCGAGCCAGGGCCGCGGGGTTGTTGCGGGGCAGAGTCGGGCAGGGCCGGGGCGGCGGGAATAAAGGGCCGGGGCGGCGGGAATAGAAGGGCCGGGGC
>DUCH01000005.1:0-1038 GCA_012959865.1 Myxococcales bacterium | reverse complement strand
TCGAACCAGCACGTCCTTGCGAACACTAGACCCTGAATCTAGCGCGTCTACCAATTTCGCCACCCGGGCAGTGGGCGGGAGATTAGGCCACCGGAACGTGCAGTCAACGCGAAGCCTATTCGTCCCTCGCCATCGTCGCGAGGCTCTGCAAAGCTCCGGCCCAGACTATGCGGAGTCGAATGCGGGCAGGGGGAGGGCGGAGAAGGCCGTCGAAGACGAGCCGTCCTCGGAGCGCGGCAGAACTCGAAAACCAGGTCTTGGGCTTGCTCGGGGGAAAGGTACGCCCTCTACTCGGCAGTCGTGAAATCGTCCGGCGACTCGGATTGGTACGAGTTCAGCTGGGTCTACTGCAGGCCCTCCTTCAGCGTCTTGTGAAAAAGGGTGTCCTTGAGGGTGTGGGCGGGCGTTTCCGAATGCGCCGGCAGGATGGCCTGGTGGAGGGGGAGGTTGAATGTCGAAGCGACGGATTTTTGTATCTTCGAGACGGCGACCGACTCCTGCGACTCGGGGAGGTGGGGGACGCTCGCGAGGGCGACTGGGTTCGGGCCAAGGCGTTCGGGTCTGCTCCGAGCGCGACGGCCGAGTTCGTCGAGGTGGTACACGGCCCCCGGACGAGTTGGGTCGGGTGTCTGGAGCGAGGGCGTAAGGGCTACCAACTGATTCCCTATCGCGGCACGGAGCGCGAATCGCTGCCCATCGCGAGTCATGACTTGCTCGGGGCTCAGGTCGGAGAGATGGTCAAGGCCGAACTCGTCGCACCTCGCGCAAGGGGCCGAGGAGTGGGGGTTCGAGTCGTTGAACGTCTGGGGCTCCCCGGGGATGCTGAAGCCAATTTTCGCGCTGTGGCTTGGCACCGCCGGCTTCCCATGACCTTCTCCCAGGCCGCGGTCGACGAAGCCGAGTCGATTCCAGAAAAAATCGGACAGGCCGAACTCACTCACCGGATCGATCTCCGGGATCGCTGCTTTATCACCATCGATCCGGAAACCGCTCGGGATCACGACGACGCTGTTTTTGTGGAAACCGCCGGGCCTTCGG
>DUCH01000004.1 GCA_012959865.1 Myxococcales bacterium | reverse complement strand
GTGGCATTGGGATGGCATGGTGATGCCTACATACGCGAGCCCCGACGATCTGCCCGGCATCGAGGATCCCAACGCCCAACCCGTGGCCGCCCTCGCACATCGACTCGAATTTGTGCCCGGGACGCGCCGGGTCAGCCGGGCCGAATTCATCCTCGACCATTCGGATGGCCGCCAGGAGGAAATCGAATTGAATCCCCTACTCTGCTTTCGCATGAAGGGCATCGGCTATGGGCACCCCGAATGGGGACACGGCCGCTGGAAGGGCGATCTCGCCATGGCGGGAGAATCGTGGAAATGCGATGAGGCCGACGACAACGCCCTGGACAACCAACACGTGCAGCATGTGGTGCATGCGCGGAGCGGATCCGACGAGGGTGTGGGCGTGTTGGAGCAGATTTTCTTGGGCCCCAACAGTCGCCGAGGCCTCAAGGGATTCCTCGACCCCGCCGAATAGACGCGAGGCTGGATCTCGGCGAAGGCTAATCGGTGATCGGCGATACCCGAACCGCGCAAAACTTGAACCCGGGAATCTTCCCATCCGGGTCGAGATCGTCGAGGGTGAGCAGGTTCGCGGCGGCCTCCCGGAAATGAAAGGGGATGAAGACCGCCCCGCGGTTGTCTCGCGGGCTGAGCCGAGCCGCGAGGCGAATGCTCCCCCGGCGACTGGCCACTTCGATGAAGTCGCCTTCCCGAATGCCGAGTTCCTCGGCATCTTCGGGGTGAAGGCTCGCGAAGGCTTCGGGTTCGATTTGATTCAGCGCCTTGGCCCGGCGGGTCATGGAGCCGGTATGCCAGTGCTCGAGCAGCCGCCCGGTATTGAGCACGAAGGGGTAGTCATCGTCGGGGAGTTCCGGCGCCGCCGACCACGCTGCGGGGACGAATTTTGCCCGGCCGTTGGCGGTGGGGAAACCTTCGCCAAAAAGCACCACGGGGCCATCGTCGGTCTCGGGATCGGGGTTGGGCCAGAGCTTCCCTGTCGGGCCGAGGTTGGCGTACGTGAGCGTCGCGTACGCATCGGTCAAGCCCGCGAATTCGGCGAAAACTTCTTCGGTTGATTCGTAGTGCATGGGGTAACCCATACGGGTCGAGAGATCGCAAAGGATCTGCCAATCGAGCCGGGCCTCGCCGGGAAGATCGAGCACCGGTCGCCCGATTTGTACCCGGCGATCGGTATTCGTGTAGGTGCCGAGTTTCTCCATATAGGAGCTCGCGGGCAGAATCACATCGGCGAACTCAGCGGTCTCAGTCAGGAAGATGTCCTGCACGGCGAGAAACTCGAGATTGCCCAGGCCCTTGCGCACCTTATTGATATTCGGGTCCGAGAGAAACGGATTTTCTCCCATGATGTACATGCCCTTTACGTCGCCTTGCAGGGCGGCGTGCACGATCTCCACCACGGTCAATCCAGGTTCCGGCGAAAGGGATGTCCCCCAGGCTTGTTCAAATTTCTCGCGGATGGCTTCGTCCTGAACCGATTGGTAGTCGGGAAACACCATGGGGATCAGCCCGGAGTCGCTGGCGCCCTGGACATTGTTCTGGCCGCGCAGGGGATGAAGCCCGGCGCCGGGCTTGCCCACGTTTCCGGTCATCAAGGCCAGCGCAATCAGGCAGCGCGCATTGTTGGTTCCATAGACGTGCTGAGAGATGCCCATCCCCCAGTAAATGATGGCGCCGCTGGCGCGGCCGAAGGCCCGCGCGACTTCGCGGATGGTTTCGGCTCCCACGCCGCAGATCTTGGCGGCCTGCTCGGGCGAGTACGGGGCAACGCCCTCCCGTAGGGCCTCGAAGTTTTCGGTGTGCTGGGCGATATAGGCTTCGTCGGTCAGACCCTCGGCCAAGATGACGTGCATCATCGCATTGTAGAAGGCGACGTCGGTGCCCGGTTTGATGCGGCAATAGAAGTCGGCCTGATCGGCCATCTGACCTTGGCGAGGATCCACAACGATCAACCGGGTGCCCGCCCTCTGGGCTTGCTTGAAAAACGTCGCGGCCACGGGATGGTTCGCTGTGGTGTTGGATCCCGCCACCAGAAGTACCTCGGCGTTGAGCGCATCCCCGTAGGTCGTGGTCACGGCGCCGCTCCCGATGCCTTCGAGCAGCGCCGCCACGCTGGAGGCATGACAAAGCCGCGTGCAGTGGTCGACGTTGTTCGTCCCCCAGCCCGCCCGGATCCATTTTTGGAAGAGATAGGCCTCTTCGTTGGAACACTTCGCGCTGCCAAATCCCGCGAGGGCGTCGCCCCCATGCTGGTCGCGAATCCCCGAAAGCCCAGTCGCCACCCGTTCGAGAGCTTCTTCCCAACTGGCCTCGCGAAACGCGGGCATCACTTCGTCGTAGTCGACAAGGCCGCCGGGTTTTCGGCGTTCTCCTTTGCCCGGGCCCGAGTTGGCCTGGCCACTGAGTTCCTTCGAGAGCGCCGCTTTGGGGTACGCACTCTCCCGCCGAATCAGGGGCCGGGTCAGACGTTGGTTGTGTTGGGCGTAATCCCAGCCGTATCGGCCCTTGACGCACAGCCGGGCCTGGTTGCCCGGGCTCTCCCGACCCTCGGCGAAGACGATGCGGTTCTGCGGGCGGTCCACGTGGTAAGTGAGCGCACAGCCCACGCCGCAATAGGGACAGACCGTGTCCACGGGGTCGAGTTCCGTCCTTGGGCGAAGGGGAAGGTCCAGGGGTTGGTCCACCAGCGCTCCGGTGGGGCAGGCTGCGGCGCACTCGCCGCAGGAGACGCAGGTGCTCGCCCCCATCGGGGTATCGAGGTCGAAGCCGATGCGCGCGGCGTGGCCCTTGCCCGTTCGCCCGATGACATCGTTGCCCTGGATATCGTTGCACGCGCGGATGCAGCGGTCGCACAGGATGCAGGCGGCATGGTCCACGGCGATCACAGGTGAGCTCGTATCCGCCTGGCGCTCGGGGCCAGCGCCCCAGTCATTTCCCCAGGCATCGTATTGTCGCGCCAGAGTCAGCAGGGCATTGTCGCCGAGGCTCGATCCTCGGGCATCGGATGTGGGGTCGGGTTGATCGGCCATGAGCAAATCCACGAGATTGCGGCGGTGGCCTTTTATTTCGGCGGTCTGGGTTTTGACCTCCATGTCGGCCTCACACCGGCGCACGCAAGCGGCGGCCAGGGTCCGCTCGCCCACGTCGACGGTGCACATCCGGCACACGCCGACGGGGTCGTACCGGTCGTCGTGGCAGAGCACGGGAATTTCAATCCCGGCGGCTCGGGCGGCGTCGAAGAGGGTGGTTCCCTCGGCGACGCTGACGCGGATTCCATCGATGGTGAGTTCGATCATGATCCTTCTTTAGTCTCCATCGCCGAGGGTGGCAACCACGGTCGCGTCCATCACGCGCCGCCCAGGTTGGATTCGTCGAGCACAGTAATTTTTTCGCCGGCCCCAATCGGGATGCGGGCATCCCGAACTCGGGCTCGCCCGTCCAGGCAGACCACGTAGGCGGGAGAGAGCGAGTCCCCTTCCAGCACGCGCGCGTCGGCCCCGGCGGCCATCAGGACCTCGCCGAGGGTTCCGATCTCGACTTCGCGTGGCTCTCCGCCAGACACCGCTGAGCCCGAGTCGCCCGCCGAATCGCCCAGGGCTACCCACGCCAGGCCATCCGGTCGATCGGCGCGGGCCGCGGCCAAGTATTCGCCAGGCGTATTGAAACCACGAACCGATTCCGGATCGGGCAGGCTGGACAGCGCCAGGCGCTCGAAATCGCAATGCTCGAGCAAGTCAAGGGGGCGCCGTCGCCCCTGGTCGAGCAGGCTGCGCGCGGCTTCCCCCGCTTCGGTGGGGTAAGCGGCCGACAGAGTCTGCACCCGGCCCTCGGCCTCGGGGGCCGCTGCGTGCCCCGGGGCGAGCACTGCCCGCACGAAGTCGGGGGTCAAGAACGGGGCATCGGCCGCCGTCACGAAGGCAAGCCCCGGCCCACTGGCCGCGAGGCCCGCGCACAGGCCCGCGCACAGGCCCGCGAGGGGGCCGAGCCCTTCTTCGTGGTCTTCGACGCGCTGGGCCGGGGTCGAGGGAAGGGGCTGGCCCGGGGCCGATACCACGAGGACCTGGTCGACGGCTTCGGCCAGGCGATCCACCACGTGACAGAGAACGGGTCGGCCTCGCCAGGGGAGCCAGGGCTTATCCCGGCCCATTCTCGCAGAGCGTCCGCCGCACAGTACGATGCCGGTGATCGCCAAGGCCTCAGTCCCCGCGCATTCGTTCGGGGAAACGTTCGGCCAGGGAAAGCAGGGGCTCCAGGGCGATTTGACCGAGTCCGCAGATGCTGGTGCGCGCGAGAGTCGAATGCAATTCGGCCAGGCGCTCGCGCTCTTCCGGGCCAACCGCACCTGTCGACTCAATCCAGCGCACGGCCTTTTCGGTGCCGATTCGACAGGGCACGCACTTGCCGCAGGATTCGTTGCGAAAGAAACGCGTCACGCTGAGGCCGACCTCCAGAAGATTCTGCTGATCCGAAACGAAGACGACGGCTCCCGCCCCCAGCATGGAACCGGCGTCGCTGAAGGTTTGAAAGTCAATCGGGGTCTCCAGGGCATCGGCCCCCAGGAACCGGCTCGATGCGCCGCCGGGTGCGACGGCAAGCAGTTCTTGGCCGGCCCGCATGCCCCCGCAGCGGTCGAGGAGTTCGCCCAGGGGCGTTCCAAAGGGGACCAGGTGGACCCCGGATCGCTCAACGTCGCCGCTCACGCTCATGAACTTGTGGCCGGAGAAACCCGGTCGGCCCAGGCCGTGCCACCAGTCGGCTCCGTGATGGAGTATTCCCGTGGCATGGGCAAATGTTTCGACATTGTTGATGAGCGTGGGCTGGCCGAAGAGTCCCGAGACCCCGGGAAAGGGCGGCTTGTTTCGCGGTTCGCCGCGGCGGTCCTCGAGGCATTCGAGCAGCGCGGTCTCTTCGCCGAGGATATACCCGCCGGGCGAGACGAAGAGATCGATTTCGAAATCAAAGGGGGTGTCGAAGATTGCCTGGCCCAACGCGCCGGTGGTACGCGCGTGGTCGAGCGCGGTCTCTACGGCCTGACGCTCGGCTTCGTATTCGTGGCGGATAAAAATGATCCCACGCTTTGCGCCGATCGCGTAGCCGGCGAGCGCCATGCCCTCGATGAGCAGGTGGGGGAGGTCGCGCAGGATTTCGCGATCCTTGAAAGCGCCGGGTTCGCTCTCGTCCGCGTTGGCGATCACGTGCCGGGGACCGGCGGGGGCCTCCGCCACCAACGACCATTTGCGCCCGGTGGGAAACGCCGCGCCCCCCATTCCGCGCAACCCGGCGGCTTCGAGCACGGCGGGCAAGTCCCCGGGGTCGCCCTGCAAGGCGCAGCG
Organism: Myxococcales bacterium; assembly: GCA_012959865.1. Lineage (GTDB taxonomy): Bacteria > Myxococcota_A > UBA9160 > UBA9160 > UBA4427 > JAZXM01. Next base: position 3,694 of record DUCH01000004.1, on the reverse strand, counting down.
CAGGGTCGCATAGGGGGCCATCTCGGGATTCGAATACGGGTCCGCGGCTTGCCAGTTGCCCGGGCTGTGAGCCGGGGCGGTGGCACCCTGCTCGACGGCGGAGAGCACCGCCTCGGTCTGCGAAGTCTCGATGACCGCCCCCGCACGAATGCCGGCGCCGGAACCGGCGCCCGTGATGACGCCCGCCGGCGCGCGGTCGCAGCGCCCGAGGCAGGAAACCTCGTGGATCGCCACATCGTCCCGGCCCTTGAGGGCCGAGCGAAGCCGCGTGCAGGCCTCGGGGCCCCCCGCCAGTTGGCAGGCCAGGTCACGGCAGACTTCGATTTCAACCGCTCGCGGAGGCTGGCGTCGAAAGTAGGTATAGAAGGAAGCCAATCCCTGCAGTACATGGAGCGGCACCCCACGCTCCGCGGCAAGGTCTCGCAGAGGCTGCTCGCCCAGCCAACCGTCGCGATCCTGGATGCGCAGCAGGTCTCCGATCACTGAACGTGGGAACGAATGCAGAGGAGATCTCCCGAAAGTTTTGAAGAGTACAGGGTGGTCCGTGGCGCTGCTATATGATCTGGGATGATCGGCAGTCCAGGGGGGTCGACGATCAGGGGATGGCTGAAATGACGCCCGGCAAGGGCATGTCGAAAAGCGAGCGCCAGGAAAAGCATGAACTCGTGCTGGTGGGCGGGGGGCACGCCCACGTCCAGGTTCTCCGGCGTTGGATGATGGCGCCCCTGGCCGATGTTCACCTGACCCTGGTGCTGGACCGCCACGAAGCCGTCTATTCGGGGATGGTGCCGGGCCTGGTGGCCGGCGACTACGCCCCCGAAGATCTGATCATCGACCTATTGCCTCTGGCCCGCCGGGCGGGGGCGCGCTGCATCCACGCTGGGGTGACGGGGGTCGATCCGGTCGCCCGTCGCCTGGAATTGAAGGGCCGACCCTCGATCCCTTACGACGTCGCGAGTTTTGATGTGGGGTCGACGATTCGCGGAAGCGACCTTCCGGGGATGATCGAGCACGGCGTGGCGACTCGCCCCATCGCGCGCTTCGTCGTCGAGGTCGAGGCATGGCTGGTTGCCCGGGCGGCGTCGGCCGCGCCCGCACGTGTGGTGGTGGTGGGGGCGGGAACGGCCGGGGTTGAGGTGGCCTTTTGCGTCGACGCGCGCCTGCGCGCGTCGGGTTGCCCCGCGGAAGTGACCGTCGTCGCCTCCAGTCCCGAGATTCTTTCGGGGGGCCACCGCGCCCTGGCTGGAAGGGTTGAACGCGAGATGATGCGCCGGGGCATCTCGCTTCGGCTCGATACCCAAGTCCTGGAGGCCAGGGCGTCGGAAATCCTCATCGTCGACGAGGCCTCGGATCCCCGCGCTCTTCCGTGCGATCTCGTGCTCTGGGCCACGGGCCCGGCGGCGCACGAATTTCTGGCTGCAAGCGCTCTTCCCTGCGATGAAGAAGGTTTTGTTCGGGTGCGCTCGACGTTTCAGGTCGAGGGCTTCGACGAACTCTTTGCCGTCGGTGACTGCGCGCACCTGATCGAGCATCCCTGGGTTCCGCGCGCGGGGGTCTACGCCGTGCGCTCGGGGCCGCTTCTCGATCGGAACCTGCGTGCCGTTCTGACGCAGAAGCGGCTGCGCGCCTATCGACCTCAACGCGATTTTCTGGCTTTGCTCAATCTTGGCGATGGGCGTGCCATCGGGGGCAAGTGGGGTATGGGGCTAACGGGGCGCGCGATGTGGCGCCTCAAGGATTGGATCGACCGGCGCTTTATGCGCAACTTCCAGGTGCTGGATCCCGCCGGTCGGCCGACTCCTAAATTCGCTTCGGCTTCGGCGGGTGCGGCTGAGGTGGGCGAGGGAATTCCGGAAATGGAATGCGGGGGCTGTGCGGCCAAGGTCGGTCCGTCGCCCCTGCGCGCCGCGTTGGCGCGCCTCGCTGCGCCCCCTCCCGATGCCAGCGTTCGCCTGGGCCTGGCGGCGGCCGATGACGCGGCGGCCTTCGAGGTCCCGGGCGGCGATCTCGTGCTCGCCACCATCGACGCCTTCCGGGCTTTCGTCGATGACCCGTGGCTCGTGGGGCGGGTGGCGGCGGTGAACGCCGTCAGCGACCTGCTCGCCAAGGGGGCCCGCCCCCGGCACGCCCTGGCGCTGGTGACGGTGCCGCGGGGAACTCCCGCCCAGAACGAAGAGGCGCTCTACCAAGTGCTCGCGGGGGTGCGCGCCGCTCTCGATCCCCTGGGCATTTCCCTGGTGGGGGGCCACAGCACCGCGGGCCCGGAACTCTTCGTGGGACTCTCGGTGACCGGGGATGCTGCACCCGGCGGCCGGATTCTCGGCATCGACGGCCTGAGCCCGGGTGACCGCCTGGTTCTCACCAAGCCCCTGGGCACCGGTGTGCTCCTGGCCGCGGACGCCCGGGGCCTCGCTCCCGGTCGCTGGATCGAGGCCGCCACCGCGAGCATGCTCCGGGACAACGCCGGGGCCGCTGCGCTCGCCTTGGAGCAGGGCGCCAGCGCGTGTACCGATGTGAGCGGCTTCGGGCTGGCAGGCCATCTCGACGAGATGCTTTCGAGCAGCGGGGTTGGAGCGGAAATCGATCTTTCATCGCTTCCGCTGCTGCCCGGCGCTCTGGACCTGACGCGCCGGGGGTTGCGGAGCAGTTTCTTCGCGCAGAACGCCAGTCGGCGAAACATTGTTCTGAAATCCGGCGCAGCGCTCGATGCTTCCCTCGAGGCGCTGCTCTTCGATCCCCAAACTTCCGGCGGACTTCTAGTAGGCATCGAATCCTCCCGGGTTCAGGACCTTGTTGGCGCCTTGGCCGCGGGAGGCGACACCGGAGCCCAGTGGATCGGGCAGATCGTGGACCCCGGGGAAGCAGGACCGGGGATCGGCCTCTCGATCGGGTGACTCTGGCCGGGCGAGCGGGGGCTCCTCGGCGGCCTGCTGGGCAAAACCCTATTGCTTCCGGTGCCTCTGTCGGGTATCAACGCGGAGAGGCAAAGCCCGGGCTGGACCCGTCGCGAATGGGAACGCGCAAGCGTCGTGGCGGGAGGGGGGCGGATCTGCCGATTTCGATTCGAGCGGGGCGCGCCCAAGGAAGGCCCAGGCAGCAGGTTGGCCAGGGGGTTGAATGCACCGAGCGGATCGTAGGCCCACGCAGGGTGACTACGTGACCCGGGGAGTCGGCGGCAGGAACCGCGCGGCTATCCCCCCGCGCGCCGCCCCGAGCTTGGCCCCGCCCGTCCCGAAGAACCGCAGGTTTTCGCCGTCGAGTCCGTTCGCGCAGCGTCTGGCGCAGGGACTGAGTACGTGTCGAAGTTTCCGTGGATCGAGTGGTGTCGCGCACGATTCCCCGACAAGGGAATCGTGCCGAATGGCGGCGGGTCCTGGGTCCCGCCGACTCTCAAGGAGGAACTATGCGTAAAGGTCATCCGGTGAGTTGCTTGCTTCGTGGATCGCTCGCCCTGCTCGCGGGGTTCAGTTTGGTGGGCATATTGGGGGTGCGGGCCAGCCTGGCCCAGGAGGACACGGACGTCGTCGAGGAGCGCGATGGCATCGAGATCGAGGAACCCGGTCGCCGGATCGAGGAGATCATCGTGACCGCAGAGCGGCGAGAATCGTCGGTCCGGGATACCTCGATCGCGATCTCGGCCTTCACGGGCGAGTTCCTCGATGACTTCGGGATCCGAAACCAGGAGGATCTGCAG
>DUCH01000003.1 GCA_012959865.1 Myxococcales bacterium | reverse complement strand
GCTTCGGCGATGTCTTCGGGCGCGATCACCGGGATTCCTAGAGTGCGGGCCTGATCGGCCATGCCTTCGGCGAGCAAGCCCGTGTCCACCACCCCGGGCATGATGGCATGACAACCGATTCCCTGGGCCAGGAGCCATGGCGCCATGGAGCGAACGAAACCGACAACGGCGTGCTTGGTCGCGGTGTAGATCGGGTCCGGGGGGAAAGCGATGGCGCCTGCGGCCGACGCGGTGGCGATAACGGATCCGCCGCCGCTGGCGGCGATCAGGGGAATACACGCCCGAGCGCCGAGGATCACGCCATCGATGTTGGCCGCCATGATGCGCCGATAGTTCTCCAGGGGCACGGCGGCCAGGTCGAAGCCCGTGCGAGGCTCCGCCGAGTTCTCGGCTTTGTAGGTCGTGATGCCCGCATTGAGGTGAACCAGGTGAAGCTCGCCATGGCGGGTTTCGATCCCGTCGACGGTCGCCCGCCAGGCCTCGGCATCGCCGACGTCGAACGCCGCGAATTCGGCTCCGATCTCCTCGGCGGCGGCCTTGGCCCCGGTTTCATTGAAGTCGGCGATAACCACCACCGCGCCCTCGGCGGCGAGCCGGCGAGCGGTCGCCAAGCCGATCCCCGAAGCTCCCCCGGTAACCAGAGCCACCGAACCTTCGAATCCTTTGTCGAATTTTCCCATCGCGGACGACACCTCCTGGCTACAGATTGCGGTCGCCCATGATAACTTTATTCGGGTCTGGATGAGGCGTGGGGGGCAAGCCCTTTCCTCGTCCCAATTCTTTCGAGGTCTCGCCCGGGTCCGCCATCGGGTGTGCGGCCGTCCACGAGCCGGCGGGAGCCAAAAATGGGAGGATCTTTGTGGTGAAAAAAGTCGATTCGCCCCTGGTCATCGCCCACCGCGGCGCTTCGGCCTATCGCCCCGAGAATACGCTTCCCGCTTATGCGCTGGCGGTGGAGCAGCGGGCCGACATGATCGAGGTGGACCTCCATCGGAGCCGGGATGGGGTGATTGTCATCGCTCACGATGCGGATCTGGGGCGATTCGGGGCCGAGGGGGTCATAGGGGCGAAAACCCTCGCCGAATTGCGAGCTCTCGACGCCGGGGGGGAGGGCAGCGGTTCGGCGACGATTCCCACCCTGGACGAGGTCCTGGACGGGTTCGGGCACCAATCTCCCTTCAATCTCGAACTCAAGTGGGGGTCCGAGGGCCCCTATTCGGGACTCGAAGCGGAGGCCCTCGAAGCTGTGGAAAGCCGTGGGATTTTGGAGCGAACGCTCTTCTCGTCGTTCCAAGATTCGATCTTGGCCGAACTGCGGCGAACTTCTTCGGCGGCTCGTTTGGCGGTTCTGGTGGACCCTCGCCAGCCCGAACTCCGAAATATGCTCGAACGCGCCCGGTCCTTGGGCGCCGAGGCGATCAATCCTCACTTTATGCTCGCGAGTGAGGGCCTGATTGCTCAAGCGCACTCGGCGGACCTCGCCGTCTACGCGTACACGGTGGACGACCCGAAGACCATGCGGGCCCTGATCGATGCAGGGATCGACGGGCTTTTTACGAATCGTCCCGACGCGATGCGGGCCGTTGTCGACGGAACGGATCCGCCCACCCGCGCCGGAGTGGCCGCGTGAAAACCGGTCGTGGCAAACACGGGCCCTGGACGCTCGGGACCGAGGCTGCTGGCCGGTTGACATTCCCAAACCAGTATAATAGGCTCGCAGATCCAAAAACACTAGGTTTCGCGAACACTTAGGGATTTTGAGCCCATCGGTGCTCATGCCTAATTCCCGGACTCGGCAAGTCGGCAAGGTAGTCGCCGGGGGGAGCGCTTCGCGAGACGGCCGCCATCAACTGCTGGAACGATTCATGACTCACTTCGGATTCCCCCCGAAAGAGGGCCTGTACGACCCGGCCCAGGAACACGACGCTTGCGGAATCGGATTTGTGGCGGATCTCCGCCGCGGTCCCAGTCACGACATTGTCTCCATGGGGACCGAAATCCTGTGCCGCTTGACCCATCGCGGGGCTGCGGGGGCGGATGAGCGCACCGGCGATGGCGCGGGTCTCCTGTTGCAGACCCCGGACAAGTTCCTGCGCCGAGTGGCGGACGAGAGTGGCTTTGCACTGCCCGAACAGGGTGCCTACGCGTCGGCGCTGGTTTTCCTTTCCACAGATTCAAAGGAACGCGCGTGGCAGAAGGAAGTGTTCGCCCAGGTGGTCATTGCCGAGGGCCAGTCCCTTCTCGGCTGGCGGACTGTGCCCACCCATCCGGACCAGATCGGCGACACGGCGCGGATGGGAATGCCCACCATCGAACAGGTTTTTATCGGCGCCGGCAAGGGCCTGGAATCCGATGCTTTCGATCGCAAGCTGTATGTGATTCGAAGACTCTGCGAGAAGCAGATGATCGAGCGGGGCCTTCTCTTTCATGTTCCGAGCCTTTCCTCGAAAACCCTGCTCTACAAAGGCATGTTTCTGGCCCACCAGACGCCGGAGTTCTTTCCCGATCTCAAAGCCGATGATCTTGAATCGCGTTTCGCCCTGGTTCACCAGCGCTACAGCACGAATACTTTTCCCACTTGGGACCTTGCCCAGCCCTTTCGGTACCTGGCGCACAACGGCGAGATCAACACCCTGGCGGGCAATGCCAACTGGATGCATGCCCGGGAAGGGACTTTGGCCTCGAGTCTGATGGGCGATGATCTCAAGAAGGTCTTTCCCGTGATGACCGCCGGGGGCAGCGACTCGGCCCAATTCGACAATGCGCTCGAGTTCCTCCACATGACGGGCCGGGACCTTTGCCACGCGATGATGATGATGATCCCCGAGGCGTGGGAGAATCGAGAGGACATGGACCCGGATCGCCGGGCGTTTTACGAGTACAACTCGTGCATGCTCGAACCGTGGGACGGCCCGGCCTCCATTACTTTCTCCGATGGCCGGGGAATCGGTGCGGTGCTCGATCGCAACGGTCTCCGCCCCTCGCGCTACGTGGTGACCAAGGATGGCCGGGTGGTGATGGGCTCCGAGGTGGGCACGCTCCCCCTCAAACCCGAGGAAATCGAGTACAAGGGGCGCCTGGAGCCTGGCCGAACGTTCTTCATCGACCTCGAAGAAGACCGGATTATCGAGGACGCCGAGCTGAAAGACCGGTACGTGTCCCGCGCGCCCTACCGGACCTGGGTGGAGACCCACCGGTTGACCCTGGATGATCTGGAGTGCCGGGAAGCCGCGGACCGCGATGAGCCGGCGAGCCTGCTTGAGCGCCAGAATGTTTTTGGTTACACGAGCGAGGCGATCAAGATGCTCTTGGCGCCCATGTATGTCGAGGGCAAGGAATCTCTGGGCTCCATGGGGGACGACGCGGCGCTCGCCTGCCTTTCGGATCATGCGCGGCCGCTTTTCCACTATTTCAAGCAGCGCTTCGCCCAAGTCACAAATCCAGCCATCGACTCTGTCCGGGAACGGCCGGTGATGACCATCCAGTCCACTCTGGGTGCCGAGAAGAACCTGCTCGAGGAGACGCCCGAGCACGCGCAACTGCTGCGGCTCTTGCATCCGGTTCTCAGCAACGCCGAACTCGAGACGATTCGCCGCTCCGAGGGCCGGGGTATCAAGGGGGTCACCCTCCCGACCCTCTTCAAAGTGGCCGACGGGGGTGACGGCCTGCGGAGTGCGCTCAATGCGCTGTGCGAACAGGCCGCGCGAGCGGTGGAAGAGGGGGCGAATATTCTGATCCTCTCGGATCGGGACATTTCCCCCGAACTGGCGCCCATCCCGTCGCTCCTGGCCACTGGCGCCGTGCATCATCATCTCATCCAGGCCGAGAGTCGAACCCGTTGTGGCTTGATCGTTGAGACCGGGGACGCCGCCGAGGTAGCGCATTTCGGTTTGTTGATCGGCTACGGAGCCGCCGCCATCAATCCCTACGTGGCCTTCGAGACCGGCCAGGCGCTGCTCGAAGAGGGTCTGTACCTGCCTGAAGATCTCTCGGCCGACCAGGCTTTTGCAAACTACAAAAAGGCCATCGATCTCGGCCTGCTCAAAATTTTCGCGAAAATGGGAATCTCGACTCTGCAGAGTTACCGCGGGGCGCAGATCTACGAGGCCGTGGGGCTCAGCCAGGAAGTCATCGAATTTGCCTTTGCGGGGACGCCTTCTCGGATTTCGGGGGTGGGATTCGATGTTCTCGCGAAGGAGGCCTCGATTTGCCACGCCCGGGGATTTCCTGGCGACGAATACGAGTACCCGGAATTGCATCCCGGGGGTCTCTATCAGTGGCGTTTAAGGGGCGAGAAGCACGCGTTCAATCCCGACACCGTCGAGGCTCTGCAACGTGCGACGCGTGAGGACAGCTTCAAGACCTTTAAGGAATTCTCTGCTGCGGCCGATGGGGACGCTGTTCGGCTGCGAACCCTGCGCGGCTTGTTGGATTTTGATTTCAGTCAGCGTGCCGCCGTCGATTTGGACGAAGTGGAGCCCGCTACCGAGATCGTGAAGCGGTTCTGCACCGGGGCCATGTCCTACGGATCCATCTCGGCGGAAGCCCACGAGACCCTCGCGGTGGCGATGAATCGCCTGGGGGGCCGTAGCAATACGGGCGAAGGGGGAGAGGATCCCAAGCGCTGGACCCCCGATGCGAACGGAGATTCCCGCAACAGCGCCATCAAACAGGTGGCTTCGGGCAGGTTTGGTGTCACGAGTGCCTACTTGGTCAATGCTCGGGAGATGCAGATCAAGATCGCCCAGGGGGCCAAGCCGGGCGAGGGCGGCGAACTGCCCGGGCACAAAGTCGACAAAACCATCGCGGCCACCCGCTATTCAACTCCGGGGGTCGGCTTGACTTCGCCGCCGCCTCATCACGACATCTACTCCATCGAAGATCTGGCCCAGTTGATCCACGATCTGAAAAACGCGAATCGGTACGGGAATGTCAGCGTTAAGCTCGTTTCCGAGACCGGGGTCGGGACCATCGCTGCGGGGGTTTCGAAAGGGAAGTCGGACTTGGTCCTGATTTCGGGCAACGATGGCGGCACCGGTGCATCGGCCCAGACGTCCATCAAGTACGCAGGCTGTCCGTGGGAGATTGGCCTGGCTGAAACCCAACAGACCCTGGTTCAAAATGACCTGCGCGGGCGAATTCGCGTTCAGGTCGACGGAGGACTCAAGACCGGGCGCGATGTTGTGATCGGCGCCCTGCTCGGCGCCGATGAATTTGGGTTTTCGACGGCACCTCTGGTCACGATGGGTTGCCTGCTCATGCGCGTCTGCCATTTGAATACGTGTCCGGTGGGAATCGCGACTCAACGCAAGGATCTGAGGGAACGTTTCGAGGGAACGCCTGAGCATGTGGTTCGCTACTTCATGTTTGTGGCCGAGGAAGTTCGGGAACTGATGGCGAAGCTTGGCTACCGGACCCTGGACGAGATGATCGGACAGTCCCAGCGCTGCCGGATGCGGGACAACGTCCAGCACTGGAAAGCCAAGCATGTCGATCTCTCCGACCTTCTTCATCGCCCGAACCTAGATGTGGATATCTACCACACGGGCGAGCAGGATCACGGCCTCGACAAGGCCCTCGACCTCGAGCTTCTCAAACTTGCGGCTCCAGCCCTAGAACGCGGCGAGAAGGTCGAAATCGATCTTCCCATCGGGAATACAGATCGAACCGTCGGCACGATGCTGGGCTGCGAGGTAAGCCTGAAATACGGACTCGAGGGCCTGCCCGACGACACCATCAAAATTCACTTCTCGGGTTCTGCGGGCCAGAGCCTCGGTGCGTGGCTTCCCAAGGGCATTACCATCGTGGTCGACGGGGACGCCAACGACTACACGGGGAAGGGACTCTCCGGGGGCAAGCTCATCGTGCGGGCGCCTCCCGGTTCCACCTTCGTGCCGTTTGAAAACGTCATTGCAGGGAACGTTCTCTTGTATGGAGCGACGGGAGGCGAGGCCTTCCTGAACGGCGTCGTGGGCGAGCGCTTCTGCGTGCGCAATAGCGGCGCCGAAGCGGTGGTCGAGGGGGTCGGTGAGCACGGCTGTGAATACATGACCGGTGGCCGGGCGATTATCCTCGGGCGCACAGGGCGGAATTTCGGCGCGGGGATGAGCGGCGGAATTGCGTATGTGCTGGATGAAACGGGAGATTTCTCCGAACGCATCAACAACGAGTTGCTGGACCTCGATCCCTTGGGCGAAGACGATGTGGAATACATTCAGCGCATGCTGCGCCGGCATTTTCAGTTGACACGCAGCCAGCGTGCGGAGGAAGTTCTGCGCAAGTGGGAGAAGCTCGCACCTAAGTTCGTGAAGGTCTTTCCTCGCGAATACAAGCAGGCTCTGGCGGATTTGGCACGAGAGGCGGAGGCCATTCATGGGTAAGCCGACGGGATTTCTCGACTACCCGCGCAGAGGGCTCGACTATCGGGATCAGAAGGAGCGAGTCGGCGATTGGAAGCAGGTTGCCGAGGAGGTGCCCGAGGACGAGATCCGCGAGCAGGCCTCCCGCTGCATGGATTGCGGAATACCCTTTTGCTCCAACCCCAATCAGGGGCGCGGCGGATGCCCCCTGGGCAATATCATCCCCGATTGGAACGACCTGGTTTTTCGGGGCAAATGGGAGGATGCGCTCGCTCGGCTTCACTCCACAAACAATTTTCCCGAATTTACCGGCAGTATCTGTCCGGCGCCCTGCGAGGAAGCGTGCTGCGTCGCCTACAACTCCGATGCGGTCACCATCAAAAACGTCGAACTGACCATTGTCGAGAGAGGTTGGGCGAATGGCTGGATCAAGCCAGTCATCGCCCGGCGTCGGACGGGGCGCTCGGTGGCGGTGGTGGGCTCGGGGCCGGCGGGGCTTGCCGCGGCTCAGCAACTCTGCCGGGTGGGCCACAGCGTGACGGTTTTCGAGAAGAACGATCGGATCGGCGGGCTTCTCCGCTATGGGATTCCCGAATTCAAGATGGAGAAGCGCCTGATCGACGCCCGGCTCGAGCAGATGAAGGCCGAGGGGGTTTCGTTCCAAACAGGGGTTCACGTGGGGGTCGATCTCAGCGTTGCTGAACTGCGCAAGAACTTCGATGCGGTTCTGCTCTGCCTGGGCGCTGAGCACAGTCGCGACCTGCCGGTGGAGGGCCGGGAACTCGCGGGGGTCCACTACGCGATGGACTTTCTCCCCCAGCAAAACAAACGCTGTCACGGCGATGTAGTGGATCCTGCGGTGGCCATCGATGCCCAGGGGAAGAACGTCATTGTGCTGGGCGGCGGCGACACGGGCTCGGACTGCGTGGGAACTTCCCTGAGGCAAGGGGCGAAGTCGGTCACTTCGATCGAGCTCCTCGAACGCCCGCCGGAAGAACCTTCGAGCGCCGCACCCTGGCCCATGTGGCGCATCGTCTATCGGAGTTCGAGTTCCCACGACGAGGGAGGAACCCGTGAGTTCGCCCTGATGACCAAGCGGATCAGCGGCGAGGGCGGAAAAGTCCAGAAGATTCACGGAATCCAGGTGCGATTTGGCGAGCCCGATGAGACAGGTCGCGCGAAAATGGAAGAAGTGCCGGGCAGCGAGTTTGAGATGGATGCCGACCTGGTCCTTCTGGCCATGGGATTCCTGGGTCCGATTCATGCCGGTTTGCTCGACGATCTTGGCCTCGAGTACGACGGACGCGGAAACGTGGCCGCCACTACGGTGGATTACGCGACCAGCCAGGCGGGAATTTTCGCCGCAGGGGATTGTCGCCGGGGGCAATCCCTGGTGGTCTGGGCCCTCGCTGAGGGCCGCGAGGCGGCTCGGGCCGTGGACATCTACCTGATGGGCGGATCGCGCCTCCAGGTCCGCAATTCGCCGGGGAACGCGCCGGTCTAATCGCGTGGCGGAAAGCCGCCGAGGTTCGGTCGGGTCTCGGGCGATGTGGGCCCCCGGGCGTGGGCGTGCCCCGAGCGCCTGGTTCGACCGGAAATCGCCCGCTCTGGCGGGGCTCACCCAAATCCGTCCGAGGGAGGCCGAGAGGCCGGAAAAAACTCCCGGGGCTCCGAAAACTGGGGGCCGACTTCAACCGGTTCGTGGTAAGTTAAGACTGTAATTTGCCTGGGAGGGTGCATGGCTTCAGGAGCTTCTCGGCCCAAAGCCGAGGAACGAAAGAAGGACCCGGCGGTCGCCGAAGAGTCCGGGCCCGAACTCTTTGACGCGACCCCATACGACTTCGAGCGACTCGAAGCTGTCGTGACCGAATTGGTCGCGCGTCAACGCCTGCTCCAAGACGAAAACACCGAGTTGCGTCAGCAACTGGAGGCAAGGGAAGCGGGTGTCCAGGAACTCGAGGCGGAAGTCGAGAATCTGCAGAAGCGCCGGAGTCGAACCCACAAGCGGCTGGACAATCTCATCGAAGACTTGAATCGACTCGAAGTGGCGCTGGATGATGGTTCTCCGCCTGCCGGACCGGGTTCCCCGGCGCCCGGGTCGGAGGCCAAGCGCGAGCCACGGAGAAAGAAGGCGCGTTCAACCCGTTAGGTTCAGAAACCCAGGCATGGAGTTCAGCAATGAGCAGCAGATCGGTGGGTGTTCAACTTCAGGGGCGCGACTATCAGATTCGGAGTGATGCCGACGCCGAGTGGCTCCAGCGCGTTGCGGGATACGTCGACAACGCGATGAATCAAATTCGCGAACAGACGAACACCGTCGATACGCTAGACGTGGCGTTGCTGACGTCGTTGAATTTGGCCAGGGAACTCGTCGCGTCCCGCGCGGGCTCCGGCAAGGCGGGGCAGGCGGACAACAATTTGGATTCCCAGCGCCTGAAATCTTTGATTGAGCTCGTTGAGTCGACGGGCGCGGGGCTCTTCGATAGGAGTGAGACGGCGCGGAGCGGGGGCAACGAAACTCCGCTTCTCACGCTTCCGACGGGGGAGGAGCTGGATGGGTTGGAGAATGACCTGCTGGCTCCTTTGGATTCGACGCGTTCCACTGCGGCGACCGGAGCTGATCCCGGCGGCGGGCGGGGCTAGTTCGGCGCGGGCTCATAGGTCCGGTCGCACAGGATGATCGGTCCAA
>DUCH01000002.1 GCA_012959865.1 Myxococcales bacterium | reverse complement strand
GGTAGCTTTCGACATCGAACTGACGACGCCTGCATGTCCCGTCAAAGCAGAGTTTGAACGCGCCGCGTACGAGTCCGTCAGCGCGCTCCCAGGCGTGGGGGAGGTCAATGTCACAATGACATCGAATACCCGCCAAGCGGCCTCCTCCATCAAGGAGAAACTTGTTCTCCCGGGAGTCAAAAATATCCTCGCCGTCGCTTCGGGCAAGGGCGGCGTGGGCAAGAGTACGACGGCTCTCAACCTTGCGCTCTGCATGCGGCAAAGCGGTGCACAGGTCGGCCTACTCGACGCGGATGTATACGGACCCTCGCTTCCACTCATCACCGGTGTTAGTGGCCGCCCTGAAACCACGTCAAATCAACGGATAATTCCCCTCGAAGGATACGGGGTGAAACTCATGTCCATGGGTTTCTTCGTCACCGATGATTCCCCGGTAATCTGGCGCGGCCCCATGGTCCATGGCCTGATTAAGCAATTTCTCACCGATGTGGCCTGGGGCGAACTTGACTACCTCATCATCGACTTGCCCCCTGGAACCGGAGATGCTGCGCTCACCCTCACCCAACTCGCGCCCCTGTCGGGTGCTGTAATCGTGACCACCGCCAACGACCTCTCGCTCATCGATGCGCGCAAGGGACTTCAAATGTTCAACAAGGTCAATGTTCCCGTTTTGGGCATAATCGAGAACATGTCGTACTTCACGCCGCCCGAACTGCCCGACAACAAGTACTACCTCTTCGGCCGAGATGGTGGAAAACGCGTGGCGAATGAGCTCGACGTGGAATTCTTGGGCGAAGTCCCCATTGATCCCCATATGGCAGATTATGGCGATCGCGGAGAACCTATCGTCGTGGTCGCGCCCACTTCCACGACCGCCAACGCGTTCAATCAAATATCCGGGACCGTGGTACGACGCCTGGCGATGCTCTCGGTGAATTCTCCGGCCCCCGCCGAGGCGAATATCACCTGGGTGAGCTGACTCGATTCAGTCGCTAGGGCTGACGAACCTCGATCAGTTCGTGGAAGAAGGGCGGAGCGGGGAGCACCGGCCCTTGCGCCAGCCGCAGAAGGTACGCTTCATAGCTCTCGAACTCCTCGAATTTCACCTGCGAAGGCGGGCTGAAAAATGATCGGGGTACGTTCAAGCCGGTAAGCCAATTGATCCAATCGAGTCTTGCCGTGCGGGCTTGCGTCCTCTCGTAAGTCTCGATTCGAATCGGAATCGCATCCGAATTTTTTTGAACCCAGAGCGTTCGACGCTCTTCGTCGTTGGTCATCCGATACACCTCGACGGGTACGCCCTCGAATGTCTCTTCTCGGATTTTCTCACCCCCGTGGGCAAGTATTTCCTCCAGTTGCATTCCAAAGGGACGTTTACGACCGGCATCGGCTGCAATGGCATCCACGGCGCGGCGAATCCGATAGCCTGAATTCGTCAAACTGTCATACACGTAGTAGAAGTCGCCATTGACTACGGTCACGATGTTATGCCCGCTCATTACGGCCTCGGCCCGGAGCAAGGGGCCCAGCGACCAGTATTGGACGATGATCACTTCATAGGCGGTTCGCGCTAGGCTGGTCGCCTGAAACCCCGTCGCTGGCGAAGCCCCGGGCGGCGCGGGAGCTGTCGCAGATCCAGCCTTCGGCGTTTCTTGCGAGTCCTCCGCTGAAGCCCCCGACCCGAGGAACAGGCCAAAGAAAAGGGCGAGCGCGACCAGAACCACCGCGATACTGCCGGGGGTCGGTTCAATCGAATGTCTGAATTTGTTCACGAGGGGCACCTGAGAAGAGGGATCGCAACACAAAATGACCGTGGGCACTGGAAGCATGCTGACTCCCACCAGAGTTTCAGAGAGTGTTACACGCCCGAGGGATGCGTACGAACTGGGATTTCGAGGCTGTTAGGCCCGGAAAAACCCGAAATACGGGGAGCCAAAACACAGTGAGATCGAGGGAGAATCGCCCGACGGGATGCGCCGAGGCTCAGTGGATCTTACCATTAGGACGATGAAGTGTGCTCTCACCATTGCCGGATCTGACCCGACCGGCGGCGCCGGCTTGCAGGCCGACCTCCAGGTTTTCTCCGCCTATGGGGTGCACGGAGCGGGGGTCATCACCGCGCTCACTCTGCAAGACAGCACGGGGGTTCGCGGGGTAATGCCCGTCTTCCCGTCTGTCGCCCTGGACCAACTGCGAACCCTGCTCGCCGATATCACCCCCGCAGTGATCAAAATTGGCATGCTTGCCTCGGACGATGTGGCGCGAAGCGTTCAGCTCGCCCTCTCGGGCCTGGCGACCCCGGTTCCCACCGTGATCGACCCAGTTCTTGCGGCCAGCGATGGCACCTCCCTGCTCGAACGCAGGGCATGGCCGGTTCTCCGCGAGTTGATGAATGGGGCACAACTCGTCACACCCAACCTCCCCGAAGCGGAACTCCTCACCGAGATCAATATCGAGCGCACCCTGGACCGCGAGACCGCCGCGGCGATTTTCGTCGAAAAATTCGGCTGTGAGGCCGTACTCATCAAGGGGGGGCATCACACGGGTCCCCCCGACGATCTTCTCGCCATCAGGAAGGATTCCGCCACCCGAATGATCTGGCTCGAGGGGGAACGCATCCCGGGAGGCCCCGTTCATGGAACCGGGTGTGCGCTGGCTTCGGCAATCGCGGCTGGGTTGGCCCTCGACAAGGGGCTCGAGGAGGCCGTCGACCATGCGCGACGCTTTGTGGCCGCTCGCCTTCGCGGCGCCTCCAGACTGGGGAGCGGCGCTGCTTTTCTAGCCCCCGCTGGGAAACATTGATGAGTTCGACGCCTTCCTTCGACGGCGATCCCCAGACCGTTTACTCGCAATGGGCGCTGTATCTCGACGGGCAAGCTTCGGCCCAACGCCGCCGAGAACGGCAAGTCTCCCATACTCGTCTCTTTGTATTTGCCGTCGGCCTAGCGGCGGGATGGCTGGCTTTTGGCAGCCATCAAATCCCCGCGAGTTGGACTCTCGCCCCCGCCGCCCTCTTCCTGCTCCTCATACTTCTGCACGATCGTTTGATCCGGCGACTGAGAGTCATCGACCGAAGCATAGACTTCTTCGCCCGGGGCCTCGCGCGCCTCGACGGAACTTGGCCCGGCCAGGGGCGCTCGGGTTCAAGCTACCTCGACGCCGCGCACCCGTACGCGAACGATCTGGACATCTTGGGAGAGGGCTCGCTCTTCGAACTTCTCGGCACCGTGCGCACTTCAGCGGGGGAAAACCTACTCGCCCGCTGGCTGCTGCACCCGGTGTCCGCCGGAGTCGCCCGCCAACGCCAGGCCTCGGTTCGCGAACTCATTCCACGCGTGGAGTTGCGACGAGATCTGGCGCTTCTCGGCGAAGACGTGGGCAACCGAGTCGGATCCGAACGCCTCATTGAGTGGGGAAATGCTCCAGCCTCCCTCCGGTTCGCGGGCTTGCAGTGGGTGGCACCGGCCCTGACGGCTCTCACCCTGGGTTCCCTGGCTGCCTGGATATGGAGCGGCGCCGGGGCAATCCCTTTCGTTGTCGCCGTCTCAATTCAGTCCGCCTTCGCGCTGGCCCTTCGGCCCTGGGTGACCGCCACCCTCGCTGCCGCCGAAGCCCCGAGCCACGACCTTGCGGTCCTCTCCGGGCTACTGGCCCGAATCGAAGAAGAACCCTTCGAAGCCGGGCGCCTCTTAGAACTCTCCCAACCGCTTGAGGGGCAAGCCATGCCCCCCTCCAAGCGCATCGCCCAACTTGGCCGGCTCATGCAATTTCTCGACGCCCGCCGAAACCAGTTTTTCGCGCCCATCGGAGCGCTCCTGCTCTGGGGAACCCAGATGGCCTTCGCGTTAGAGCGCTGGCGGGCGGATTGCGGTCCGACCCTCGGCCCCTGGGTAGACGCCTCGGCAGAGATTGAAGTTCTGTGCGCGCTCTCGGGCTACGCGTACGAGCAACCCGACAACATTTTCCCCGAACTCCTCGACGACGGCCCGGTCCTCGAAGCCGAAGCCCTGGGCCATCCGCTGATTCCGGCTGGCGAATGCGTGTGCAACGATCTTGCCCTTTCGGACAACTGCCGCGCCCTGGTGATGAGCGGCTCCAATATGTCGGGCAAAAGCACTCTGCTGCGAACCGTCGGCTGCGCGGTTGTGCTCGCCCTAGCGGGCGCCCCGGTCCGCGCCAAACGTCTCCGACTCTCTCCACTTCGAATCGGAGCGTCCATCCGAATCAGCGATTCGCTACGCGAGGGCACCTCCCATTTTCTGGCCGAAATCAAGCGTTTGCGGCAGATCGTCGATCTGACCGAAGGCGACGTTCCCGCGCTCTTTCTGCTCGATGAGATCCTGCACGGCACAAACTCCCATGATCGAAGAATCGGCGCCGATGCGGTGCTTCGTGGTTTGCTCAAGCGGGGCGCCATTGGCATTGTGACCACCCACGACCTCGCGTTGGCGCGCATCGCCGAGCACAAGGAATTGGCCGTCGAGAATGTGCACTTTCAGGACCGAATCGAGAACGGGCAAATGTTCTTCGACTTTCGCTTGCGCGAAGGTGTTGTGGCTCGGAGCAACGCCATCGAACTGATGCGGTCGGTGGGATTGGACATCTAGCGACCTCGCCCCTCTGGAAGCATCCCCAGATTGGGCCTACCGGAACTCCGAAATCGGCAAGTCCGGCGCAGTCTGCGCGGGGGGGGGCGGTGGATTCTTCGTGATGACTACCCCGTGGGAAATTTCTTTGGCTGCTTTGAACCCACGGGAAAAATTTTGTTTCGTTCTCTGTTGTGCAGTTTTCACCTCAATGATCCGCTTAGTCTTATCTTTTGGTGTCGCGGCCCAATTGATAAAAACACACACCGCACATAGGATTTAAACAATTCTGTCATATAGGGTTTTTTCCTATGTATAAACCAATTTTTCTGATAGGTTTCCTACAAAGCAATGGTCCACACCCCATAAAGCCCAAAAGTTGAAATTTACGAGTTAAGTCGAGGGCTTACATCTCAGAGTGACTTCGTTAAGAGCTGAAAAAGCTCCAGGATGAGATTAGATGAGATCAAAAGGGGAATCTAGGCCCGATCGATTGAGAGTTCGGGTCTAAAAACCCGGCGCTAGGACAAAACAAGGACGAGATCGCCCAAACACGGAAACGAGGTCTGCAGCCATGCCGCTACGTCACACACTTCTCGGACTCCTCCAGGAACGGCCCATGCACGGCTACCTTCTGCGGAAGCGCGCCCAGAACTACTCATGGATCTACCCGATGACAAACGCTTCGATTTACCCGGCGCTCCACGCCCTCGAAGAGGACGGATTCATTAGCCACGAGTCCGAAATTCAAAATGGGCGAGCGCGAAAAATCTATTCCATCACCGAATCGGGTCGACACAAGCTGGAGGGTTGGCTGGTTGCGTCTGTCCAACGGATGCCCTGCTTTCGTGATCCGATGCTGCTGAAGATTGCAATGCAGAACGACGACTCACTCCGATGCGCGCGTGAGTGGATCTCTGCTGCTCTCAAGAACCTCCGGGGCGAAATCATCAAGTACCAGTCCAATATGTCTAAAATTGTCAGTGCTGGCAGAGGCGAGACCATCGGCATGCAACTCGCCTACGAGTACGGCTTTGAGATGCTGCGTCTGCGAGTGCGGCTCTTTGAAAATCTTCTCGCGCTCACGTCGGACCCCGAAAGAGTTGCCACCGTAGCCTTTCAGGAACACGAATCTAACGACCAAGTCGCCGTGCTCTGAAGTACACGCGACGCCGTCCCGACTGACTTTACCGATGGTCGCCGTCGCTCCGGATTTAAGTAAACCCTGATGCGATTTGCGCCTTGGGTGTCGGCGTGTCTCGTCACTCGGCGGGCCCCAGAGCATCGAGCAACTTGTCCCAAATGTTGCCGAAAGCGCCGTTGCTCATCACCAAGACGGTATCCCCCTCCCGCGCGATTTCCGCCAACCTGGTCACTATGGCTTCCACGCTCGAGAATGAACTCGCTGGACACCCGTGGACCGCAAGAGCCCCAACAAGTTCAGTGGCCGAGAGAAACTCGCTGACCTCACCCGTCGCGCTGTAAATCGGCTCATCGGGCACCTCCTGCACCAGGACGACGTCGGCTCCCTTAAGAGCGTCGGCGTACTCCTGCTGAAAAATTTTTCTTCGGCTGGTGTTTGACCGCGGCTCGAAGACCGCAAGGAGGCGTCCGGTGGGGTAGCGAGACCGCAGAGCTTCGATACTCCCGCGCACAGCCGTGGGATGATGGGCAAAATCGTCGATCACGCTCACTCCACGCCTGCATCCCCTGACCTCCTGGCGCCGTTTTACACCCTGAAAGTCCGTCAGTGCCGCAACGCTCTCCTCAACCCGAACATCGAGAGCCCAAGCCGCAGCCAGGGCCGCCACCGCGTTCTCGACGTTGAAACGACCGTGAAGCGGAAGTCGAACCTCTCGATCGGCTGCATGGGGGCTCTGCAGTACAAAACTAGTCCCCTCCTCATCCGTTTCGATCCGACGAGCTAGAAAATCAAAAAAATCGGCTCCTCTGGCTTCGCTGTCCTCCACTCCGTATCGAAGCACCCTGCAAGGCGAGTTCGACACAACCTCGCGCACGTCTGCGTGGTTCCAGCTGGCAATAATGGTGCCGCCCGATGGCATGGTGCCGACCAGCTGGCGAAAGGCGGTCTTCACCGCGGCAAGATCTTGATAGATATCGGCATGGTCGAACTCCACCGATGTAATAATCAACGTCTGGGGGTGGTAGTGAAGAAACTTGGGAGTTTTATCGAAGAAGGCGGTGTCGTACTCGTCCCCCTCCACCACGAAGTGGGCCCCCGAGCCTTCCCTGAAAGGACTCTCGAAATCCCGAGCAATCCCCCCAACGAGAAAGGAGGGCTCGCGACCCGTCGCATGAAGCAAATATGCGCAGAGACTCGTCGTGGTCGTCTTTCCATGGGTGCCCGCGACCGTCACGCAATGCTTGGACGCGATGGCAAGTTCGTAGAGCGCATCGGCAAAGGATCGATAGGGCAACCCTGAATCGATGGCAGCCAGGGCCTCGGGATTGTCGCCCCGAACCGCATTTCCGATTACGACCAGATCCGGACGAGCGGTCAATACGTTCGCGGCCGAGAAGCCCTCGAGGACTTCGATCCCCCAGCCCGCAAGTGCTGTGCTCATGGGCGGGTAAACCGCGCGATCCGACCCCGTGATTTTGAGACCCCGTGCCTTCAGAAGGCCCGCGAGGCTCCCCATTCCCGTGCCGCCAATGGCGACAAAGTGAACATGGCGAAGGGTGTTCATCGAATATTCCCTCAGTCGGCGGTCAGACCTTCGATGATCAAATCGTGAATCCGCGGCCGTAATTCGAAGCGACTTCGCTTCGCGATGAGGTGAGCACGGTTGGTGAGCATCACAACAATTGCTTCGCGCTCAAGGTCGATCCAGACCGAAGTACCCGTGAAGCCCAAATGGCCCACCGAGCGAACCGAGAAATACTGACCCGATGAAGACTGACCCAGGGTGGGTGTATCCCATCCGAGGGCCCAATCAGAATTCGCGGGAATCGATTGACGCTCACTGAACTGTTTGACGAGAGCCGGAGGCAGCGCTTCGCTTCGGCCGTGCCAGACATCAAGAAAAACCTGGGCGAAATTCAGAACGTCATCGGCTGGCGCAAAGAGACCCGCGTGACCGGCAACGCCACCCATCGCAAAGGCATTCGGGTCGTGGACCTCGCCCCAGAGAATTCGCTTTCGCCACGGGCAATTCTCCGTGGCCGCCATCCGACGGCCGATGCCGTCGGGTAGAGTTGGCGTTTCGTCCTCGCGCTGGGTGATGGGCAGGAAACCCGTACCCTTCATACCCAGGGGTTCAAATATTCGCTCGGCGCAAAAGCGCTCCAGGGGCTGCTTGGAGACGTTTTCTACCAGAGCACCCAGAACGATAAAATCCAAGTCGCCGTAGACGGCGGCTTCCCCGGGCTCGTGGACAAGCCCCGATCGAAGCACTCGATCCAAAATCCAGGCACGACCTTCCGGAGTCCCCAGCGTACGCTCTCCGGTACGGCGTTCTCGGGCGAGCATGAGTTCGTGATAACCCCTCCAAGGTTTGAGCCCCGCAGAGTGGCTCAGCAGATGCCGCAGCGTGACACCTTCTTTGCCGCGTTCGCCGAAGGTCGGGAGATATTTCGCCACGGGGTCATCCAGGGCAACGAGACCATCATCCACGAGCCACATCACTGCGGTCGTGGTCGCGATATTCTTGGTCAACGAAGCCAGATCGAAGATCGTTTCACGGGTCATGGGCAATCGCTCGGGCCGCATAACGGCAAGGCCCTGGGCCCAGGCGAATTCGAGCACCTCACCCTCTCGGGGCATCCGCGCGAGAACTACCGCGCCAGGAATTTCCGCACTTTCGATCGCCTTGTCGAGCGCGCGCTCGACTTTTCCCAATTTACGCTTGATCAGACTGCGCTTCATGTCTCCCGATCCGTACACAGTGCCAGCCCACAGGCTGGTTTCGTCAAACTTCTCGCGGCCAACAGAGAGTTCAAAGGCTCGGGGGAAATCAGCGAGTCGTTACCGCTGACTCTAACATTTCCAACTGCCCGCGATCACCATCGAGCGCCGCAAGACCCCCAAAGGGCCAAGATAGATTTTTTTGACCATGACCAAAAGGGAGGTCAAAAACAACGGGGACACCCAGGCGCTCGAAAAATTCCCGCACCACTGTCTCGGCGTCACGCTCGGGGTAGCGTTCGTCCCGACAGCTCTCGAGGCCCCCAATTCCCACGCCTGCGAGGGCATCCAGCTTACCTGCCCCTCGAAGTTGCTCGAGCATCCGATCGATTCGATACGGAGGCTCGGAGACTTCCTCGAGCAGCAAAATTGAGGCGCGGCTGTCGATCTCCCAGGCGGTGCCGAGACTCGCCGTGACCAGGGTCAGGGATCCGCCCAGGAGGCGGCCCTCGGCGCGGCCCGACACCCCGGGTCGGCCGACCATGACCGCCTGGTCGAGGTCACCCACCAGAGCCCTGCGCAGGGATTCGCCGATCTC
>DUCH01000001.1 GCA_012959865.1 Myxococcales bacterium | reverse complement strand
ACGGCCCGCCAGTCCAATCACTTGATGCCCTGGAGGGTTTTTGCCCCCGTAAATGGCGCCAAGGGCGCAGCCGCGTAAAAGGCTCGATATTCCGAGTTCGCCGGGTGGAGCTTTCGGCGGTCCTGATGGATGGACCCCAGCAAGACAAAGAGAGGAAACCCGGGAAAAAATGCGACATCGGTCGCATACCTGTTGGGGACCGGGTGGACCAGGCCGAAGTAAAAGACAACCAGGGGCACGAAGGTGGCGAGGGAAATCAGCGATTAGAACCCGAGGAAAGCGTTCTCACCCAAGGCTATGGCCAGTTTGCCGCGGAGCCAAAAGCTAGAAAGAACCACGTGGCTCACCCCGAAGGCCAGCCAGAGGAGAACGATCGCCACTGTTGGATTCATCGAGCCCCCGGGTCCGTTTGGGCATCGGTGCGGGATCGTCCGAAAAGGCTGCCGCGAATTCGGCAAAACCCCCACGACACAACATTACAGCAGGATCACAACAGGTCGTGTGCAACAACAGAACAAGAACAAGAGGTCGCCCAAGTCGGAGGGCAAAACGGAGAGCAAAAAAAAAGGCCCGCCTCAAGGCAGACCATGTTTTTGTAACGACCGGTAAATTATAGCACGAGAGTTAGTTTTGTCAAGCGGATTTTCACCAACCGCCCAAGATCACTCCCGGATGCGTGAAACACGAGCCCGACTGCTCGATATCGGGTGATTTCCTGTCTCTGAAACGACGTTTTTATTCTCGAATAAAGGGAAGGGCTATGGTGCGCCGCGTGCCCACCGTCTTTTTCGCACTCGCTTGCGCGTTGCTTCCGTTGTTTTCAGCGCTCCTCGCGTCGCCCGCCGGTGCTCACGGCAAGAGTGTTTCGTACTCCGCCTGGCATCTCGGCGAAGAGGGCGCACAAGTCAGCGTCCGGGTCGCCCTACTCGAACTGAGCCGACTGGGCATCCCGCTCCCCCTTGCCAGTCCACCCCACCCGGCGAACGGCGGCCGAGAAGTGGGCCGCTACCTCGCCGAACATTTGCAACTGATCACCCCCGATGGGCCGTGCACGCCCACCGGGGAACCCGCGGCTCGGCCCAGCGAAACCGGTTGGCTTCGCTATCGGTGGTCGATTCAGTGCCCGCCGGGGATTCCGCGCACGATCCGCAGCCGAATCCTCCTCGACGAGGCCCCCTCCCACCTGCATTTCGCCCGGGTGACTCTGGGGGGCGCATCGGGGAGCGCATCGGAGGCCGCATCGCCTCGAATCGTGGAACGCGTGCTCACAACCGCTGAGTTTGACTGGCCCCTCGGTACTTCGCACACCGAAGCCGAACCCGCGGCACCCGGCGACGCGCTCGCGGGCGCCTCATTCGGCCGCTATGTGGGCCTCGGCGTGCAGCACATCCTCAGCGGTTGGGATCACCTTGCCTTCGTCCTTGCGCTGATCCTGTTGGCGCGAAGCCTGGGCGAAGTTGCGCGATTGGTCACCGGGTTTACCGTGGCCCACAGCCTCACTCTCGCTCTCGCCGTCCTCGGGTGGGTGCGGGTGGAAGGCGGACCCGTCGAGGCGCTG